>NZ_JAUMIS010000001.1:1388290-1929574 GCF_030519635.1 Marinobacter suaedae | reverse complement strand
TTGCTCAAGACAAAACTCAATTTCGACGAGTCACTGTCCTGATATTTCGTATCCGAAATACCTCGGCCAGCGCCCACACGAATTACTTGGTTAACTTTTTAAAGAACGTTGAGCCGTTGCTCATCAAGGCCGCGTATTCTACAGTGAACCGCCACCTTGTCAACCGTTGTTTTGAAGTAATTTTCGAGGCTTTCAACAAGCGTTCAAACTACTCAAATCGTCCGGCTTGCTCCGAAGAGCGAGGCGCGCATTCTACAGTGAACCGCCGCCCTGTCAACCACCTTTTTGAAGAACTTGAAAACTCAAATTTCTCCAACCTTTTCAGGCAGTTGCCGCTTCCGAACCGACCCCGTTTGGCGTCGTGTCCGTCAGAAGTGGGGCGCATTCTACAGCCCTCAGGAAAACTGTCAACGCCGGATTTGAGAAAACCTCAAATCCGGCGGAAAACACCTATGTAGTGATCAAAACTCGAGCAATCTTCTTCTTGCCAGCCTGGATCACACACTCATCACCTTCTTTAAAGAGGCGATTACCCTCAAACTGCTGACCGTCGACATAAACAGCACCACGACCAAGAACATCACGTGCCGCCGCACCGTTTTTCACCAGACCTGCCAGACGAAGAACCGCCGCCATAGGAATTTCTGACTGACCATCGAGAGAAACCTCAACCGCTGGCACGTCTTCCGGAATCTCACCATGCGCTACGCGATTGCCGGCGGACTTGTGAGCATTCTTAGCCGCCTCTTCGCTGTGGAAGCGGGTAATAATTTCTTCCGCAAAGAGCTTTTTATAGTCCTGGGGATTCGCGCCCGACTCGACCGCCTTACGGAAACCCTCAACCTCATCCATGGGACGCAAGCTCAGCAATTCAAAGTAGCGCCACAGCAGCTCATCGGGCATTGAGAGAAGCTTGGTGTACATCTCTCCCGGGGCATCATTCACACCCACATAGTTACCCAGCGACTTCGACATCTTCTGGACACCATCGAGCCCCTCAAGGATAGGCATGGTGAGGATGGCCTGTGGAGTTTGGCCATAATGCTTCTGAAGGATACGCCCCATCAGAAGATTAAACTTCTGATCGGTACCGCCAAGCTCAACATCGGCCTCCAGCGCGACGGAATCGTATCCCTGAACCAGCGGGTAGAGAAACTCATGGATGGCGATGGACTGCTCTGCCCTGTAACGCTTGGTGAAATCGTCACGCTCGAGCATACGGGCAACCGTATACTGCCCGGCCAGCTTGATCATGTCGGCCGCGCTCATCTTGCCCATCCACTCGGAATTGAACACCACACGCGTCTTGGCCGGATCAAGAATCTTGAACACCTGCTCTTTATAGCTCACGGCGTTATCGGCAACCTGCCGCTCAGTCAACGGCGGACGAGTCGCACTCTTGCCGGTGGGATCGCCGATCATCCCGGTAAAATCGCCAATCAGAAAAATGACCTCATGCCCAAGATCCTGAAACTGACGCAGCTTATTAATAAGGACGGTATGCCCGAGGTGCAGGTCCGGAGCCGTGGGATCAAATCCAGCCTTGATGCGCAGCGGCCGCCCCTCCTTCAGCTTTTCAATCAGCCCTTCTTCCGGAATCAGTTCGTCAACGCCGCGCTTGATTACGGCCAACGCCTCATCGATAGATGACATGAACAACACATCCCCAATTAGATCTAGTTGGAATCGCTTGGTTACAGACTTCTACAAAAGAAATCTGTGAGTTACCCACACTCCTGCTAAAGTGCATTCGGTCAGTTTTTGTACAATACTGAACTGGTAAGGCGGCACATTATAGCAACGCCGTCTAAAGAAATCCGGAGGATGGAACAGTTACCGTAATGTTCCACGCTGTCCCGCATGCATTTTATACGGTAACCTGTTGGTTTCTCACTTGAACCACAGCTTTAAATAGGCAATTTAAACTGCCGGAATACCGATTAAAACGGGTGCGATACGTGTTTAATATGTTTCCCAAGACCCACATTACCATTGCCGCAACAGCGACGGTTTTAGTGACTTCCGCTGTGCTGATGAGCCCAAGCTCTGATGTAGAGGCCAAACGCATGTCTTACTCGCTCGACCTGAATCAGGGAACAGCGACCGTAAGTGGCCCGGCACAGGCTTCTACCGCAAAGAATTCCGAGGAAGTCGCCACGGTTGACGCGCAGACACCCGCTCAGGAACAGCAGGCCGCTGTGACACAGACCGCCGCCCAGCCGGCAGAGCCCGAGACACCCCCGGCGCCACTACTCGACTGGCAAACCTATAAAATCAAATCAGGGGACACCCTGTCTTCCCTGTTCAAGAAGGCCGGCCTCAACGACGGCATCATGCTGTCGGTCATTCATGGTGACGGCAAAGCCGACGAACTCCAGCGCCTGTACGCCGGGGAGACCATCCGCTTTGCCCGGGATTCCGTTGGTGAGCTGGCGGCTGTCGAGCTTCAGCGCAGCAAGCTTGAATCGCTGATGATTGAAAAAACAGACGAGGGCTACTCGGGCAAAAGCGTAATCCGCGAACCGGAAGTCCAGCAGGCGTTCGCATCTGGCACCATTGACGGCTCCCTTTACCTGGCCGCTCGGGAAGCCGGACTGAACGATCGATTGACCATGGAACTGGCCGGTATTTTTGGCTGGAACATCGACTTTGTTTACGACGTTCGCCAGGGCGATCAGTTTGAAGTGGTGTATGAAGAACTGTTCCTTGATGGTGAAAAACTCGAGAACGGTCGCATCCTCTCCGCTCGCTTCATTAACCAGGGCGAGGAAAACGTCGCGCTGCTGTATACCGACAGCAACGGAGACAGCGACTACTACGCTCCCGACGGCAAGAGCATGCGTAAGGCGTTCCTGCGCACACCGATCAACGCGCGGGTTTCTTCGCCGTTTAACCTTCAGCGTCGTCACCCGGTCTTGAACGTGGTTCGCCCCCACGAGGGAACCGACTACGGCGCCCCGACCGGCACGCCGATTAAAGCGGCAGGCGTTGGGCGCGTTCAGTTTGCCGGCTGGAAAGGTGGCTATGGCCGAACCGTTGTTCTGCAGCACGGCGACAACATTACCACCCTGTACGCCCACATGAGCCGCCTGGGCAAAGGCATCAAGAAAGGTGCCCGGGTCAAGCAGGGCGAGACCATTGGTTACGTTGGCGCTTCCGGCATGGTGACCGGCCCGCACCTGCATTACGAGTTCCGGGTCAACGGTGTGCCACGTAACTCACGCAGGGTTAAGCTGCCGGAAGCGAAGCCGGTACCAGCGACTGAACTGGCTCGCTTCAAGGAACACACCCAGCAGCACCTGGCACGACTGGAAACTTTCCGCGAGAACTATCAGCAACTCGCTCTCGCGACCGACGAGTAACAGACATGGACGCTTGGCTCGGCCTGATGTCGGGCACCAGCATGGACGGCATCGACGCTGTGCTGGTGTCCTTTGATGGCCCGACCGTGAACCTTCACGGAACCCAAACTCTCAGTTTTCCCGACAACATCCGGCACCGGCTTCTGGCAGTTAGCCAGAACCAGGGATCGCCGGATGAAGTTGGAGAACTCGATACAATCATCGGCTCACTGTTTGCCGACGCCGCCAACCAAGTGATCGAACGATCGGGCATCGACCGCCCGTCGATTCGCGCCATAGGCAGCCATGGCCAGACTATCCGCCATCAACCCGATGGCTTCGCACCGTTCTCCATCCAGATCGGCAATCCGGCGGTAATTGCAGAAAAAACCGGTATTACAACCATTGCCGACTTCAGGCGCCGGGATATAGCGGCCGGTGGTCAGGGTGCACCTTTGGTCCCCGCGTTTCACAAGGCATTCTTTGGCTCAGCAGATCAGGACCGATGCATCCTGAATCTAGGCGGCATTGCCAACATCACCTGGATTCCATGCACTGGTCAGCAACCAATCACCGGTTTTGACACAGGCCCTGCCAATGCGCTGATTGACGCATGGTGCCACAATCAACTTGGCCTCCCCTACGACTCCGATGGCCACTGGGCGCAAGAGGGCATGGTAGACAAACGCCTGTTGGAAGACATGTTGTCCGATGCCTATTTTACCCGGCCTGCGCCGAAGAGCACTGGAAAGGAGCGTTTCAACCTGGGCTGGGTGAAAACAATGATCCAGCGGCATGAGGACCTGGGCCCGGCGGATGTACAGCGCACACTTCTGCAACTCACTGTTGAAAGCATTGTCCGCCAGCTACCGGATGCATCGAACTCGCAGATTTACGTGTGTGGAGGAGGAACGAAAAACCCGCTACTGATGTCGGAACTGGCTAAAGCGCTGCAACCGACCAAAGTATCATTGACCAGCGAATTGGGGCTCGATCCTCAGTGGGTTGAGCCGGTCGCGTTTGCGTGGCTGGCCGAGCGAGCGCTATCCGGACGCTCAGGAAACCTTCCAGACGTTACGGGAGCCAAAGGTGAACGCATCCTCGGGGCGATATACCAGGCCTGAGACCCGATATAAAAAGGGCAGAAACAAAAAAAAGGAGAGCTCTTGCTCTCCTTTTTTACTTTCAGGGTTACGATCAGATCGAGAACGAGCTGCCACACCCGCAGGTGGCACTGGCATTGGGGTTTTGCACCACAAACTGCGAGCCCTGCAGACCTTCCTGATATTCGATGGTGGCACCTACAAGATACTGGTAGCTCATCGGGTCCACCAGCAGACTCACACCATCGCGCTCAACCACGGTGTCTTCCTCATCCTGCTCTTCATCGAATGAGAAGCCATACTGGAAGCCGGAGCAGCCACCGCCAGTGACAAACACCCGAAGCTTGAGTTTCGGGTTTTCCTCTTCCTCAACCAGTTCCCGCACCTTGGCAACGGCACTGTCGCTGAAGAAAAGTGGTGCGGCCATTTGCTGCTGAACAACGCTCAACTTTGCCTCCGGAATGGTTTAGAACAATGGTGAAAAGTATCGTATTCCCGACTAAAACAATCAACTATTCGGATTTACCACCATCCTCGGCACCGGCGAGCGCTGCTTCGGCCTCAGGTGCCTTGTCAGCCTTACGCTTGCTCGAGGCATCGGTCAGCAATCCAACCGGTTCCTGCTGATGCACGAGATTGCCGTTGACCGAGGCGCCCATGGCCATCTCGATCAGGTTGTAATAGACGTTACCGCTGATCGCGGCGTTTTCTGCCAGCTCGAGATGAGTGGAAGAATAAACGTCGCCGTGGACCTTGCCATTGATAATCACGTGCGGGGCCACGATGTCGCCGGCAATGTCGCCAATCTCGGAAATACGCAGCACCGCTTCGCTGCCTTCTTCCGCCACCACTTTCCCACGCACTTGCCCGTCAACGTGCAAGCCGCCGGAAAACGTGATGTCGCCATCGACCGTGGTCTTGGCAGAAATCAGCGTGTCAAAATTGCCAGCCGGACGCCGGGGTTTCTGCTTTTTCTTGCGAAGCATGTTAATTCTCCGTTAAGTCATCCCAATCGAAAGTTCGTTCTGCCTGCGAGGATTTCTTACTTTGAGCTCGCGCCACTACTTGCACTTCACGCGGTTCAAACCCTTCCGGTAACACGAGCAACCCCTCCACATCCTGGAAATAACGGAAGCGGAATTTCACACCGAGGTCCTCGATATCCTGAGACAGGTCGCGCAAGGCGATGACTTCTTTTTCTTCGTCGCGCAGGCCGATGACATTCACTGCCACCACACCTGCGATGTAGCTTTTATTATTACCCACCTGGGTCAGTGTCAGCTTGAAATCGTAGGCACCCGGCTGCGGGTCGCTGGCCAGAGTGAAGCTGTCCACCTGGAGACCTTTGCTGGTCTCGGAGGGGGCCATGATGTTTTTATAGAAAGTCAGATCGGATTTCAGTGATGCGATCTGGGTTTCGAGCTCAACAATGGTGGTTCGGGCACGGTTGAGGGCCTGTTTATCAATGAGCCGTCCGCGATCCAGATTAGCCAGCTGCTGGCTAGTTTCCGCGTACTTGTCCTGAAGCGTCTCCAGTTCATCCGCCAGCACCTCGTTGGAGGCAGCCACAGCAGAGAACCGAAAGCCCCCCTGAGACATGCCCACGGTGAAACCGATCGCTCCCGCGAGCAGGCTGAACGTCAGCAGTATCAGGGTACGTCGCACCCGATACCCGGGACGATGCCGAACAACCACATATTCCTGTTCCGGCTTACGCTTGTCGACCACAGAACCCCCTACGGCAGAAACGCCGGGGCATCCAGCCCCTGGGTTTCCGTCAGTCCGAACATGATATTCATGTTCTGAACCGCTTGGCCGGCCGCCCCTTTCACCAGATTGTCGATCACGGAGGAGACGATCACGATATTACTGTCCTCCTGCCGGTGCAGAGCCATACGGCAATGATTGGCTCCGCGCACACTGCGGGTTTCCGGGTGACTGCCCTGAGGCATGACATCGACAAACGGCTCATTGCGGAAGCGATCTTCAAACAGATCCTGGAGACGACCAAAATCGGTCGGATCCTTCAGCTCGGCATACAGGGTTGCCTCGATGCCGCGAATCATCGGAACCAGGTGCGGGACAAACGTCACTCCCACGGAAACCCCGGCCGCCTCTGACAGCCCCTGCCGGATCTCGGGCAGGTGCCGGTGCCCGGAAGCGCCGTAGGCCTTGAAGCTTTCACCAACTTCACCGTGCAACATGCCGACTTTGCCCTGACGACCGGCGCCACTGGCCCCGGATTTCGCATCGGCAATCAGGCGAGCCGGATCCACCAGATCGTTCTCCACCAGCGGCAGGAATCCCAGCTGGATAGCGGTGGGGTAACACCCCGGATTTGCCACCAACTGCGCCTCCCGAATGGCGTCGCGCGCCACTTCCGGCAGCCCATATACCGCCTTGTCCGCCCATTCAGCACTTTCATGGGGCATGCCATACCAGTTGGCCCAGACTTCAAGGTCTTTTAGACGGAAGTCCGCCGACAAGTCCACCACCCGTACACCGGCAGCGATCAGCTCGGGCGCCATACGCATGGCAACACCATGAGGGGTGGCAAAAAATACCACATCGCAGGCCTTCAGCATGTCGGCATCGGGCTCGGAAAAGGCCAGGTCGTAGTGCCCCCGCAGATTCGGATACAGATCGGCTACCGGCAAACCGGCTTCCGAACGGGAGGTAATGCAACTGACGGAAACCTCCGGGTGGGTAGCCAGCAGCCGGAGCAATTCCACTCCGGTATAGCCTGTTCCACCTACGATGCCTGCTTTTATCACGTTGTACTCCAGCGACGCGGTTTGAGTGTGTTGATTGAGGCGTAGTCTACCATGATAAACCAATGACTTATTGCAGCCCGCCAGCCTACCGTTACAATGTTGCCAGAAAATGCTGTAACCCCACAGTAAACAAGCGGAATCCCTGCGTTGATCCATAAATTCTGGCGACATATAACCGACTACGCGACGACGGCTTTCCGAAACCGTCTGTCCGGCGTTGATGCCTTACCCCAACTGGCTGTCCTGGGACTGCTGTCTGGCATCATTACCGGTGCGGTGATCCTGGTGTTTCGCTTCGCCATAGAGTGGCCACTGGAGCACTTTCTGCCTGGGGCAAGTGCCGAATCCTTTGAGGAGCTGACACCGCTCACCCGTGGTGTGCTGCCAATGGCTGGCGCTCTGTTACTAGGCCTGATGCTTCATCGCCTGGCCATCAATGATCGCAAGGTGGGGATTGTTCACGTCATGGAACGGCTGAACTATCACCAGGGCTACATGTCCTTTCGCAGTGCGGTGGTGCAGTTTGTCTCGGGCGTCGCGACAGTCATCACCGGTCAGTCTTCCGGCCGTGAGGGCCCGGCTGTTCATCTTGGCGCGACGTTTTCCAGCATGATGGGTCAGTGGATGCGCCTGCCCAACAACAGCATCCGAACTCTGGTCGCCTGCGGCTGCGCTGCCGCCATTTCCGCGTCCTTCAACACGCCGATATCGGGAGTTATCTTTGCCATGGAAGTGGTGATGATGGAGTACACCATCGCCGGCTTTACCCCGATCATCCTGGCCGCCGTAAGTGCGGCCGTAGTGACCCACGCGGTCTACGGTCCGGAGCCGGCATTCAACGTCCCCGCCCTGACTATGAACTCTTTGCTGGAGATCCCCTGGATACTGGCCATTGCCCTGGTCATTGGCGTGGCAGCCGCGTTGTTCATTCACCTGGTGGATACCATGGGGCGTTTTCACAAGCGGCCGGTACTGGGCAGGATCGCAGTGGCCGGGTTGATCATGGTGCCGTTTGCGCTTGTGGTACCGCAGACCATGGGCATCGGCTACGACACGGTCAACGACACCATCAATGGTCAACTTGGTTTCTGGTTCCTGCTGATCGTCGGCATTGCCAAGCTCCTCAGCACCTCGCTCACCATTGGACTGGGCATGCCCAGCGGTGTGATTGGCCCCACCCTGTTCATGGGGGCCACACTGGGGGCTGCGATGGGGCTGATCGGCGCCGTGATCGCGCCGCAGCAAGCCTCGTCGGTCGGCTTTTACGCCATGCTGGGCATGGGGGCAATGATGGGGGCGGTGCTTCAGGCGCCCCTGGCCGCGCTGATGGCATTGATGGAACTCACCCGGAACCCCAATATCATTCTGCCGGGTATGTTGATCATCACCACCGCCACCCTGGTGACCAGTGAAGTGTTCGGCAAGAAATCCCTGTTTCTGACCATTCTCAAGAGCCAGGGACTCAGCTATCAGAACTCCCCGGTGATTCAGGCACTGCGGCGGGTTTCAGTCGGCGCGATTATGGAACGGAACATTTTGCGGACCGAGCGGCACCTCAGTCCGGAGCAGGCCAGGGAAACCCTGAAATCTGAGCCCAAGTGGCTGGTGGTTGAGGGTAAAAATGGCCCGACGTCGGTGCTGCCTGCGGTCGATCTGGCACGCTTCCTTGAGGACAATGAGAAGCCGGAGCATGCCGACCGGGCGCCCTTGGAATCCATCGACCTGATGAACATCCCGGCCAATCGACGGGATGTAGCCCCGGTCCAGTACCAGGCCACGCTGGAAGAAGCGTTGCACCAGTTCGACACCACCAACGCCGAGGCGCTGTACGTGCAAAGGCACGTGGCACCGATGATTCAGCGGATCTACGGCATCGTGCTGAAATCCGACATCGAAAGTTACTACCAATACCGACGGAGCTGATACATGCTGTGGGTCAAGGCCTTTCATATTATCGCGATGGTGTGCTGGTTCGCCGGCCTGTTCTACCTGCCCCGGCTGTTCGTGTACCACGCCAACTGCGAGGACACGGCAGGCCGCGAGCGGTTCAAGATCATGGAGCGGAAACTGTATCGGGGTATCACCACCCCATCCATGATTGCCACCGTGATTCTGGGCCTGTGGCTGATCGGCTACAACCCATCGGGTTACGTTTCCCAGGGGTGGATGCACGCCAAACTGCTGCTTGTGGCGTTACTGATTGCCTATCATTTCTATTGCGGCCATCTGGTCAAAGTGTTCCGGGATGATCAGAATCAGCGCAGTCACGTGTTCTATCGCTGGTTCAATGAACTGCCGGTGCTGGTGTTGCTCGCGGTGGTCATACTGGTCGTCGTCAAACCGTTCTGAGGAGTCGCGCCATCAAACTGCACAATCGCCCCCAGGTCCTGATCCTGTCCGGTCTGGATCCATCCGGCGGCGCCGGCATTCAGGCCGATATCCAGGCCTGCACGTCGCTGGGCTGTCATCCACTGCCAGTCGTCACCTGCCTGACCGTCCAGGATACCGTTAACGTGTATGAGGCAGAGGCTGTGGACGCCGAGCTGATTCGGCGGCAGCTGACATGCCTGGTCGGCGATACACCGATCCACGCCGTGAAAACCGGCGCGCTGGGCAACGCAGCCATTGTCGATGTGCTGGTGGACTTCCTCAAAGACTATCCAGACGCGCCGGTGATTACCGACCCGGTGATCAAGGCCGCCGGCGGCGGCGACCTGGCGGACACGGACCTGGTCAAGGCCATGAAGGAGCGCCTGTTCCCGCTGGCTGAAATGATCACTCCGAATGGGGAAGAGCTGGCGATTCTCGGGGATGATGCCAATCCCGAGCTGGCGGCCCGGAAGCTGCTGGACGCAGGCTGTTCCTCCGTACTCGCCACCGGCGGTCATGGCACGGGAATCCACATCACCAACACCCTGTTCAACCACGCTCCGGAACCCATGAGCTGGGAAGTCGAGCGCGTGGGTGGGGTCTATCACGGCACCGGCTGCACCCTGGCAGCCGCCATCGCCGCTGGTCGCGCCTGCGGCCTGTCACCCCGGGCGGCCATCTCCCAGGCACAGAACTACGTGCACCGGGCCATCCTGCACGCACTGGAAGTGGGCAAAGGCCAGCCAGTGCCGGACCGGGGTATTCCCTGGGAACGGTGAGTAAGGCGATGAGCAAAGGCTTGCGTCCCGGCCTGTATGCCGTGACAGACACAACCCTGACCCCACCGGATACTCTGCTTGCCTCCGTAGAAGCCGCACTGCGCGGTGGGGCGGTTTTGATACAATACCGGGAAAAGCAGGCGCCGGAGGCCGAACGCCTCAGGCAAGCCCGGGATCTGCAGGCCCTGTGCCGGAATGCCGGCGTGCCGCTGCTGATCAACGACGATGCCGACCTGGCTCGGCGCTGCGGAGCAGCCGGTGTTCATCTCGGCCAGGGCGACATGGCGGCCACCCGGGCACGGAGCATCCTTGGTGAACAAGCCATCATTGGGGTGACCTGCCATTCAGAGCTGGAGCTGGCCGCCAACGCTTGCGAAGCGGGCGCGGACTATCTGGCCTTTGGCCGTTTTTTCCCATCCGGAACCAAACCGGACGCCCCGGCCGCACGGGCCTCGGTTCTGACCAGGGCAAAAGCATTCGGTCGTCCGGTCTCCGCCATCGGTGGCATCACCATCGACAATGGTACGCCGCTGATTCAAGCCGGCGCTGATCTGCTGGCGGTGATTGGCGGCCTGTTCGGTGGTTCTATCGACGACATCGAGCAGCGGGCGAAGAAGTTCTCCCGGCTGTTTGAACAACATCATCCTCTTTTTTCATTACCCAGATAACAGGAAAAACACCCATGACACATTCCGAAACGCTGTTCACGGAAGCCCAGAAATACATTCCTGGCGGGGTGAATTCCCCGGTCCGGGCTTTTCGGGGCGTGGGCGGCACCCCAATTTTCTTCAAGCACGCCGAAGGTGCCTACCTGTTCGACGAGGACGACCGTCGCTACATTGACTACATCGGGTCCTGGGGTCCGATGATCCTCGGGCATGCCGATCCTCGGATCAAGGAAGCCCTGCACGCCCAGGTCGATATGGGCATTGGCTACGGAGCCCCAACCGCCATCGAAACCGACATGGCCCAGAAGGTCTGCGAACTGGTGCCATCTATTGATCTGGTACGCATGGTCAACTCCGGCACGGAAGCGACCATGAGCGCAATTCGCCTGGCCCGGGGCTACACCGGTCGCGACAAGATCGTGAAGTTTGAGGGTTGCTACCACGGGCACGTGGATTCCTTGCTGGTGAAAGCCGGCTCCGGCGCCCTGACGCTGGGTGTTCCCAACTCACCCGGTATTCCGGCCAGCCTGGCCGAGCACACCCTGACCCTGAACTTCAACGACATCGACGGCGTCCGGGAAACCTTCGCCCAAATGGGCGATCAGATTGCCGCCATTATCGTTGAGCCGGTGGCCGGCAACATGAACTGCATCCCGCCAGTACCCGGTTTCCTGGAGGGTCTGCGCGAGGTATGCGACGAGCACGGTACAGTACTCATCTTTGACGAAGTCATGACCGGATTCCGGGTGTCCCTGGGCGGGGCTCAGGGCTATTACGGCGTAACGCCCGATCTGACCGCCCTCGGTAAAGTCATCGGTGGTGGCCTGCCGGTCGGCGCCTTTGGCGGCAAGCGCGAGATCATGGAGCACATCGCGCCACTTGGCCCGGTCTATCAGGCCGGCACATTGAGCGGTAACCCGCTGGCGATGCGCGCGGGTCTAGCGACACTCAACGCCATTTCCGAGCCCGGCTTCCACGACCGCCTGACCGAAAAAACCAACGCGGTCCGTGATGGCATCAAGGCTGCCGCTGATGAGGCCGGCATCCCGCTCACCGTGCAGGGCGCCGGCGCCATGTTCGGTTTCTTCTTTACCGACGAACCGTCAGTGACCCGGTTTGATCAGGTGATGGCGTGCGATGTGGAACGCTTCAAGCGATTCTTCCAGGGCATGCTGAAGGAAGGCGTCTACCTGGCACCCTCAGCGTTCGAAGCAGGCTTCACCAGCGCGGCACTGACCGACGATGACATCGAACACACCATTGTCGCGGCTCGCAAGGTGATGGCTACCCTGTAAGCACACCTTCCGGATGCGCGCCTGGCTCGATGCCGGCGCTCAACAGCCCCCGGCCTGCGGGCCGGGGTCAGAAGCTGGCTTCGAGGGACGCCATGAAGGTATGGCGCTGGTAATCGTAACGATCTATCCGGCTGTTATTGTCCTGAATCTCCCACTCGGCCCGAACCAGCCATCGATCGGAAAGTCGCTGCTCAGCGAACAGGCCCGTTTCGAACCAGCGGTCGACACGTTGCTGTTCCTCCACTGCAGCCTCCTCAACAGGTGCGTCCGTCTCAAGCAGGCGATGGGGATCCCGGTAACGGCTGTACTGGTAGCCACCGGACCAACCCGCTGTCAGCTGTGAACTCACCGGGTAACGGAGACTCAGTGCCAGCTCATGGCGCCGAGGGGACACACTGTAAAATTCATCCCCGGCCACAAAGTCGGCACGGTTGTTCAGCTCGAAGCTGTACTCCCCCCGCCAATACCAGGCACCGAATGGTCGTCGCGCGGTCAACCTGAGTTTGTACCACTGGCCATCATAGGCTTCAAAGGCCTCACCACCGGCAACCTGGGCGACCGCAAGCGACACCCCACAGCGGGACAATCCCAGAAATTGGTCACAGTTGCTCCACTGCTGGAAGCCTTCCAGGCCGTATCGCCGCTCAAACACGTCGGTGTCGAACCAGGACTGGCTGAAGGTCACCCCCCCACCCCGGGTACCCGACCCATGGGGCACAATCCAAAGCACGTCTGAGGCAATAAGGGAGGTATTGAACTCCGCCTCGGAGGGGTAGCGCCGACTGTAGACGACGCCATCCAGGCGCAACTCTCCGGAACCAATCTCTGCCAGTCCCACCGAACCGGTACCCAACAGTTCAGCAAATCCGCCACCTTCACTGGCTACGCTGGTGTCAGGCAGCCCGGCAATGTTGCTGTCATAGCCACCCGCGGCGATCAGGTAGGCATTGGGAGGGGTAAGGGCATAGCCATCGCTGAGCCCACTCCGACCCAGCTTCTGTAATTGCAGATCCGCCATCGCTTGCAGCTGATCGGGTGACCGGGAGTTCAGGGTTTGTTCGAACCATGCGCGGGCAGCAGTGGTATCTCCCTGCTTAAGCGCAACCAGGCCCAGGTTGTAGGTGGCGAGGGGGCGATGTTTGGTGTCGAGCAGAGCGCGAAATGTTTCTTCAGCTAAGGAGTAATCGGCGAGGCGGTAATAAACAACCCCCAGATTGTAAAGCAGGGGGGCGGATTCAAGGCCACCGGTTCGGGCGCTTTCAAAGGCGCGACGAGCCTCGTTCAGATCTCCCGATTGGAAGTTCCTCACTCCCTGTTTGAAGGCGTCAGCCGGAGTGTTCGAGTCGTCCGCAAGTACGGCGCTGGAGGCAAGAGCAAACAGCCAGCTGCCCAAAATCAGCCGATTAACCAGCAAGAGCCTTCTCCGGTTCAGATACGACACCGAAACATCAGTAAAAATGAACCGACATTCCGCCCTACATTACCGAAGAGTATAAGAATGGGGGCATCAAGAAAAGCGCAATGCAGGCCGAAGCGATACTGTTCACCGGCCTGACTGGGACGCGATTCTTCAGGGCGTAGGCGTTTCAGGCCGGTTTGTTGAAGCGTCCGGACGATCCAGGGACAGATCTTGCCGTGCGTCCCGTCTGGCCTCAATGGCATCATCTGGACGAACATCTTCAGGACGCTCAATAGTATCCTTGCGTCCGGTCACATCACGGGCATCCCGCGCGGCTGCGTGAGCGGCATCCCGTTGATCCATACCCTTGGCGGCACGCTCATTGGCATTGTCACGGCCCGTAGAAGGAACCGACGGCACTGGCCGGGGCAACTCAATCTCCTGCACGACCGAATTCGTCAGGTCCGAATCATCCAGGACCATTCGCATCGTTACATCCAGATCATCCGCGGCCTGACTCACAGTCGATGCCATCAGCCCGACGATCAGAGTCAAAACCGGCAGCATTAACGTCGATGCCGAACCTAAGCGTTTCACGACGCAGGTACCTCCTCAACAGCAGGTTGGTACTTGGGGATCGCTCCCCGGAAAATCTTTTGGCGTTCGCCGGTATCCAGTTTGGCCACCAGTTCACCGGTACCCGGGAACAGAACCTTCAACGGCAACGCCAGAACGTTGTCGCCCGCATCCAGACTCACCTGCCAGCTCAACTCCTGACGACCAGGCCAGGATGCGAGTTCCACATTGGGTGGCAACTGAATGGTAAGAGTGACGTTCTCCAGGGGCTCACCGGAATGGAAGGCCAGGCGAACCGTTTGTTCGACCGGGTCATTATACACGGCCTGGACATCATCGGGCTGACTGGCCTGAACCGCTTGCGAATCCACGACGCCTACGCCGTCAGGCTCGCCCTGGTTACCGCCCATGAACACACCGAGGGAAACCCCCATCGCCAGGGCTGCTGCAATCGCGCCCCCCATCACACGATGGCTCCAGTTTCCGGAGGCAACCTGGGACTGCTTGGTGGCCGCCGCCAGCACCCGTGATTCAAAGCCTGCCGAAGCCGGTGGAATCTGCAGGCGGTGCTGGAGCATGTCCCTGAGGGTTTGTTCAGACTCGATCAGAGACTGGCAGGAAGCGCAGCCACGCAGGTGCTGGGCAACAATCTTGTTGCGCTCAGCTGGCAGCTCATTGTTCATGTAAGCACCGAGGCTCACGCGTATTTCCCGACACGTCATAATGCTCTCCTCACTTCCCCACACGCTCTGCCTGAGGAATAGGTTCCAGTTCCCTTTGAATTTTTTTTCTGAGTGCCGCTCGGCAGCGATGCAAACGGGATTTCACGGTACCGAGGGGGATATCAAGCACATCGGCGATATCTTCCTGTCGCCAGCCATCGACGTCGTGGAGCAGAACCAGTGCGCGCTGGTCCGGCGGCAGGGTCGCAATGACCCGATCCAGCGCAGGTCCCAGGCGCGACTGCTCCAGCAGGAGATCCGGTCCCAAGTGGTCCGATTCAAGACTGTCCAGCCAGTCGGCCTGGGCGTCCGCCTCGACGAGTTCGCTCAGCGGCATATCGCCCTGGCGGGATTTGCGGCGGACCTGATCGATGAAATGACGATAAAGGACGCGATTGAGCCACGGACGCAGTTGCTCCACCGCTTCGAGTTCGTCGAGGCGGGGATACAGTTTGACGATCACATCCTGCACCAGATCTTCCGCGTCCTGCTGCTGGCCTGCGAGTCGATAGGCGAACCGATAGAGCACATCCAGATGAGGCTGGATCAAGAGCTCGAAACGGCGGGATTTGGACTGCCTGAAAGGAATAAGGGACAAAACCGCTACTACCTGAAAGTGGTTTCTTTACAGCCAAGCAGTTTATACCAAGGGAGCTGACGTTGACCTGACTGTTCCTTTTTTATGGTCGTTTATGAGGAAAGGTTAACAAAACGGACAGAACTTTTTGGGGGGTACCAGCGTTAGGATAGCGTCCACGTTTGACATTGATTTACATAATAGCAACTGCCCAAGGGGGTTTTATGAACCGTATCATCCGCGTTTTCACCGTTTCAGCGCTGGCAGCAGGTATCGCCGCGTGTGGTGGCGGCAATGACACCGGCAGCACAGGGACTGTGTCCATCGGCCTGACCGACGCACCGGCCCTGAAGTTTTCCAACGTCACCATCGCCTTTACCGGAATGGCGCTGAAGCCTGAAGGTGGCAAATGGATTGAGTTCGATTTCCCGCAGAACAAAACCTGGAACCTGCTGGAACTGCAGGGTGGCCTGAGTGAGCCGCTAATCACCGACGAAGAGATTCCCGCCGGTCCCTACAGCGAAGTCCGCCTGCTCATCGATACGTCACAGTCCTTTGTGAACCTGGCCAGCGCGCCTGATGTTCCCAAGACTCTGGCGGTACCCTCCGGCGAACAAAGTGGCCTGAAGCTGAAGGGTGAGATGGTGGTTGCGGCGGACACCACAACCGACTTCACCATCGACTTCAACGTTCAGGAGTCCATCGTAGATCCGGAAGGACAGTCCCTGGCGGATTACCTGCTCAAGCCCACCCTGAGACTGGTTAACAACTTGGAAGTTGGCTCGATTTCCGGACTGGTCGACTATGGCACAATCCTGCAGGAACCGGGCGGCTGTTCAGAGGATTATGAGGGCGCAGTCTATGTTTATCAGGGCGCAGACATTGCACCAACAGATCTGAACGTAAATCTGGAAGATAGTGGCCCGCTGATGACCATCCCTGTGTCAAACCCGAACCAAAACAGTTTGTACGAGTACACTGCGGCCTTCCTGACGGAAGGTCAGTATACGGTGAGCTACAGCTGCCAGCTGGATGACAACGGCACCACGGAACAACTGGAGTTTCTCGGTACCCAGACGGTTACCGTCGTAGCAAACACGGAGACCAAGGCAGAGACCATCCCACTGGTCCCCTGAGCCAACAGGCAAGAAAAACCCCGCTATGAGCGGGGTTTTCATATCCGATTTAGCTCGACGGTCAAAGCGCCGAGGCCCTTTCCTCAGCCTGATCTGCGCCCGCCACATTCCCTCTTGCCCGGCGAATATCCGCCAGCAACAGCCAGCCGGCACGCTGCATTCTCGCGTCGCTGCCAGACACCGACAGCCCTTTGAGGGCAAACTGCTCTGCGGTTCCCAACTGCTCATTCACCACATAGGCCTGGGACAACTTGTAGTAAACCGCAGCCGAGCGCGGCGAAATCCGCTGGGCGCGTTCCAGGCGCCCCAGCGCCGCAGGCACGTTACCCTGGGCCAGCAAGGCATCGGCTTCCCGCACCAGACTCAGAGCCGCCGGGGACATCTGCTCACCGGAATCCCGATAGCTGGGCCCGCTGCTGCGCGGCGTCCGGTCCACGGGCTCCGAAGGCTCAACCATCGTCGGCTGCTCGCTTTTCCGGTAAACCGGAGCGGTCTCGGTGCGCTGTTCAGTTCGGGGTGGTTCCGGAGCCTGACTCGGCTGCCCACCCACCGGCACGTAAATCGACTCTCCCGGAGCTGAGGCACAGCCCGCCAGCACCAGCATGGCAATGGCTACTGGAAGCCCTGAAACGTGTTTCTTAATCATTGAAACAATCCTTCAAACCAACCTTTGATTCGTCTCTGAAGTACGCCTGAACAGGAAACCTCCTGGGTAGGCTCACTGCCAGTTATGAACGGCACCAGCCGGGCATTGTCGCAGTATTCGTCGGTCAGTGCCTGCCGGTCTCCGTTGACCCAGTGATATTTCACCCCATCCGGCATCACCGGCGAAAAGCCGTGCTGGGGCACCTGCGCCATAAACCGTGACCAGACGGGCAAGGCACCACTGGCACCGGTCAGTGAAGTCGCGCCGTTATCGTCACGCCCTACCCAGGCCACCGCCAGCAGATCACCACTGAACCCTGCGAACCAGGAGTCCCGGCCATCGTCTGTGGTTCCGGTCTTGCCCGCCAGAGCCAGCTCTTTGGGCACACTATAGTAAGCCGAGCGCCCGGTCCCCTCGCGCATGGTTTCCTGCATGGCATACTGCAACAGGTGCACCGCCGCCGGATCCGCCACCTGATCAACGGCGAGATTGTACCGGCTAAGCGCGTTGCCCTGTGCATCAGTCACTTCCCGTATGGTACGCAGTGGCGTGTTGAATCCTGAGGTGGCGAGCCCTTGATACATCTGAGCCACAGTCACCGGACTCATGGAAACAGCGCCCAGCAACATGGACGGGTACTCGGGTATGTCGGATCCCACCCCAAAGTCCTGCAGGATCTCACGCACCTCACGAACCCCGACATCCAGCCCTACCCTCACCGCCGGCAGGTTATAAGAGCGGGACAGCGCTTCGTGCAGGGGGACCGCGCCACGCTCCTTGCCGTCATAGTTCTTCGGTTCCCAGCGGCGGCCGTCTTCGAATTCCAGCGCAAAGGACTTGTCCTGCACCGGGCTGATCAGGGTATAGCGCTCCGGGTGTTCCAGCGCAGCCATATAAATGAACGGCTTGATCAGGGAACCGATCAGCCGGTTGGCATCCAGCGCCCGGTTGAAACCGGCAAACTGCGGATCACGCCCACCCACCAGGGCCAGCACCTCGCCGCTGTCCTTGGCGGTGACCACCAGGGCGGCTTCCAACTCCTTTGCATTCGCGAGCCGGGGCAAGGTATCGGTAACAGCGTACTCGGCTGCGTACTGGATGGCCGGATTCAGGGTGGTAAAAATCCGGAGCCCCTCGCTGCGCAGATCCTCTTCCCGATAATCCCGCGCCAGGTGGCGACGCACCAGGTCAATGTAAGCCGGATAACGGTTTTCGGAATACGACGGCCGCTCACTGACCCCAAGCGGCATGCCCCGCGCCCGTGCCGCGGTGACCGAATCGATCAGCTCCGCATCCTCCATTTCCGAAATCACCAGATTCCGGCGACTGGTCGCCCGTTCCGGGTGCCGGCGGGGGTTGTAATAACTGGGTCCTTTGACCATCCCGACCAGCAGGGCGATCTGATGTATCTGCAAGTCCTGCAGCCGTTCACCAAAGAAGAACTGACTGGCCAGACCAAAACCGTTGATGCTCCGGGTGCCAGCCTGCCCGAGATACACTTCGTTGAGGTAAGTTTCGAGAATGTCGTCCTTCTCATAATGCAGCTCCAGCAGGATCGACATCAGTGCTTCATTGCCCTTGCGCAGCAGGGTCTGCTCCCGGGTCAGGTAAAAGTTTTTCACCAGCTGCTGCGTCAGGGTACTGCCGCCCTGGACCACCCTGCCAGCCCGGATGTTCGCCAGCATGGCCCGGGCGATGGACATGGGCGCGATACCGAAGTGATCGTGGAAATTGCGATCCTCAATGGTCAGCAACGTGGCCGTCAGTAGCTCGGGGACATCCTGCAGTTGCACGAGGACCCGATCTTCCTTGTGGGCCGGGTAGATGCCGCCGATCTGGGCCGGTTCCAGCCGCACAATCGGTGACTGATCCCCCCGCATGACGGAAAATTTCTCGACCCGGTCACCGTAGATACTGAGCGCCAACTGGCGCTTGGGCTCTGCGCCATCCGGAAACGTGAAGCCCCGGGTACTGATCAAGAACCGGCCACCATTGCGCTGGTAACTGCCCGATCTGGATCCATCGCCCTTGCGAAAGCCCGACAGCTTCAACTCGCGCTCCAGGGCACCGGCACTGACACTGGCTCCCTCATACAGTTCCAGCGGACGAGCGTATACCCGTGAGGGCACTTCGAAGCGCCGCCCCTCAAAACGGGACGTCACCACGGCATCCAGGTAGACCATCCAGCAGGCGAGCAGCACCGCGCCAAAAATGGCCAGACGCAAAAACGTTCGCCAGAACCAGGGACGACGCTGGTTTTTTGGTGATTTTTTCGGGGATTTTCGTTTTTTTCCGGAGGGTGCGGTCGACTTTTTCATGGCCGGCATTATACCGAATGGGATTGTGACGAAGGCAGGCCAAGTATGTGTTATTTCTGTAATCCGGCAGCTATGATTAGCCCTATAACAACGATATGAGCCAGGGATATTGAGGTAAACACTGTGAGCGACGCATCCCCAGACACACTGATCCAGGCACTGCAAACCCCCGAACTGTTTGACCACCCGGTGAGTGACTTTCGGGTGATCGAAACCCATATCTCACAGGTTCTCCTGACGGGCGACTACGCCTACAAGATCAAGAAGCCCATGGATTTCGGCTTCCTGGACTTTTCCACCCTCGAGCGTCGTAAGCATTTTTGCGAAGAAGAACTCAGGCTCAACCGCCGTCTGGCGGAGCCCCTGTATCTGGAAGTTCTGCCCATCACCGGAACACCACAGAACCCTGCGATTGGTGGTGATGGAGAAGCCTTCGAGTACGCCATAAAAATGCGCCAGTTTGACCAGGACCAGCTCCTCGATGGCCTGCAGGAACAGGGCAAGCTGACGCCGGAGTTACTAACCGAACTGGCCATACAGGTGGCCGAATTCCACGAAAGCATTCCCCAGGTACCAGCCGACAAACCACTCGGCACGCCGGAAGCGGTATACGCCGCCATGCAGGAAAACTTTGACCAGATCCGCCCGATGATTGACGACAAGGCCCTGCTGGCGCAGCTGGATAACCTGGAAGATTGGACCCGGATCACCTTTGAGCATCACCGGGAACAACTGGCCGAGCGCCGGGAAAAAGGCCTGATTCGCGAGTGCCACGGCGACCTGCACCTTGCCAATATCACGCTGTTCGACGGCAGGGTCACGGTATTCGACTGCATCGAATTCAACGAGCCCTTCCGCTGGATCGATGTAATTAATGATCTGGCGTTCCTGCTGATGGATCTCGAATCCCGCAACGAATACGCCCTGGCCAACCGGGTGCTCAACACCTACCTCGAATACCGGGACGACTTTGACGCCCTGCCACTGCTACCTCTGTACAAGGCCTACCGGGCCCTGGTGCGCGCCAAGATCGCCCTGTTCACCATGGCCAACCCGTCCCTGAGCGAGGATGACAAAGCAGCCCTGATGCAGCGCTACCGAGCGTATGCCCAACTGGCCGAGGAATACAGCGTCATCCCCACCCCGTACCTGCTGGCGAGCACAGGATTATCCGCCAGTGGCAAGTCGCTGGTTTGCGCGACCATGGCCGGCGAACTTGAACTGATTCGGCTTCGCTCAGACGTCGAGCGCAAACGCATCCACGGAATGGGGCCGCTCGACGACAGCAAATCCAGCGTCGGCGGCAACCTGTACACCCCGGAAGCCACGGAGAAAACCTACCAACGGCTGGTGGATGTCGCCCGGGAGCTTCTGGCGGCGGGCATGCCGGTCGTCATTGATGCGGCGAACCTGAAGGAACGGGAGCGCACCCTGTTTGCCGATCTGGCGGAAGAACAGGCGGTACCCTTCGCCCTGCTGCACTGCGAAGCCCCCGAGGAACTGCGCCGGGAGTGGATTCGCAAGCGTTACAACGATGCCTCCGAGGCCACTGAGGATCTGCTGGACGACCAGAAGTCCTGGTATGAACCGCTTACCGCCGAAGAGCGCAGTCACACGATCCATCTGCACACGGAACAGGAGCATGTGGCCGAAGCCGTCGCGGACCGTATCCGCCAGCACTTTGGCTTTGCACCTCATTAACCGGGGCAGAGCTGACCGGAACGCAACGGACCAACTGACATGAGCACACCGTCGACGCCTGACTGGCAAACCGTTTGCGATCTGAACGATCTTCAGCCGGGCCAGTTTCTGGAATTCCGGATTCAACAGCCAATCCGCGACCCGGGAGACATGCCGCTCACCGGCTTTGCCTTCCTGGAGGGTGACGAGCCGCTCGCCTACCTCAATCAGTGCCCGCACCTGGGCGTTGAACTGAACTGGATGCCGGGCCGGTTTATGGACTCAGGCAACCTGTTCATTCAGTGCGCCACCCACGGCGCTCTGTTCAAGCCGGGCACCGGTGAATGCATCACCGGCCCCTGCATGGGCGAATACCTGATCCCCCTGGATGTCCGCATCGAAAGCGGCGAAATCCAGATCAGGGCTCCACGCTAACGGGCACGGCCTCAACCAGGGCCAGGCTGCCGGAAGGCTCGCCCCGTTCATCTGCCAGCTCAGCCCGGTAAGCAAGCACTTCCACACCCGCCTCAATGGCTTCCCGCAGCAGGGCTCCGTACGCTGGATCAATGTGGTCGGCCGGCTGGACCGTTTCGACCCCGGTGTGATTGACCACAAACAGCAGTACCGCCCGATCGCCCTGCTCAACCTGCACCATCAGCTCTCGCAGGTGCTTCTGCCCCCGGGTGGTCACCGCGTCCGGGAAATACCCCTTGCCACCCTCGGCCAGGGTCACGTTCTTGACTTCCACCCAGGCATCCGCCCGATCCGTGTGCCCCGACAACAGCAGGTCGATCCGGCTGTTTTCCGCGCCGTACTTGACCTCGGAACGGCAGGACGCGTAACCGGCCAGCTCCGCAACGCCACCGGCCTCCACAGCGGCCCTGGCCTGGGCATTGGCCCGGGCCGTGTTAATGCAGGCCAATTGGCCCGGCGCCACTTCCACCAACTCCCAGGTGTATTGAAGCTTACGCTTGGGGTTATCGCTATGGGTCAGCCAGACCCGGGCATCCTCAGGCTGACACCCCAGCATGGACCCGGTATTCGGGCAATGGGCGGTAATTTCCGTGCCGTCGGGCAGCCGGACATCCGCCAGGAAACGCTTGTATCGACGCAGCAAGTTCCCCTGAATCAAGGGATCTGAAAACTTCATGTGACCTCCGTACAAAAGTCCTCACAACAAGGCTGGCACGCCTGTGACTAATCTGCTATTTTCCGCAAATTCCTGTTTCAGGACGACCCGTTCGCCCAATTTGCAGCTAACACGTGACAGGTTGCTGCAGCCAAGGCAGGCAGGGCGTTCTTGAAGAAGTACAAACAAGAGGCCGGTTCAATGGCAAACACAGCAGAACAACAACGCGAGAGATTCACCAATTTCACCCCCTATGAAATGAAGAAGGGTGAAGAATACATGAGCGACGACATGTTGCAGCACTTCAAGGGCCTGCTGCTTCAGTGGAAACAGGAGCTCATGGAAGAAGTCGATCGCACCATGCACCACATGCAGGAAGACGCGGCAAACTACGCAGATCCCAGCGACCGTGCAACCCAGGAAGAAGAATTCAGCCTGGAGCTACGCACCCGTGATCGCGAGCGCAAGCTGATCAAGAAAATCGACAAGACCATCGATCGTATCGACAAGGACGACTATGGCTTCTGCGACCAGTGCGGCGTTGAGATCGGCACCCGTCGACTCGAAGCCCGCCCGACGGCGACCCTGTGCATTGATTGCAAAACCCTGGCCGAAATCCGGGAAAAGCAGACTGGCATCTAAGCCTTATCGACTGTCAGCAGCCGCGACGGCCTGGTCACAGGCCGGCGGCTGATTACCATGACCACTCCAGTTTATCGCGGCCGTTTTGCGCCATCCCCCACCGGCCCGCTGCATTTCGGCTCCCTTGTCACCGCCCTTGCCAGCTATCTCGAAGCCCGCGTAAAAAAGGGTTGTTGGCTGGTGCGCATCGAAGATCTGGATCCGCTGCGAGAACCACCGGAAGCGACCGGCCAGATCCTGACAAGCCTGAACGCCCACGGCCTGATTCCCGACGAACCCATTCGTTATCAATCCCGGCGGCATGACGCCTACCAGGCCAGTATCGACCGACTCCTCAAATCCGGCCGCGCCTACCGCTGCGCCTGCTCCCGCAAACAGCTCAAAGCAAATGACGGCCGTCATCCGGCGCAGTGCCGGGAGATGAGCGCCGTTGAAGAGGGGGAAGCCCATGCCATTCGCTTCGCTCTGGAAAACGAATTCAGCCGATGGGAGGACCACCTGCTCGGCCCACAGGAGCAAACCGTAACCGCTGAACTGGATGATCCGGTGTTGTTGCGCAAGGAGGGGTTCTTCGCCTACCAGCTTGCGGTTGTGGTGGACGATATCGACCAGGGCATTACCGATGTGGTCCGCGGCTCGGACCTGCTGGACATGACCGCCCAGCAACAACAGATCTATCGCGCCCTGAATACGTCGCCCCCTAACTGGCTCCACATCCCGGTGATACTTAATGAACAGGGCCAGAAGCTCAGCAAGCAGACCCATGCCCCTGCCCTGGACGATGATCGGGCGGCGCGAAATCTGTTCGAGGCGCTTCAGGCGCTCGGGCAGATGCCGCCCCCGCAACTGGCCCATGCCAGTCCAGCCGACATCCTAGAATGGGGCATCGTGCACTGGCACAGACAGGCAGCCCACCTGACATCCGGCTAAGTGCATGGTATAACCGGGTTTTACCATTCACCCCGGATAACGCGTCCGATGTATATCTATCGCCTGGTCTTCCTGCTGGTGCTGGCCATCTACATTTTTTCGCCCAACATCCTGGACTGGTGGACCGAGCCCGGTAACGCCTGGTATACCCCCTACGTCATCTGGGCTGGCCTGATTGCCATCGGATTCTGGCTGGAATGGCGGCGAGACCCCAATGAGTTTTAGCGCGCCGACCCTCCTGTCCGCCAGTCTGCTTTATCTGCTTCTGCTTTTCGGCATTGCCTGGGTTACTGAACGGGGCACCTTTCCCCGTTACTGGGTCCGTCACCCGCTCATCTATACCCTCAGCCTCGGTGTCTACGCCGGCATTTGGGCCGTATACGCTGCGGTCGGGGTGGCAGCGGACACCGGCTATGGCTTCCTGGCCTATTATCTGGGCATCAGCGGTGCCTTCCTGCTGGCACCGGTGCTGCTCAATCCGGTCATGCGGATTGGCCGTGCCTATCAGCTGACCTCCCTCGCCGACCTGTTCGCCTACCGCTATCGAAGCCAGTGGGCCGGCACTCTGGTTACCCTCTGCTCCGGTGCCGCCATTCTGGCCCTGCTCAGCATGCAGATTCAGGCGGTCAGCAGTTCTGCGGCACTGCTCGCGCCGGACACATCTACCAACCTGATCAGCGTGATGTTCAGTATCACCGTGGTCCTGTTTGCCATGCTGTTCGGCACCCGCCGGGATCAGACCTCCGAAAATCATCAGGGCCTGGTACTGGCCATTGCCTTCGACTCACTGGTCAAACTGGTGGCACTGCTGACCTTGGGCTGTGTCGTTTTGTTCAGCGTATTTGGCGGCATGGAGGGCCTGGATACCTGGCTCATCAACCACGACTCACCAGCGACGACCATGACCCTCAGCGTCGACGATGGCAGCTGGCGTGCACTCATGCTGATGGCCTTTGCGGGCGCATTGGTGCTGCCTCACATGTACCACATGACTTTCAGTGAGAACCCATCCCCCCGGGCGCTCGCCAAGGCCAGCTGGGGCCTTCCCCTCTACCTTCTGCTCCTGGGGCTGCCGGTACCGCTCATCCTCTGGGGTGGCCAGGCTCTGGAAGTCACCACCCCGCCCAGCTTTTATGTACTGGGCATTGCCCAGGCCCTGGACAGCCCAGCCCTCACCCTGCTGATGTACATTGCCGGCCTGTCCGCCGCCAGCGGCCTGATGATTGTCAGCACCCTGGCCCTGGCGGGCATGGTGCTCAACCACATCATCCTGCCGCTGAAGACACCCCGGGAACAGGGGGACATCTATCGCTGGCTGAGGTGGATCCGGCGTTTCCTGATCGCCATCATCATTTTCATGGCCCTGCTATTCCACGAGAGTTTCGGCAAATACCTTGACCTTTCGATACTCGGGATCCTGTCGCTGTCGGGCATGCTGCAACTCCTGCCCGGGGCACTGGGCGTCATCTACTGGCCCGAAGGCAACCGGCGTGGTCTGATTGCTGGCCTGATGCTGGGACTGACCATCTGGATCATCACGCTGGTCCTGCCCTTTGCCCATAACACCAACCTGCTGGCGTTACTGGACGCCCCTCTGGTACCCGGTGACAACACCTGGCACATCTTCACCTTCATCAGCCTGACGGCCAATGTCGCCCTGTTTGCCGTGGTCTCCATCCTGAGCACCAGCAGCAGCGAGGAGACCAGCGCGGCCCAGGCATGCTCGGTCGGCGCCCTTTCCCGTCCCCAGCGCCGGGAACTGCTGGCAACATCATCGGCGGACTTTGCCCGTCAACTTTCGGAGCCGCTGGGCTTTGGCGTCGCCAAACGCGAGGTCGAACGAGCCCTGTCCCAATTGAAACTTCCGGAGATCGAATACCGCCCCTATCAGCTAAGGCGATTGCGGGACCAGATTGAGATCAACCTGTCTGGCCTGCTCGGCCCCACCGTGGCGAGGGACATGGTGCAGCGGCATCTGGGTTTCAAACCCATGGCCCGGGGCGGAACAGCCCAGGACATCCGGTATGTCGAGCGGGCACTGGGCGAATACCAGAACCGCCTGACCGGCCTGGCCGGGGAACTGGACAACCTGCGCCGCCACTACCGGCAAACCCTGCAAAACCTGCCCATTCCGGCCTGCTCGGTGGGTGAAGACGGTGAAATCCTGATGTGGAACCACGCCATCGAAAGCCTGACCGGGATCACGGCCGACGATGTGGTAGGCGCCAAACTGATGACCCTGCCCGAGCACTGGCACCATCTGCTGGACGACTTCAACCGGGGTGAGGAACTGCACCGCTACAAACACCGACTCGACCTTCGCGGTAAACCTCATTGGCTTAACCTGCACAAGGCCGCTCTGAGCGGCCCCGATCACCCGGAAGGTGGAAGTATCATTCTGGTGGAAGACCAGACCGAGACCCGCCTGTTGGAAGACGAACTGATGCACAGCGAACGACTGGCGTCGGTGGGTCGGCTAGCGGCGGGCGTAGCGCACGAAATTGGCAACCCGGTAACCGGAATTTCCTCTCTGGCGCAAAATCTGAAGCTGGAGACCGACAACCCGGAGATTCTGGACACCGCCAATCAGATTCAACAACAAACGCGCCGGATCTCCACCATCCTGCAATCACTGATGAACTTTGCCCGCACCGGCAACCACGCTCAGGCCAACCGGTACGAGCCAGTCAATATCCACCGGTGCGTGGACGAATCAATCAACCTGCTTTCGCTGAGCGACAAGGATGGCCATATCCGCTTTATCAACGAACTCCCCGAGGAGTTGCGGGTACTGGGCGATGAACAGCGACTCGTACAGGTATTCGTCAACCTTCTGGCCAACGCCCGGGATGCCTCGCCGGAAGGCAGTACCATAAGGGTCAGTGGAAACGGCGACGGCTACTCCGCTATCATCGAGGTTATCGATGAAGGTAGCGGAATCCCCGAGGATCAGCTGGACCATATCTTTGAGCCCTTCTACACCACCAAGGCTCCGAATAAAGGTACTGGTCTGGGCCTCTCGCTGGTGTACAGCATCGTCGAAGAGCACTATGGCAACATCCAGGTCGAGAGTCCTGTCGATCAGATAACAGGACAGGGAACCTGCGTGCGAGTCAGACTGCCAGCTTACGAAGCGGACTCCAGCCACCACCGCATCAGCCAGAACGAAGGGTCCTAATTCAGACTATGCCTCGCATCCTGATAGTAGAAGACGAAGACATCATCCGCTCAGCGGTTCGCAAACTCCTGCAGCATGCGGGCTACGAAGTGGCTGATGCCGGATCTGTGGAAGAGGCAGAGACTCTTGAACCAGATCAGTTTGACCTGATCATTTCCGATCTCCGCCTGCCCGGCGCTGCCGGAACCGAGCTGATCAACCTGGCGCCGGACACACCGGTGCTGATCATGACCAGCTACGCCAGCCTGCGGTCGGCTGTGGACTCCATGAAGATGGGCGCGGTGGAGTACATCGCCAAACCCTTCGACCACGACGAAATGCTGGCTGCGGTTGAAAACATCCTCGCCCAGAATCCGGCGGAGGCCCGACCAACATCCAAAGGATCGAATGAAAACCAGGAAGAACAGCGTGACCCTGCTGGCATCATGTTTGGGCAATGCGACCCTATGCAGCGGGTGTTTACCCTGATTCGAAAGGTGGCACCCACAGAGACCACTGTCCTGATTCACGGCGAATCCGGCACCGGAAAGGAACTGGCCGCACGGGCGCTGCATGTGTTGAGCCCAAGGGCGTCCAAACCTCTGATTTCGGTCAACTGCGCCGCCATCCCCGAGAGCCTGATCGAGTCGGAACTGTTCGGCCATGAGAAAGGCGCCTTCACCGGAGCAGTGTCCGCACGCACCGGACTGATTGAAGCGGCAGACGGCGGCAGCCTGTTCCTGGACGAAATCGGCGAACTGCCGGCAGAAGCTCAGGCACGTCTGCTGCGAGTGCTTCAGGAAAGCGAGATCCGCAAGGTCGGCTCCACCCAGAGCCGGAAGGTGAATGTGCGGATGATCGCGGCCACTCATCGAAACCTCAAGGCCATGACCAGCACCGGCGAGTTCCGTGAGGATCTGTATTATCGACTGAACGTCATGCAGATCCGCATTCCGCCCCTTCGTGAACGCAAGAGCGATATTCTAGGCTTGGCCAAGCGCTTCCTGAACCGGCAGGCTGAGAAGATGGGCAAGCCCTACTTGAATCTGAGCCCCCAGGCGATGCAAACGCTGGAGCGCCACCGCTGGCCGGGCAACGTGCGGGAACTGGAGAACGCCATTGAGCGCGCCACCATTCTGTGCGAAGGCGACGTTATCACGCCGGATCTGCTGGACCTTGAACTGGAATTCGGTGATGAACAAATCCCTGAAAGCCTGGTCTCCGGCAATAATGTACAGCCCCGTTCAACGGACAACGACAACAGCAGCGACCTGTCCCTGGAAGATTACTTTCAGCACTTTGTTCTGGAAAACCAGGACCGGATGAGTGAGACCGAATTGGCCCAGAAACTGGGCATCAGTCGAAAATCCCTCTGGGAGCGGCGCCAGCGCCTTGGCATTCCCAGAAAAAAGACATCCGGCAGTTGAACAATCACATAACGGAGGCCCGCTCCCTCTCAAACTGTGAACATTAACTCATTTGTTACCTCGATGTTCCCCACGGTAACACCCCTCCCTAGCAGAAACGCGAATCCGGTAACACATAGGACAGGAACTAGGTAACACTACCTACCACAAAAAAAACAAATCATTGTTATATAAGGATTTTAAAAAACTGGCACGCACCCTGCTCTATCAAGAGCGCACAACAACAAAAACAAGATCGGATGTGCAGCAGCCAAACAAAAACAAAAAAGCTGCCAGAAAGCGTTCATCAACAAAAACAAAAAAAGAACGCGAGCGAACTGAGTGTTTTGGGTGCTTGGCTTTTTAGTGGTCCCACAGCATGTGCGAGTTGTAGATGTAGAGAAGAATCGTCCAAGAGGCGACGCTACAGCTACCTCAGACCTGCACAATGTTTCTGACCACTCAGTGTATTCAAAGCTTTCCGTTTGCTGGTATTTATCCTCTGGTTGAGGATAAGCAAAAGGGGTAAAAAAAGAATAATCCCGTTAACAACAAGAACAACGCAGATCGTCAACGCTTTCGAGGCGGATTCGTGAAAACGGATCCGCCTTTTGATTATCTGGCACCCCGTTTTTCCCCGCCCCGACCAGACATGGGAAAATCCCTCCCAAACCGTTACACTTGCGCCTCGGCAAAACGCAACCACGGATTTCAATGCCTAGAAAACTCGTTGACAAGCTCCGTTCACTGATCCCCAGCAACGGAAAAAAGAAAGCGCGAAAATATCAGCGCAGGGAAGTTCCCCGCGACCAGCACAATGTGTCCCGATCGGTCATCAGCGAACCCGCCAAAAAGGTTCTGCACAGACTGAACAAATCGGGTTACGAGGCCTACCTGGTGGGCGGCGGCGTGCGCGACATTCTGCTCGGCGGCAAGCCGAAAGACTTTGATATCGCCACCAACGCCACTCCCGAAGAGGTCCACGGCCTGTTCCGTAATTCCCGGCTGATCGGCCGGCGATTCCGCATTGTGCATGTGGTTTTTGGCCGGGAAATCATCGAGGTAACCACGTTCCGCGGCAACGCTGATTCAGTCGATCAGGATACCGCGCCCCGGGATGCCCGCCAGACCAGCGAGCACGGCCTGCTGCTGCGGGATAACGTTTATGGTTCCCAGGAGGAAGATGCCCTGCGCCGGGATTTCACGGTGAATGCGCTCTACTACTGCATCCGTGACTTCAGCGTGATTGATTTTGCTGGCGGTATCGAAGACCTGCAGAATCGTCAGCTCCGACTGATCGGAGACCCCGACACCCGCTACCGGGAAGATCCGGTACGGATGCTGCGGGCCATCCGCTTCGCCGCCAAGCTGGGTTTCGACATCGAGCCGGAAACGGAGGCACCGATTCGCGAGCTGGCCCCATTACTGTCCCATATACCGTCTGCACGGCTGTTTGATGAAGTGCTGAAGCTGTTCTCGGCCGGACATGGCGAAGCAACCTACGACTTACTCAGTCGCTACAACCTGCTCGCACCTTTGTTTCCGGAAACCGTCAGAGCCCTTGAAGGTGGCGCTTCTGACGAACTGATTCGAAAGGCCCTGCGCAATACCGATGCGCGCATTGCCGAGGGCAAATCCGTAACCCCTTATTTCCTGTTTGCCGCCATGCTCTGGCCCGCACTGCAAGTGGAATGGGCACGCCGGCAGGATAACGGCGACCCTGTTCAACCTGCCCTGCACGGTGCCATTGGCAAAGTGATTGGCCGCCAGGTTCAGGCTACGTCGATCCCAAAGCGGTTCTCCGGTCCCATGAAAGAAATCTGGGAAATGCAGATGCGCCTGCCTCGCCGGCAGGGCAAGCGAGCCTTCGCCACGATGGCACACCCTCGCTTCCGTGCCGCTTACGATTTCCTGCTGGTGCGCGAAGCCGCCGGTGAGATCGAGCCGGGACTCGGCCAGTGGTGGACAGAGTTCCAGGAAGCCAACGATCGTGACCAGGAGCGCATGCTTTCCCAGTTGAGCAGCGATGCACCCAAGAAGCGTCGGCGCCGGCGCAAACCACCCGCACAAAAAAAGGCTTCCCAGTGAGCACGGATGCCTTTGTCGGGCTGGGCAGCAACCTCGAAGACCCCACTGGCCAGCTGGCACGTGCTGTGACGGAGCTGGCCAGCCTGCCAGATACCCTTCTGGTGGCCCAATCGCCATTTTACGCCAGCCGACCAGTCGGGCCTCAGGATCAGCCGGATTTCGTCAATGGCGCAGCCTGGCTGAAAACCTCTCTGTCTGCTCACATTTTGCTGGACCACTTGCAGAACATTGAGCACCAACACGGCCGCCAGAGAATCCGCCACTGGGGTCCGCGCACCCTGGATCTCGATCTGCTGCTGTTCGGGCAGAACCTGATCGATGATGCGAGGCTCACCGTGCCCCACAAGGAACTCCCCAACCGGGATTTCGCGCTCCAGCCGCTACTCGACCTGAATCCCGATCTCACCCTGCCGGACGGCCGTCCGCTGGCAGAGCTTCGCCGGCAATGTCCGGATAATTCCCTGCGCAAACTGCCACCGATCGACCGATCGCCCTTCGACAGTCGCTAGACGCCAGTCTGGGGGCATCACGGCGCTGCACCACGTTAGGTTCGTGTTACTATTGCCTCAGTTATACCCCGGAATTACCCTAGGCACTTCAAAGCCGGCGACCCCGGCGAAACTTCGGGCTCATCCACCCACAAGGCAAGGATTCTATGGCTGTTACCATCAACACCCTGCGTGAGTACAAACAAAAGGGCGAAGCCTTTTCCGTTCTGACCGCTTACGATGCCACTTTTGCCCAAGTGGTCAGCGAAGCCGGTGTCGATGTCATCCTGATCGGGGATTCACTCGGCATGGTTCTGCAGGGCAACGACAGCACGCTACCAGTGACCATGGAGCAGATGGAGTACCACACTCGCTGCGTCGCGCAAGGCAACCGTGGCGCCCTGATCATGGCCGATATGCCATTCATGACCTACGGCACCGTGGAATCCGCCCTGGAAAACGCCGCACAACTGATGCGGGCCGGTGCCCATCTGGTCAAGCTGGAGGGCACGGACTGGATGAAGGACACCATCCGCGCACTGAGTCAGCGCGGCGTTCCGGTATGCGCCCACCTGGGTCTGACCCCGCAGTTCGTCAACAAATTTGGCGGTTACAAGGTTCAGGGCCGTGACGAAAAAGCCGCAGAAATGATGATAGAGCATGCCTGCGAACTGGTCGCCGCCGGCGCCGACATTATTCTCCTTGAATGTGTGCCTGCACCTCTGGCAGCGCGTATCACTCAGGCGGTCAAGGCGCCGGTCATCGGCATCGGCGCGGGATCGGAAACCGACGGGCAGGTGCTGGTACTGCATGACATGCTCGGTATCACCCCCGGACGCAAGCCTCGCTTCGTAAAGAACTTCCTGGCCGAAGCAGGCTCTGTACACGAAGCCATTAGCACCTACGTTTCCGCCGTTCGCGATCGCACATTTCCTGCCGAGGAGCACACGTTCAAGGCATGAGAACTGTACATTCCTTAAAAGAACTCCGGACCATCCTCCGCGGTTACCGCCTGCAAGATAAAACCATCGGCCTGGTACCGACGATGGGCAACCTGCACGAGGGGCATATTTCTCTGGTTCGCAAAGCCTGCGAAGCCGCTGACGTGGTGGTTACCAGCATCTTCGTAAACCCGATGCAGTTCGGTGCCAGCGAAGATCTCGACAAATACCCGCGAACCCTCGCCGATGACCAGGAGAAACTGGAAGCGGCCGGTAATACGCTGGTGTTTGCTCCGTCAATCGACGAGGTCTACCCGGAAGGCCTGGCCAAACAGACCCAGGTCGTTGTGCCTGACGTCAGTGACGGCCACTGCGGTGGCAGTCGCCCCGGGCATTTCGAGGGAGTAGCGACGGTAGTAACCATCCTGTTCAACATGGTCCAGCCCGACATCGCCGTCTTTGGGGAAAAGGATTTTCAGCAACTGGCGGTCATCCGGAAGCTGGTTCAGGACCTATGCATCCCGGTTGAGGTCATAGGCGCGCCTACGGTCCGCGACGAAGACGGCCTGGCAAAGAGCTCCCGAAACAGCTATCTGTCCGAAGAAGAGAGACACATAGCGCCGGTTGTGTACCGCACGCTTGAAGATACGGCGCGAAAACTGGGTGATGGTCGGTCCGATTTCCCGGCACTGGAGAACGAGGCCAAAAACGCGTTGATTCAGGCCGGATTACGCCCCGATTACCTCAACATTGTGAACAGCGACACGCTGAAGCCCGCCACCAGTGAGGATACTAACCTTACCGTGTTGGCGGCTGCCTTCCTCGGCACCACCCGCCTGATTGACAACGTGACGATGACTCGAGGCGACCTGGCGAAAAGGAATTCATGATGCCCTCCACGTCCGCAGACCCGACCCAGACTCCCGAGTGGCGTACGCTTGAGCAGCACAGGGACCAGCTGCTCTCCCTGCCCATGAAGCAACTCTTCGAAAACGATCCAACCCGTGCTGACCGATATTTCATCGAGGCCGCCGGCCTGTCTCTGGATTTCTCCAAGAACCGGCTCAATGGCGACATCCTCGAAGGTCTGATGGCTCTTGCCCGCGTTTGCGGACTGGACGAACAGCGCTCCGCATTATTAAGCGGCGAACGGGTTAACAAGACCGAAGATCGCCCGGCCTTACACACAGCTCTGCGCAAACCCGCCGATCATTCGGTACTCGTTAATGGTCAGGATGTGGTGGCCGAGGTACATGCAACCCTGAACCGGATGGAGCGTTTTGTTTCCGGCATCGCCGAACACGCCATCGTCGGGTACAGCGGAAAAGCGTTCACCGACATTGTCAGCATTGGCATTGGCGGTTCTTACCTTGGTCCCAGGCTCGTGTGCGAAGCACTCAAGCCGTTCCAGCAGACCGGGATCCGCTGCCACTTTGTTGCCAACATCGATGGCACCGATATTTGCGAGACCCTGCAACAGGTCGATCCCGAAACCACCCTGTTCCTGATTCAGTCAAAATCTTTCCGAACCCGGGAAACACTGGAAAACAGCAAGGTCGCCCGCCAATGGTTCGTGGAGCAATGCGGCGACCATGACGCCGTTGCCCGGCATTTTATGGCGGTGACCGCCAACGTTGCCGCCGCCGAAGAGTTTGGGATCGACGAGAAACAGGTTTTTCCGATGTGGGATTGGGTAGGTGGCCGCTACTCACTGTGGTCCGCCATAGGCCTGCCCATTGCGCTGACGATTGGCATGGCCAACTTCCGGGCCCTGCTCGCCGGTGCCCATGCGATGGACGAACATTTCGCCGAAGCCCCGCTGGATCAGAATCTCCCAGTGGTTATGGCCATGCTGAGCATCTGGTACAACGACTTCTGGCAGGCCGGCACCCACGCCGTTATCCCCTATGACGAATACCTGCAGAGCTTGCCGGACTACCTCCAGCAGCTCGACATGGAAAGCAATGGCAAGGGCGTGACCGCGCAGGGTCAGCCAGTGAGCACCGACACCGGACCGGTGATCTGGGGCGGGACTGGCTCCAACGGCCAGCACGCATACCATCAGCTGATCCATCAGGGCACCCGGCTGATTCCGGTGGATTTCATTATTCCGCTCAAGACCCACAACCCGGTGGCCAGGCATCACGCGGACCTGTTTGCCAACTGCCTGAGCCAGTCCCAGGCCATGATGGCGGGCAAATCGCTGACCGAGGCTCGCTCCGAATTAGCCGATGAGGGCCTGAGCACGAGCGAGATAGACAGACTGGCACCCCACAAGGTGATTCCTGGCAACAAGCCCAGCAACACGCTGATTATGGAGAAAGTGACCCCAGAGACTCTGGGTGCGTTAATTGCGCTCTACGAACACAGGACCTTTGTGCAAGGGGCAATCTGGGGCATCAACTCGTTCGACCAGTGGGGCGTTGAACTGGGCAAGCAACTGGGCAAAAAGATTCTGCCGCAGCTGACGGGCGAACAGGACGTTCAGGCTGACAGTGACAGCTCAACCCACCACCTGATCCGGATGTTCCGTTCAGCGAACGACCTCTGACAACTGGCGTTCACGCCATGCAAAGCTGACTGGCCGAAGCTGCTGGCATCCATTGTAAGCCCGCCAGAGTTCGAGGTAGGTCTGGCCGCACGTCGGATGCAGCCGGTCCGGCGCAAGGTCGGCCAGAGGCTTTAACACAAAGGCATTTTTCAGGATCTCCGCACGGGGTAACTCCACACCATCTACGATCCCGACCTGTTCACCGTAAGTAAGGATATCCACATCCAGCGTCCTTTCTCCGGCACCTTCCTCACCGCGACGCCGGCCATGGGCATCTTCAAGTGCCTTTAAACGATCCGAAAGCTCCCCGACCGTCCAGTCCGCCTGAAAGGCCGCCACCATGTTCAGATAGGGCGCACCGACGCCCCCAACGGCGTCACTCTCATATACAGGCGAAAGGTCCAGGGCACCGAACCAGTCAGACAATGCGTCCAGGGCAACACCAAGATGCTGCTCGCGGTCGACATTACTGCCTATACCGACGAATACCCGGACGCCATCGCTCATCAGCGCTGTCCCCGTTCGATGCGCACGCCAACTGACTGTGCCGCAGGCACGGCACCGGGCTTTCTCAGAGTGAGCCGTAACCAGGAAATTCCGAACACCTCCTGAAGATCTCCAGCCAACACCTCAGCGCCACGCTCAAGCAACTGAGGTTTCAGCTCTCTCAGGCAGGCAACGACCCGCTCACTGACGGCCGCGTAATCAAGGGCATCGCTGACGTCGTCGGTCCGCCCGGGGAGTTGATTGTCCCAGGCCATCTCCAGATCCACGAGCAATCGCTGATCCACCCTCCGTTCCCAGTCATAGACCCCAACAACCGTCTCAACTTCCAGACCTTCGATCAGAACACTATCTGCCAAGAGAACTCCCGTGCTATTCCACTCTTTGCCAATTGAACCCCACATAACCAACGTTTACTGTTGAAACACTGATCAGGAATCAACCACTAGTTTCTCACACCCGAATAAAGACGTCTGTGTCCGAGAGTTTCCGATGATTGCACTCGAACCGCCCATTGTTACCGTTTTGCTGTGCGCAGCTGCCTACATCATGGGCTCGGTACTGTTTGCCCTGCCAGTGAGTCAGTGCTGGGGCCTGCCGGATCCGCGCGCCCAGGGTTCGGGCAACCCCGGTGCAACGAACATCTACCGGATTGGCGGTTGGCAGCCGGCAGTGGCAACGCTTGCTCTGGATGCTGCAAAAGGCTGGTTTCCGGTATGGCTGGCACACAACAGTGGGCTGTCAATCACGGCACAGGCCATGGTTGCCCTGTGCGCCGTGACCGGGCACATGATTCCGGTCTTCTATCGATTTAAGGGCGGAAAAGGTGTAGCTACTGCCCTTGGTGCCGGGTTGGCGCTGGCACCGGCCACCACACTGATAATGACGGCCATCTGGACAGTGGTGATGTGGCGGTGGCGCATTTCAGCACTGGCATCGCTTATCGCTGTTGTCAGCGGCCCGGCAATCAGCGCATTGGTAGAACCGGACACCCTGCCGCTGTTCGGCCTGCTGACGCTCCTGATCGTGGTGCGTCATCGCAACAACCTGATTCGGCTGGCACAGAATCGGGAGTCCGGACTCTAAAACGGACCAGCAGTCAGTCCACCAGACCGCTGGATCTCGGTTCGTCGATGGCAGGCAGAGCATTCATAGGCCAGCGGGGTACGGCAACAATCCGTTCTCCGTCCCGCTGTCCAGCGGCCAATCGCTGGGCACCGGCGTAGGCAATCATCGCCCCGTTATCTGTACAGAACTCCGGCCGGGCATAGAACACATGGGCATCATGCTTGCCGGCCATTTTTTCGAGCGAAGCTCTCAAGCGACGATTGGCACTGACGCCACCGGCGATAACCAGGCGATCGCATCCGGTCTGCTCGAGTGCCCGCCGGCATTTGATCATCAGCGTATCAACTACCGCAGACTCGAACGCCAGGGCAATATCGGCACGAGTCTGGTCCGACAACGTCCCTTCTTCTTTCTGGGCAGCATGTACCGTATTCAGGGTAAAGGTTTTGAGACCGCTGAAGCTGAAATCCAGCCCGGGGCGATCAGTCATCGGCCGGGGAAATTTGTAGCGTCCCGGCGTTCCCTGCTCGGCCAGTGCCGCAACCCGGGGCCCGCCGGGATAATCGAGCCCCAGCATCTTGGCGGCTTTGTCGAAGGCTTCTCCGGCTGCGTCATCAACTGACTCTCCGAGCATTTCGTAAGCCCCGATACCATCGACTCGCACAAGCTGGGTGTGGCCACCGGACACCAACAGCGCGACAAACGGAAACGCCGGCGGATTTTCTTCCAGCATGGGGGCCAGTAAATGCCCCTCCATATGGTGAACACCCAGAACAGGTATTCCCAAAGCAAACCCAAGAGCATGTGCAACGGAGCCGCCCACCATCAGAGCACCAATCAGGCCAGGCCCGGCGGTGTAGGCAATGCCTTCGATATCCCCCCGCGTCCGACCCGCGCGCTCAAGCACCTGGTCACACATGGGCAGGAGTTTACGAACATGGTCCCGGGACGCCAGTTCCGGCACAACGCCGCCGTAGTCCGCGTGCATATCAATCTGACTGAATAAGGCATGTGCGAGCAGACCATGTTCTGTGTCGTATAACGCCACACCTGTTTCGTCACAGGACGTCTCAATACCAAGGATCAGCATAAATATCCGGTGCCACCATCATCGACGGAGTTATCTGAGGGCGGTAAGTCTACCAGAAACCCGAAACGTACCGTCAGTTTCATCGAACAAACATTGACCTGAGCATGAGCCAAGCGCTATGATGGCCGCCCTAAAATACGCACTGGTCGAGTTTTAACCAATCTGACCAGGGATCGAGCCGACCAGGCAATGCCAGTCGGAGCAAACAAAACCGAATCTAATCAGGTAGGTGATTTTCGAATGCCAGCTGTCAAAGTGAAAGAGAATGAACCGTTTGACGTAGCACTGCGTCGCTTCAAGCGTTCTTGCGAAAAGGCGGGTGTCCTGTCCGAAGTACGTCGTCGTGAGCACTATGAAAAGCCGACTACTGTTCGCAAGCGCAAAGCAGCTGCTGCCGTTAAGCGTCATCTCAAGAAGCTTCAGCGGGAACAGCGCAAGTTCGAGCGTCTGTATTAATTTTTGACAGACCTCGCTTGACTGCAACTTGATCGATTGCCTGTTTGGCCTCAGGCTAAACAGTGCAATTTAAAAATGCCGCCGAGGCCTGGCTTCGGCGGCATTTTTAGCTATGGCCATCTCCCCCAACCCGCGGTTTTCCTGGAGTCTTCATGAGCGGACTGATCCCTCAGCGTTTTATTGAAGACCTGCTTGATCGTATTGATCTGGCAGAGCTGATCGGTTCCCGCATTCAACTGAAAAAAGCCGGCGCAAACTACAAGGCCTGCTGCCCGTTCCACGACGAAAAAACACCGTCGTTCAATGTTCGGCCAGACAAAGGCTTTTACCACTGCTTCGGCTGTGGCGCCCACGGCGACGCCATCAGCTTCATCCGGGAACTGGAAGGCCTCAGCTTCAACGAGGCGGTGGAAGACCTGGCCAGGCGAGCGGGAATGGAAGTGCCCTATGACCAGGCGGCGCGACAAGAGATGCAGCAATCACGGTCACTGACCGATGCGCTGGAATTCGCCAACCGGTTCTACCAAGCCTCCCTCGCCGGCCCCCAGGGTGGCTTCGCCCGGGACTATCTCTCCCAGCGGGGGCTGGATGACAATATTATTCAGCAATACCAGCTGGGGTTTGCCTCTGGCACTGGCACGGCATTGTTTGACGCCACACCCGCGGACCTCAAAACCGGCCTGACCGAAACAGGCACGGTTTCGGACAAGTATGGCCGCCCACGGGACCTGTTCCGCAACCGGGTCATGTTTCCGATTCGCAATACCCGCGGCAAGACAGTGGCCTTTGGAGGCCGCACTCTGGGGGATGACAAGGCCAAGTACATCAACTCTCCGGAGTCTGATGTGTTCCACAAAAGCCGGGAAGTCTACGGACTTTATGAGGCTCGGCAAACGCTCAGACAACTGGACAAACTGCTGGTCGTGGAAGGCTACATGGATGTCATCGCTCTCGCGCAGCATGGCATTCACTACGCAGTGGCAACGCTTGGCACGGCGACCAACCAGGACAACCTGAACGCGCTCTTAAAGCACGTGCGTCACATTGTGTTCTGCTTCGATGGCGACCAGGCAGGCTTCCGCGCCGCGGACCGGGCCATGGAAAACGCGCTCGAACTGATGGCAGACGGCCTGCACCTGCAGTTCCTGATGCTGCCGGAGGGCGAAGACCCCGACACACTGGTACGGAAAGAAGGTCGCGAAGCCTTTGAAGAGCGGGTGCAAGGCGCCACACCCTTCTCCCGCTTCCTGTTTGAGCGGCAGAGCGAGGGACTCGATCTTGATTTGCCGGAGAACCGGGGCGAACTGAGATCCCGGGCGGAGCCGCTGCTGAACAAAATGCCCAAAAGCACCCTCCGGGATGCCATGTGGCACGAAATGCTTCGTCTGTGCAGCAACCGAAAGCAGTGGCAGGACCGCAAAGGCGACTACAAGGGCAACTGGTCGAAAGACCGGAAGAATCGGGTCACCGAGGAACGCATTGACGTTCGGCTCAGCAAGGACAGCGTGTTGTGCCTTGCCCTGCTGGAATCGCCGGACCTGGCAGCAGACGTCTCGGAGCTGGCCAGAAGCTCCCGGCAGTTCCGCCGGGCACTGGACTTCGCAGACTGGATCACCGGCCAACAGATCAGCGACAAGAAAACGCTGGTACGGAAACTGGCATTTGATCGACAGGCCAGAGAACGGTTCTACCACATGTTCGACGACATCGAACATATTCCCCCGAGGGAAAGCACACTGGATGCCGCACGGGAACTTCTGAGCCCCAATGAGGAAGCATCCAGACAACAGCGACTGGCAGCACTGTTACGCAATTTCGCCAACCTCTCCAGTGAGGAGCGAAAGGAACTGAGAGACCTGAGCAATCGCGCTCAGTAACAGCAACACTTGAAACTAGCTGAACCGATCACCATCTAAGCAGTCGGTGGCAGCGTATTTGAGCGACAGCTATAATGGCTGTTTAAGTTTTTTTCCTTCAAGAGCGAGTTCACAGGGTGTCTATGGCGGGCAATTCGCAAAAATCACGTTTGAAAGACCTCATTGCACGGGGCAAGGAACAAGGTTACCTGACCTATGCTGAGGTAAACGATCACCTCCCGGAAGACATCGCTGACCCGGATCAGGTCGAAGACATCATTCGCATGATCAACGACATGGGCATCCAGGTAACTGAAGAAACACCGGATGCCGACACCCTGCTGATGACCGAGGGTGATTCCACCGCTGACGAAGCGGCCGCGGCTGAAGCCGCAGCGGCACTGGCGGCCGTGGAAACCGACGCTGGCCGAACGACCGACCCCGTTCGCATGTACATGCGGGAAATGGGTACCGTCGAACTCCTGACCCGCGAGGGCGAGATTGTCATCGCCAAGCGTATCGAAGAAGGCATTCGCGATGTCATGGCCGCTGTCGCCCACTTCCCGGGCACAGCCAGCACCGTCATCCAGGCTTACGAGCGCATTCTTGAGAACGAAGGGCGCATCAGTGACATCGTCACAGGCTTCCTCGATCCGGACGATGCCGAGCCGTTCATGGGTGAAGAGAGCACCGCTGACTCATCCAACGACTCCGCCGATTCCAACGACGACGATGACGATTCCGACAGCGACGAAGAAACGGACAACGGCCCGGATCCGGAAGAAACCCGACTGCGTTTTGAGCTGCTGAGGGAAAAGCTGGACGCTGCCGAAAAAGCCCTGAACAAACACGGTCGCGGTCACAAAAAAACCCAGGAAGCCCTGAACGAACTGGGTCAGGTATTCGCGCCGTTCAAACTGGCCAATAAAGCGTTTGACGAACTGGTCAACGTAGTTCGGTCAACCAACGAGATGGTTCGCGAAAACGAGCGCGCCATCATGCAGATCTGTGTGCGCGACTGCAAAATGCCTCGCAAGGACTTCATCAAGACCTTCCCGGGCAACGAAGTGAATCTTGACTGGGCAGCGGACATTTCTGGCAGCAAGAAGCCCTACGCCGGCGCCATCGCCGACCGTGCCGACGAAATCACTCGCCTGCAGAAGCGTATCCAGCACCTGCAGACCGATGTCGACCTGGACGTTGCGGATATCAAGGAAATCAACCGCCGGGTTTCCATTGGCGAAGCCAAGGCTCGCCGGGCAAAAAAGGAAATGGTCGAGGCCAACCTGCGTCTGGTGATCTCCATTGCCAAGAAGTACACCAACCGCGGCCTGCAGTTCCTTGATCTGATCCAGGAAGGCAACATCGGCCTGATGAAAGCGGTAGACAAATTCGAATACCGTCGCGGCTACAAGTTCTCCACCTATGCGACCTGGTGGATCCGTCAGGCCATCACCCGCTCCATCGCGGACCAGGCCCGGACCATCCGGATCCCGGTTCACATGATCGAAACGATCAACAAGCTGAACCGCATTTCACGGCAGATGCTGCAGGAAATGGGTCGTGAGCCCACCCCGGAAGAACTGGGTGAGCGCATGGACATGCCAGAGGACAAGATCCGCAAGGTATTGAAGATCGCCAAAGAGCCGATCTCCATGGAAACCCCGATCGGCGACGATGAAGACAGCCATCTGGGGGATTTCATCGAAGACATCCAGGCTCTATCGCCTGTGGACTCAGCCACGGCCGAAGGCCTGCGCGAAGCCACCCGCTCTGTGCTGGCCGGCCTGACCGCCCGGGAGTCCAAGGTATTGCGGATGCGTTTCGGTATCGAAATGAACACCGACCATACCCTGGAAGAAGTCGGTAAGCAGTTCGACGTAACCCGGGAGCGTATCCGTCAGATCGAAGCCAAGGCCCTGCGCAAGCTGCGCCACCCGTCCCGCTCCGATCACCTGCGCGGATTCATCGACGACCAGGGCAGCGGTAACGGCTGAACTCGACTGCCGCAACAGTAGCGGGCGCCTGACCTCCCCGGTATAATGGCGACCGCCTGTTTCCTCTCCGGAAACATCCCTTCAAAAGCAGACGCTTGCATGGGCCTATAGCTCAGTTGGTTAGAGCAGGGGACTCATAATCCCTTGGTCGCTGGTTCGAGTCCAGCTGGGCCCACCATTCCTTACCCTCCAAAGAATTCTCCGGAACTCAACTCACCTATAACCACCTGCAAATTAAGGCATTATCTACTCAACACATTCCTGACAATTCCAGAGCGAGCCGCTAGAAACCAAGGTTTTTAGGGGGTATTGTTGGGGGTACGTTTTCTGAACTGCGTATTTTTAGCCCCAAAATACCCCCAATTCGGAGCCCCTCCCATGACCAGAGCTGCCAATAAGCTGACTGAAACAGCGATAAGGCACGCAACGTTCAGCAGGTTTGGCAAGCGAAAAAAGCTGGCTGATGGCGCAGGCCTCTTTCTGGACGTTCAAAAAGCTGGGCGTTATTGGCGAATGAAATATCGCTACAGTGGGAAGGAAAAGCTATTAGCTTTGGGGGTATATCCTGAAGTTTCCCTCAAGGAGGCCCGCGTAAAACGCGACGAAGCGAAACGCCTCCTGGCTAACAATATCGATCCAGTAGCCCACCGCCAGCGAGAGAAAGTAGCGCAAATAAAAGCCTCTGCCACAACGTTCAAAGCGGTAGCGCTGGAATGGCTGGAACAAGTGCATAAGAAAAACGTAGGAGCTACTACCTATCCCAAGAATGAACGCCGACTGGAAATGTACGCCTACCCCAAGCTAGGCCGGTTTCCGATTTCAGAAATAGAGCCTCCCGATGTACTTGCGGTATTGCGCGAGATTGAAAGCAAAGGCCACGTAGACAACGCCCACCGACTAAAAACGCTCGTTGGCCAGGTGTTCAGGTACGCCGCAAGCACAGGCCGTGCGCAACGGGACGTTACAGCTGACCTCAGAGGGATACTCCCCGCCCCAAACGTCAAACACCACCCGGCTGTCACCACGCCTAATGAAATAGCGGCCATGCTAAGAACAATAGATACCTACTGGGGAAGCCCTACCGTGTGCTTAGCGCTCAAGGTTTCCCCTTATGTTTTCCTGCGCCCCGGAAACCTTCGACAAATGCGCTGGAATGAGATTGATTGGAAGACGAAAACATGGACTACCGATACCACCAAAAACGGCGAGCCGCTAATCGTCCCGCTGGCTGACCAGGTAATTGAGCTACTCCATGAGTTAGAGGGAATTAACGGCAATCGGGAATGGGTTTTTCCCAGCGGTCATGGTAGAGGACGCCCGATGAGTGAGAACGCCATTACAGCGGCGCTGAATCGCCTTGAGCTACAAGGGGTCATGACAGCTCATGGTTTCAGAGCGATGGCAAAGACAGTGCTGACAGAGCGCCTGGGCTTCAGAACCGAAATCATTGAAATGCAGATGGCCCATAGAGTGAGAGACGTTCACGGCAGAGCCTACAACCGGACAACCTGGCTGCCAGAACGCAAATCTATGATGCAGCAGTGGGCGGATTACCTAGACAACCTGAAGAAGCCAAAAAACAACCTCACACCTATTCATCACAACATTAGCTAATAATAAGTTTGGCCGCGTCTATCCAGGCCAGGAGAAAAGCGGGAGCCCTACCCGCCTGACGCGGCTTTAATTCTAGGGGCGCAAAAGGGAGCGCAGGTGTTGAAAAAGCTCGCTAGCTTGAAAAGATGGCTAACTCTCGAAGATGCAGCATCTCATTTATCTCTAATATTTGACGAGTCCGTTACTTGTAGGGACCTTATTCAATTAGCCTGCGAAGAACAGCTCACTCTCTCGTTAATTATCCCGGACGCAACACAAGTCGTTCCGTATCGGGAAACTCCTAACGCTCACAACGAGTACGTTCCATCGTCCGACCCCAGAGAAGACCCAGCTGCATTGATTGCACTATTAAGACTGCATACACGACTGGAGTGGGCCTTTGCAGTAAACAGAGAAAAACTGTTTGAGCCGGAGTTTGAGCATCTCACTCAAGCATCGGGCCTCTGGAGCCTCCCCATGATTGAGCACACCGCCAACCCATCCCTCCTCGGGCAACAACTCAAGTCACTTCTTTCTACCGACGCCCCATCGCGAAACGAGACAGATTTGGACCCTCGGCTGGGCCCCATTGTTCTACAACACTCCGAAACTCAAGAGTACTACGCCCTAGTCCACCAGACGGAAATATTCGAAGACACAGATACAACAGACTGGGAACCAAAAGACTACGTTCTACCACAGCAACGCTTGCCTCGAGACTCAAGTATTGTCGTCTCGCAACCGCACCTGCGGCAGCTCATAGACTCACTCACAGATAACAATCTCAGCCTCTCCAGCACTCAGCCAATAAATCAGGATCTCTCACAGGCTGGGGCAGAGCCGGAACTCAGGCGCACCCAGAGAGCTTTGGCGGCCCTCGCAATAGGGTTGGCAGAGAGGCATCCAACTTATCGACACGGCACCAAGCCAAATGCGCTACAGCTTGCCCGAATAGCCACAGAACACCTTAGAGACGAAACCAGCGACCGCACACCGCACGGGTTCAGTGAAACCATTGTGCGCCAAGCCATCTCCGACTCACTCAAGGCGTGTCCGGAATTTCAGAAATAGGCCTCTGCCAGCCGTCACCTATTTTTGACAACCGTCACCACTAACCTGCCAGCTATAGGAGGATTACCCCGAATCCAATCGGAACCAAGGGGTAATCCGAAATGACCGAACGAGCAAGAACTTCAGATCCAAGCCAACAGCAAATTGAACGAATGTTGCGCCGCAAGCAAGTAGAAGCAATTACTGGCCGAAGCCGCAGTGCAATTTACGAAGGCATGGCCGATGGCACATTCCCTAAAGCCGTAAAAATCGGAGCGCGAGCTGTAGCGTGGCCCGAATCGGCAATACGTCAATGGATCGCAGAGCGTATGGGAGAAGCAGCATGAAAAAAGAAGCGCTCGCCACCACAGCAAAGCGCCTGCGCCATCATATCACCGCGAGGCTTTACCGGTTAATCGTCGCACTGCTCGCAGGGCCACTCCCCCGTGAAACCGCAGACCGAGTAGCAGGAGCCAGCAACAGTCCTCACTACATCCAAGAACTGAGGAAAAACTTCCTTTTAAAAATCGATACTGAGCGAGTAGAAAAAATAGACCGCGATGGTTTACTTACTCGCCCTGGGGTTTACCACCTCTTGCCAGAGTCGCGCGAACTGGCGAGACACCTAATCCAGCCAGACTCACCAGCCTCATCAGAAGCTGATAAGGCGGCTTAGCGATGGCGAAAGACCGACGCGCAAGGATGACTGGGAAGGCGGGGCGATCCCCCTTCCTGGGCATCCCTCACCCCGTTATAGACAGCCAAGCCTATAGAGGCCTGAATGGCTGGGCAGTAAAACTACTAGTCGATATTGCAGCTCAATTTAAAGGCAACAACAACGGTGACCTCTGCGCCCCATGGTCAGTAATGCGAGATAGAGGCTGGAAATCGCCAGGAACGCTAGACAAAGCCCTCAAGGCGCTACTTAATGCAGGGCTAATTGAGATAACTCGGCAGGGAGGCCGAAACCGGTGTTCGCTCTACGCCATCACCTGGCGGCCGATAGATGAATGCAAAGGCAAACTCGACGTAAGACCTACCCAAGGGCCAAGCGCCCTTTATCTAAATCCACCTAAAATAGATGAACTGAAAAAGGCAGCCTAAAACGCAATCGTTGCACGCTATCAGTATCGACTTGCTCCCTATTTGTATCAGTGCCCATGAACCTGCCCCCTTGGCTGGGGGCACTACCCGCAATTTGTATCAGTCATACCCCAAACCCAAGCCTCACTACTCGCAATTCGTACACCTTTATAATTTACCAGGGGAGGGCGATGCCTTACCTTCTAATACCGTTTGAGCCTGAACAGATGGGGGGATGCAGAAGTTCCGCGCCCTCATCAGCAAGACCGCCAGCAAAACACGCAACTATCGCTAACTCACTTTGCTGGACAATTTCAGCCAATCTCTCAGCGGGGCGCCAGGATCTTATGTCGAGTATTTATACGGTTTAAAAGTCCACCTACTACTGTTCCGATGGTTAAACCTAAAAATACAGACACTTAAAAAGTGTCACGCTAGTCGGCACGATTCGTGCTCAACAAACTTCAACCACTCAATCGCTACGCAATCAGAAATAAGGACATTTCTATGACGATCCGCTTCTTGCTTTCTGGTCTAGCCGTCCTGCTACTAACCTTTTGTTCGACAGCGTTTGCAATACCGCTCACATATGAACTAGAAGATTCGCATGTTGAACTATACGGTGGGGGTTTAGAAGAAGTAACAACCATCGTTCAAATTAATGGTATAAGAGTCAACCAATCACACTACTCAGTCACTTTCGATGGTCGCGCAAGCTGCATCAGTGTATTCGATGGTTGCGATAACCCAGACGATGACTTTGCATTTCAGACCGAAGAGGATGCTAGATCCGCGTCGAAGGCACTATGGTACGTGGTAGATAGCATTACTTTCTCGCTGGGTTCGGGTTTTAATTGCTTTGGTCGTATCTGGCATGTTAGCCAAACCGATTGCCTTGTCATCACACCGTACGGCTTGGAGGAGAGACAAGTGAGCTGGGCAGATGACCCCGTTCCATTCTTGCTTCATGGTGCGTTAAACATAGGGGTAGGAGGAGATCCGAGGGTTATTGACCGGGTCAGCGTATCAACTAGCAGTGACTGGTTTGTTGACCAGGATGCATATCAGTACATTAATGCAGCTTATCCTGATCCCTTCGTTTATGCGAAGTGGACTCGTATAACCCCACCTTTCTATGTAGACGAGACATCTCTTTATAGCCTGCTGGTGCTCAGCCTTAGCATGATGCTGTTCGCTAGATACAGAAAAAGGGATTCCACTACGTAGGCGGCTCGACACTAATAACTCCAGCGAACATCACCTCTAACCGTGATGCCCCGGAAAAAAGACATAGCGACCGAATGTGTTAGCCGGTCAGAAATGGGGGTATATAAGGGGGTACATAAAAACCACCAAAAAACCAAATACCTATTTTTCATATAGTTAAGAATTAAATTCGGTGGAAGCTGGGCCCACCATTTCAAACTCCCAAACCCATTTTTGGCAACATCCAGAGACGGTCCACAGTCTCACCGGCTCAGCCACCGATAGGGCAAAGCCCTTTAGTGCAGCTTTGGCTGGAACCTCGCCCCAACCCCAAAAGACTTATCTTTATCCTGACGCGAACATTAGTGAGAAATCACCGGGCAACAAAAAAGCCCCGGCGAAACCGGGGCTTTCCAGCAGCCTTTGTGCAAATGGGATCAGCTGACTTTGCGGCGTGCAACACCCAGACCAACCAACCCCAACCCCAGGAGAACCAACGAGCCGGGCTCAGGCACTGACACATCTGTTCCCAGCGGGGCAATGTGACTGATAACCCACTGGCTATCACCAGGGTCCGGCAGGTTCAGACCCGCAGGTAAGAGTGACGTATCAAATACCGCCCAGCCCCGATTAAATTCGTTTTCCAACAGAGCCCAGACACCAGATTTTTTCAACAGGATATACTGTGACTCGTAAGAGAGTTCAAACGCATAAATCGAGGACTCACCATCCACCAGTAATGCTTCTTGATCTGGAACCTTATTGGCCTCTACATAGGTTGTTGGGCCCACACCATCCTCGGCGAGCAGATTGTTTACCCAACACAACTCGGATGCGTGCCCACTCCCTGAAGGGCCACTGGTACAGGCGCCATCCGGGTTTTCATTCAGGTTGTCGGTATACCCGATCAGCCCGTCCAACTCACCTACATCCACGCCATCAAGCATATACGCCGAAGCTCCGCTGGCCATTATCATTGATACAGCCACTGCTGCGGACTGAATAAGCGTCTTCATCACTTTTTCCCCCATCCTAGGGATTCTTATGTTCCTTGCCTTTTTCAAACGGGCGACGAAATCTCTCCGTACACACCACTTTCACCGCATCGATAAAGAAAAAAGCATCTAAACTCGCACTCGCCTTTCCGAATACAAATTTGATGCCAACAAAAATAAACCCTATTTAAAGCAGAACTCTATATATCTAGACACCGGACCTCATCGAATAACATGTATTATTTTGCAACACCCAGTAAAGCCGCCCGAAAGCGGGTAGCGGCATATAATAGTCCGAACGACCTTAAACACACCGGCTGCTAAATTTCCCACCCCGAAGCCATTCTTTTGTGACGCTCTCGAGCGATCCGTACGTCATAAGACTACGACAAGGAACAACGCAGCCACGCGAAGTGGCGGCCAAACTCGAGCCTGGGAGACACCCGGCCATGTAAAAAATGCTGACGTTTTATCCACAACATCCCAAGAATCCTCAACTTTTTAAGGGGGAACATCTTTAAACCTGTGATAAGCCTGGACCGCTCAGGCAGGGGCCGAAAGAAAGCAATGGCTGTCTCGCAATGGCCCGGTCTTGATAAGGTCGGGGCAAGGCAAGGCACTCATTTCAGTAGAGCAAGGAATAGGCACAGGCCGGGCCTGTGATGCAAGTTGCGAAAGATTCAACTGTTTTTCATTGATACCTATATTTTTGGTCCGATGGGTTCGAGTCTTCTTCGACTCCCTCCCTAGACCTTCGCGAAGAACCGGAAAGTTCCGGCGCTCCGCGCTGAATTCGCTCGGCCATTACCGCTTCCAGTCACTGTCGATCATTTTTACATCCCAGAAAGTGACGGAATATTTCACAGCAATTTTAAGAAGCATTTAACAAATCGGTTATTGACATGTATTGACATAATATCCTGTTTTTTTTCGGAGTAATTTTCTCTGTGCAGGAAGAAAAATTACATCTTTGGAACCAACATGTACTGGCACGATCTCTGCTCATATTCTTTGGCAGTACCTGCTTCTAGGACGGTACGCCATCAAGGCACCAGCCTCCAGTAGCGAAACCAGGGGCTCAGGGAAGGTCACTTTGTTCTTAGAGAGGATGCCGTTACGCCCCGATTAATTGAACGCAGGTGGTGAATGTGGAAAGGGAATTGAAAGGAGTTGGTGTCAGTGCGGTGACCATTCTGCTTTTGATCCCATACGCAGACCTGAATTCACACTTCTACAGAAGAGTGCAAACGATGTTCAAGAAAATTCTACCCATGTTGGCCTTCCTTGCTTTTGCAGGAACGGCGTACGCAGTTCCCACGACCTTCAACTTCTCGTGCGACGGCACCGTAGACCCTGCTAATTGCGCCGGGGATGAAGGCGGTTCGATTACTATCGATTACTTCGCTAATGGAGGAGGTGGCTATACATATGAAATTGAAATTGACAATGTCTCGATAGACGCACTCGTTACCGGTTTTGGCTTTGATTTCACGCCGGATTTCGTGTTTTCAAACATGTCAAATTTCTATATCGAGCGTTTAGAGGCTGACGGAACCACTTACACAGATGTTACCAGTAACTGGAATGTCTCGGAGGGTACTCAGAGCGTCAGCAATGGTTCGTCTTTCAACGGTATTTTTCTCGACTTCATTGACTTCGATGCTGCACAGACAGGCAACGTTAACAACTACGCTGTCGCCAACTTTGGAGTTTTGGACGGTTTTGCCAGTTTCGACTATACGGAGGTGTTGACAGTTGATGGAGCCCTCATGCGACTGCAGCGGTCTGGAGACCAGCTCGATGGCAGCCTCAAACTCGTTGACCTGGATACACCGCCGAGAAACGTACCTGAGCCGGGCACTCTTGGACTGTTAGGATTGGCTCTCGCTGCACTTGGTTTCAGACGGCGTCTTTTTTAACCGAGCCTAGGGGACACAAGGTGAATTTTGGCCCCGCAAAGCGGGGCCTTTTAAAGCCTGAACTCACTTCTCAGAGCAATCAGCCTCTAACACGACCTTCGGAGCCGAGAATCTAATCGTGTCAGTATTTTTTACAGCCTGACACGAAGCTCTATCGTCAAATGCTTGCGCTAATGGCGATAGCCCGGCCAGCTCCACCGAGTCAACTGGCTCAAATTGGTATGAAAACAAATATGAGCTCTCTGACGCGCTTCAAGCATCCGATTTAGCTGAGCTTCATTGCGGGTGTCAAGAAGCCCCGCTTCCAGTTCCCAAACCTTGTCCGATGGCCCTGACGCCCCCCCTTTCTCTTGATATCAAGCATCCCTGCGTTCGACTGACCGTGCCGTAAGTTTTACTGGCACTGTGCCCGACCACGGTTCTCCTATGGGAAACAAATCCAGGGAACATTGAAGCTATTCACAATTTCAGCATTCAACGAACCTTGAAGCCATACCACGCAAACAGAATAAACATGCCGTTACCTTCTGTTTTATCGATATTTTTTCCTGACTTCGTGCGACTCATGATCGACCGAAGCCAAATGCCCGTCAAATAGGTCAACGTCCGAAGCGACAGATCCCCATAAAATTAAACCTGAACAAACGTACCAGTCAGTTTTCTCCGTATGGCGGACAAGGACTGGACAGAAAAATAAAGAGACGATGGAGTGTATGTATGGCTTTCGCTTCCCGGTTATCAGTACGGGCGGTTTCCCTCACGCTGATGTCCCTCACTACCCCCCCTTTTGCCAACGCCAGCATGGGCAACCTCGGCACCAGTTACGGCGTCATGCCTGTCGATGTGGCCACGGCCCAGTCAATGTCCATGTTCAACAGCCAGGTCTCGGCCACCTATTACAACCCGGCTTACCTCACCAGCGATCCTCGTGGAGAGCTGACTACCGGCATCCTTCATGCGGAACAGGAACTCCGGTCCGCTAACCCCAATGCCAACGGCGACATTCTGTCCAACACGCCGAGCCAGCATGTGCTGATCGGCATGAAAACCAATCTGGGTTCGCTGACCCGCTACGACCATCCGATCTATCTCGGCTTTATTGCGGGCGTGGAAAAGTACGGCAAGGAAATGCTGGCCTTCAGTTCCGAGACCAGCGAGTCCGGGCAATACCTGCAGTACGGCAAGGAACCCCTGTTCCTGAACATTGGTGCTGCTACCCCAATCTGGCGAGGTGTGTCAGCGGGTGTGTCAGCACGAATCACGCTGGACGCCACGGCAAAACTCGATGCGGTATCAACCCTCGGCGGCGAAACCAGCCGCGAGCGCCTGTCGGTCAATGCAGAGCCCTCGCTGAAGACCATTCTGGGGGTCAGCGCGGACCTGGGCAGCACCTTCTGCCCGGACCGGGACTGTTACCTGCAGGGCTGGGAAGTCGCCACGGCCTATCGGACCAAGTCGTCGGCGTCCACCACCGTCGATTCCAACATCATCGTTACCCAGACCATTCCGGATCCGGGCCTGAGTCTGGCGGTATCCACCATCGATTCCTTCCAGCCGGAAACCCTCGTTCTGGGTGCCCAGTACGAGACAGAGAACTGGCGCATCGGTGGCTCCCTTGAACAGCAGAACTGGTCTGATCTGGAGAAGGAATTCACTTCAGACACCATCAAGGATCAGCAATCGGTTTCATCGGCCGATCGCATCCGCTTTGATGACATTGTGATTCCCCGGCTGGGCGCCGAAACCCGCCTGAACCCGAATTTTGCGCTGCGTGGCGGCATCGCCTTCGAGCCCTCCCCGCTCAAGACAACCCGCAATCCCGAAATCAACTACCTGGATACGGACAAGATTGTTCTGGGCCTGGGTTTCAGCGCCACCTACGACCGAACCCGCCTGCTGGCCTACCCGGTAAGGTTTGACCTGGGCTACCAGTACCAGCAGCTGCAGGAACGGGATTTCACGCTGGTGGATACCTCAGGCGCGGAAACCGGGGTCACCGCCGACGGCGATATTCATGTGTTCAGCGGTTCACTCACGTTGAAGTTCTGAAGGGAGGTGGAACCATGAAACTAAAACAACCGGCAGTCCTCATCCCTACCCTGCTACTGGCGGCCTGCGGCGGTGAAGAGCAAACCATGAAGGAACCCACGCCGCCCGCATCGGTGGTGTACTCCTATCCGGCAGACGGGCAGACCGGCGTCAGCCCCTCCAGCGACATCATCCTGCGCTTCTCCCATTCGCTGGCAGACAGCGAGGAAGAGCTGAAAGACAAGATATTGGTCAGCCAGGGGGAGAACCCTGTGGACTTCACTGCGACCCGTCTGGATCAGGGCCGCAGCCTGAAAATCACGCCAACCAATGGACTGGAGACCCGCGCCCACTATTCGGTCGAGTTTACCGACTCCCTGGCTGCCTTGGGCGCCAGTGCTATTTCCACGCCCAATGCTGTGGGTGCCGAGGGCGTCCAGTTCTCCACCCGCGGTGAGTACACGGGCATCGCCTCGCTCGATCACATGGGCGAGCGCTTCGCGGTGGAGCAGATGATCCCCTCACCGGGGCATCACTTCCAGCCGATGGACTTTTCCACCTTCCGGCTGATGCTGAGCCAACCCGTCCATCCGGACTGGCGTAATCAGGGCGGCAAGATCCGGCTACAGGACGCCAATGGCGAGCCTGTCCCGACCAATGTTCTGGTGGACAACAACCGGATCGTCATCGATCCCTGTATGACGGACACCATCAGTCACTGCGGGACCAAGAAAGATGAGCTGGCATCGGACCAGTCCTACACCCTGACGATCCAGAACCTGCCCAACCTGGCGGGCACGGACGTCCTGAACTTCAACGAAACCTTCACGCCGAGGGAATCCGGACCAACGGTGGTGCTCTTGCAGCACCTTGTGGACTCCGGTTTGCAGGAAGGCGCCAGCCACGCAGACGCCAGGAAATCGGTGTTGAACGGGCAGGTGATCAATGGAGTAACGCTCAACTCTGTGCTGCTGGGTAACGCTGGTCCGGCCCAACAAGCCGGCGGACTGTTTGCCGAACTGGCCTACGCACCGTCGTTTGCCGCTGACGAGGCCCTGCCACTTCGAATTCCCCGGGGTAGCCTGCTGACCGGTACCAACCTGGATGTGCGTATCAACGGCCAGGTTCAGGTGGTGAACGCCGAGACGGGCGTGGATCAGAACACCGGCGAGCTCAGCGTCACCATGCTGACGGACGCATCCGGCTACCTGAGCCCCAACCCCTATACCGACGATCTGAACGCGCCACGCCATGTCACCCTGTTTATGGATGTGGCCATGCACAGTGCCGAAGCCCAACCCAACGCCTCGCTGTCACAGAACCTGCTCGGTGTCGAGTTGCACGGGATCGCGATTGTGCAGGACGGCGTGCTGACCATTGACGCCATCGGCACCGTCGAGCCGGAGCTGCTTGGCCAGGAATACGCCAACGCCACGATTGCGTTTCGCATCGAGGCGGCCACCGACGTCGATTCTGCTCTGGATGCGGAAGAACTGTGGCGCCCGGACAACACCAGCCCCACACTGATCAGCTGGATGCCGGGGGCTGAAGACTCCCTGCCGGCCGGCCGCCAATCCATGCAGCGCCCAGGCGATCCAGTCATTCTGAACTTCGACGAACCTCTGGATCCAGCGTCTCTGGACAGCGGCATCACCCTGTTCGCGAACGGGGCTCCGGTACCGGATCTGTCGATCAAACTCGATGGTACCGTGGTGGTGATCAATCCGGAGGGTGGCCTGAAGCACGGCGCGGCCTATGAACTGTCGACGGACGGGCTGACGGACATGGCCGGCAACCCGGTCACAGAAGCCCCGCTGTCCTTTACCCTGGACGATATTGGCACCGGTAACAGCGGTGTCACCCAGCGCTCGCCCCTGGCCCTGACAACCTACCCGGGCTACCCCTGCGTAACGCACAACCTGGACCTAGCCAACGGTTCCCATGGTTTCTGTAACGATGCGGTATCCCAGTCCGGCGGTTCCCTGAACTACCCGGACGGACAAAGCCCGGATGAACTGCCGGTCACCGAGCTACCGGCTGACCGCCCCATCACGGTGGTGTTCTCGCAGTCCATGGACCTGGCCTCAATTCACGCCGGAACCTTTGTTGTCGAGCAAGTGTCTGGCGACCTCATCAGCAGTTCCCCGGTGGCCGGTCGTCTGGAAAAGAGCAATCAGCGTATCCGGTTCTTCCCGGACCAACCCTGGCAGGAAGGCCAGCTGTACCGATACACGCTTGCGTCCCAACAAAACGGCCAGTGCGCGACCAATGGTAGTGAACCTTCATTTATCTGCGGCGACAATGGTCTGGCGCTGCAAACCGACCTGCTGGTCAACCCGGTGGATGTGGGCGGCCCGGACCTGAGCATTTACTTCCGGGGCACTGCAACGACCGACACCGTATTTACAGCACTTCGAAACCTGCCCGTTCGGGATACCAACTCAAACTACGAGATCGATTGCGGTGCCCTTGGCGGCCAAAACTGCCTGGAACCGTTCAGCCACACAGGGGATGGTCAGGGTGGCTACCTGCCGTCCGCCAATGCCACCAAACTGATCGTGAACCCGGATCGGGAGCCGAGCGTTTTGGGCTCCTCCAAGAGCGAGGCCCGTGTAGGCTGCAGAACCAGTGGAGCGGATTGCCCAACCAACAAGTTCATCTACCAGACCTATGGCCTGAATACTGAGATTATTGGACCTGCAGTGGATCCGGAAACCGGCAAGCCGGGCGTTCGCGTGTACCTCTACCCCACGCTTCTGGCCACTACCTCGGTGGATGTATTCCTGGAAGACGGCAATGGTTTGACGGATGTATTGCTGGACCCAGACGATCCGCAGGTCACCGGCCCACAAATCCTCCGTATGCGTTATGCCAAGGATGACCCGTCGTGCACCGAAGAACCCTGCCGTCGCAGTGGTCTGATTCCCGGCATGATTATCGAAAACGATGAAGGCAAGCCGACCTTCAAGGCGTCAGCCGCTTTGACGCTGGATGCGCCTGAACTGCACCTGCCTCTGGGGGGTATCCTGCGGCATAACCTGTTCAGCTATCCGTTCACCCTGAATATCGAAGGTCCCATCACCTTCTTTGACGACGGCCGGATGCAGATTGAGCAACGCAACATTGTCGACCCTGACCGTGGTTTTGATGCCCCCCAGATCAACGTGCTGGTGACCACAGAAAGCGACGCGCTTAATGCAACACTGGACTTTGGTTCCTGCCTGCTCGGATTGCTCAGCTTCGACCTGGGCGGCTGTCAGGACCTGCTGGACCCGCCGGCAAGCGACGAAGATGGCGCTGTTTTCATTCCTCTGATGATTCCGGACGGGGGGCTTTACCTGAACTTTATTTCCAACCCGGTTCACGAATTACCGGCAACACCATAGGACAGGCCGTGCTCCTTTCGGGCCAGCTTTTTGAGCTGGCCTTTTTTCTTTGCCCCTGCCCACTTTTCGCACAACGATGAATCCTGTTAATCTGGTTGCAGAATGAAACCACGATACCGATAACAACAATCCAGGAGAGCTGCCCGATGGAAAACGGCACCCATTACCGTACCTGCCACCTTTGCGAAGCCATGTGTGGCGTCGTCATCGAAACCAACGATGGGCGCATCACATCCATCAAAGGGGATGACAACGACCCCCTGAGTCGCGGACATATTTGCCCGAAAGCTGTCGCCCTGCAGGATCTCCATGAGGACCCGGAGCGCCTTCGTCGCCCGGTACGCAAAACCGAATCCGGCTGGCAGGAAATGGACTGGGATGAGGCTCTGGACCTGGTCGCCGAAAAACTTCACCAGACCCGCCAGGAGTTTGGCCGCAACAGTGTCGGCGTCTATCTGGGCAATCCGAACGTCCACAATCATGGCGCGCTGGTCGCCGTTACCCCGCTGATGCGAGCCATTGGCAGCCAGAACCGGTTCTCCGCCACATCCAACGACCAGCTGCCTCACATGCTGACCAGCCTGGAGATGTTCGGGCACCAGATTCTGTTCCCGATTCCCGATATCGACCATACCGACCTGTTCATCTGCATTGGCGGCAATCCAATGGCCTCCAACGGCAGTTTGATGACGGTCCCGGATTTCCGTGGGCGGGTCAAGGAACTGAAAGGCCGGGGCGGCAAAATGATCGTTATTGACCCCCGCCGAACCGAAACGGCCAAGCTGGCGGACGAGTTCCACTTTATCCGCCCAGGCAGCGACGCTTTCCTGCTCATGGCCATGGTGCACACGCTGTTTGCTGAAGACCTGGTCGACCTGGGTGCCGCGGAACACCTGGCCAAGGATGTGGATCTGCTGAGACTGGCCGCCATGCCGTTCACGCCAGAGGCCGCCAGCTCGCATACCGGCATTTCGGCCGAGGACATCCGACACCTGACCCGGGAATTCGCCAACACACCGAAAGCCGCACTCTATACCCGCATGGGCACCAGCACCCAGGTGTTCGGTGGCCTCGCCACCTGGCTGGCATCCTGCCTGAACATACTGGCGGGCAAGCTGGACCGACCAGGAGGTATGCTGTTCACCCAGCCGGCGATTGATCTGGTCGTGCTTGGCGCACTGGCGGGACAGAATGGCCACTTCGGCAATCGGTACAGCCGGGTCAAGGGCCTGCCAGAATTCGGCGGCGAATACCCCGCCAGCACCATGGCCGATGAAATCCTCACGCCCGGTGAGGGCCAGATTCGGGCATTTGTCACCGCTGCCGGCAATCCGGTGTTGTCGAGCCCCAATGGGCGGCGCCTGGAGGAGGCCTTCGAGCAGCTGGACTTCATGGTGTCGGTGGATTACTACATCAACGAAACCACCCGCCATGCGGACGTCATCCTGCCTCCAACCGCGGCCCTGGAACGCAGTCACTACGACCTGATCTTCAGCATCTTCGCGGTCCGAAACAGCGCCAAATACAGTGAACCCCTGTTCGATCCCGGCCCGGACGCCAGACACGACTGGCAAATCATGCTGGGACTTGCCCACCGCCTGGAACGGCTGAAAAAGGGCGGCAGCCTGCCCCTGCGAGCCGAACTGGGCTGGCGGGCCTTCCAGCAGATTGGTCCGGACCCCATTCTGGACATGCTCCTTCGGTCCGGTCCCTATGGCATGAACGCAGGCCCACTGAGGGGGCTCGCGGAGCCTGCTATTGACCTGATTCTGGATCTATTGCCCGGCCGTCACCCCTTGCGCGGTCTTGCCAAATTGAGCCCGCTCAACCGGCACTGGAACGATCTGCCCAAGGGTCTTTCGTTGTCGGTGCTCAAGGACAACCCCAACGGCGTGGACCTTGGTCCGCTGAAGCCTTCGCTTCCGGATCGCCTGTTCACCCGGGATGGCAAGATCCACATGGCGCCCAGAAGATTCCTACAAGATGTGGAGCGGCTGTTCGAACAACTCGGGCAAGGGGCGTCCGACGAACTCCTGCTGATTGGCCGGCGCCATGTGCGGAGCAATAACTCGTGGATGCACAACAGCCGGCGCTTGGTGAAGGGCAAGGACCGGTGTACCCTGATGATTAGCCCCAAGGATGCCAGCCGGCTGGGTCTGCAGGCCGGAGATTCCGCTGAAATCAGTTCCGAGGGCCGGACCATTGTGCTGCCCGCAGAAATTACCGAAGACCTGATGCCCGGCGTGGTGTCCATCCCCCATGGCTGGGGCCATAACCGGGACGGCATCCAGCAATCCATTGCATCGGCCCACGCCGGTGAAAGCATCAACGATGTCCTGAGTGACGACCAGATTGATCCGCTGGCAGGCACTTCCGTATTGAATGGACAGGCAGTTTCAGTCAAAGTCTGGCGCCCTGACCGAAAGCGCAAACGCGCCTGACCATTGAATAGGGGGTAATCATGCCGCAGTGGCTACAGTGGGCTCTGATTGTTGGGGGCCTGATCGTGATCGTGATGCTGCTGGCCGTGATTCGTCGACAACTGTCCGGTGTTGCGGAACAGCGTATCCGCAAGCAAAAGGCCGAGGCCTTTCAGAAGCAGCGCCGGACGGACATGATCGAGAGCATTCGCGTGATTGCCATGGCGGTGGAAGCGGACCAGATCGAGTATTCGGAAGCGTGTCTGCGCTTGAAAGGGCTGCTGGACCATGTGCAGCCCGAGTTGCTCGATCAATCCCCGTACCAGGTATTTCAACAGGTCCACGACAAACTTCAGCACATGCCCACCCACCGGGCCAGAAAGGCGACGGACAAGAAGCTGGTGGCCAAGATGGACAAAGAACGTTTCGCAGTAGAGAAAGAATACGGTGAAGCCATTCAGCAGGCGGCGTCGGCCATTCGACAACACACCTTTCGAGACGCATGAGACGTGGAGCAGGGCTTTTTGTAAACTTTTGTATCAATCAAGTTAATCATTCTCTGTCGCCAACAAGAGAAATCAACACCTTCCACCACCGCTGAAATGTGACACAGCGCTCATTATTTGGCGTCGGTAATCCCTGACTTTCCTTTTCCCGCCCTTTGTCTAAATTAACTAATAGGGTACTGCGAAGTTAACGCGGTTTACGGACCCTTGGCGATTTTCTCCTGATTGGTTTGGATACCTCTTGTGAATACCTCTGCAACAAGCGGGTGAGCTTGCCGGCCCATGGGCCGGCTTTTTTATGCCTGACGGCAAATCACACGACTTACTGCGCCATCATTCCAGCCATAGCTAACACGGTATCTTTTTTCGCCACCAGCTCGTCGAACCGGGCATGCACCTTTGCCTCGTCCAGGCCCAGAGACTCAAACACGGCAGCCGGAACCGGCTCACTGGCACCCGGCGACAAACCGCGCTCGATCAACAACTGACGACCGAGCCAGAGCAGTTTCGCGTACACGCTGTGCCGGCCATCGTAACCGCTGTGTTTCTGATAACGGAGCGCGCTCGCCACCTCCTCCGGCATCCCCCAGTTTTCCATCAACAGGGCGCCAATCTGTTCGCGGGTAATGCCCAGCAGATACTGTTCGATGACCGAGGAATCGATGTTGGGATTCGCCTCGAGGGAACGACACACCAGCTTGAAATGCGGGGGAAACACGTGGCCCAACACCAGGAAACCAAAGTTGTGCAGCAGGCCAGACAGATAGGCAAGACCAAACAAAGGTCGTTTGTCGGAAGGCATCAGCGTACACAAAAGACCGGCTGCCTGAGCCTGCCAGATAGCCTGCTGCCAGCTTTCCATATACCCTTCCGGGTGGTGTCCCTGAGACGGTTTGAGAACGAGCCCCAGCGCCATGTTCATCACCAGTTCGAAACCGAGTACTCTGGAGACCGCATCATGAACCGAGCGCACCTGTCCGACAGGACCGCCTGGAGAGGATGACGCCCAGCTGAATACCTGGGCCGCAAGAGCGGGATCGCTTTCCACGACATCCACCAGATCATCCATCACAGTGTTGGGGTCCATCCGGAGATGAATAATACGCTGGGCGGTTTCCGGCAGCGGTGGCAACTCTAAAATATCCTTGATCCGTTGCTGGATGCGCAGGCCGGTAAACTTGGTTATGGCCCGGCGAAACTCTTTCTGATCGCGCTCTGAATCGTTCAGGCTCCATAAACTCGGGCCCACAGAAACTGCAAATGCTATTCGTCTCGCCTCTTCTGTCAGCGATTGGAAGTCTTCCCCGGACAGATGAAGCGTTCGGCCTTGCTCCCCCAGTTCGAGCCTCACTGACGACAGCTGGTCCACCTGGAGATCAACCACTGTTTCGCTGCGGGTAAAGTTTCGCAGTGTGGGAAGCTCCACCACGCCCGTACTCCTTCCGAAACGGGGTGATTCGGGCCGACCAACCACCTGTAGCTGCCGCCCAAGGTGTGCATTGATTTGTTCGAGATCTACCAGATCGTTCTTGCGGCATACCAGTTGTATCGCGCCCTGGTCGTCGCCAAGCAGCACCATTCGCAGAAAGTTGAACTCACTGGCCCGACCGTCGTTAACCACAGACGAGCCTGGGGACAACTCCTCAAGGGTCCGTTCAAATGCTCCGGTTTTTTTCATAATTATGTCCCGAATCATACTGCATGACCCGCATCGGATCTGCTTGCGCCTTCTCCCGGAGGCGAAAAGTTTTTCTTTAGGGCTTGCCCCATGTCGGGGCTTGACCGATAAGTGGTGCGAGGCCACTCAAGTAATCAGACATCTCCGTAACGAATCCGCTCACCCAGCCAGCGCCGTATAAGCGCATCAACCACTTCCGGCGTCTGCAACAAGGGTGGCGCCATCTCCCGGACAGGTTCGATCCACCCCTTGTCCCGTTCGAAGTCCGCCAGCCGGAACTGCATCATGCCTGTCTGGCGGGTACCCAATACTTCCCCCGGGCCACGTATCTCCAGATCCTTTTCGGCAATCACAAAGCCGTCCTGACTGTCACGCAGAGCCTGCAAACGGGCCTTGCCGTTGTTGGACAGAGGCGGGTGGTACATCAGCACACAGAAACTGGCCTGTTCACCACGCCCTACCCGACCACGCAGCTGGTGCAATTGAGCCAGGCCAAGACGCTCGGGGTTTTCAATAATAATCAGGGAGGCGTTGGGCACATCCACCCCCACCTCGATGACTGTGGTGGCCACCAGCAAGTCCAGCTCCCCCACTTTGAACCGGTCCATGACCTCGGCTTTTTCGGTGGCCTTGAGCCGGCCATGCACCAGGCCCACTTTGAGTTCCGGCAGTCGCTGAGCCAGTTCCTCAGCCGTGGCTTCAGCGGCCTGGCACTGCAGGGCTTCGGACTCTTCAATCAGGGTACAGACCCAATACGCCTGACGTCCCTCGGTACAGGCCTTACGCACCCGCTCGATGATCTCCTCCCGGCGACTGTCCGGAAGCACGATGGTCTCGATGGGTTTGCGTCCGGGGGGCAACTCGTCAATCAGAGAGGTATCCAGATCCGCATAGGCACTCATGGCCAGGGTTCGGGGAATGGGGGTGGCCGTCATGATCAGCTGGTGGGGTGCCAGTTGCGAGCCTACTCCTTTCTCTCTCAGCGCCAGTCGCTGGTGGACACCGAATCGATGCTGTTCATCCACAATCACCAGTGCCAATCGCTGAAATTCAACGTCGTCCTGAAACAGAGCGTGTGTGCCGATCACAACCTGGGCAGGCCCGGAACGGACTGCCTCCAGCGCGTCCAGGCGGGCCTTGCCCTTTACTTTCCCGGACAACCAGGCCAACTGAATACCCAGTGGCTCCAGCCAGGCCCGAAAATTATTCAGGTGCTGCTCCGCCAGAATTTCAGTTGGCGCCATCAACGCCACTTGGGCCCCGGCACTCAAAACCTGCAGTGCCGCCAGGGCCGCAACCACCGTTTTACCGGAACCCACGTCCCCCTGCACCAGACGCAGCATGGGCAGAGGCTGGCTCAAGTCCTGCCGGATATCAGCAACGACGTGTCGCTGTGCCTGAGTCAGCTGGAAAGGCAGGGATTCCAGAAACCGTTCCACCAGGTCACCCGATGGCAGCAACGGCAGGGCCTCGCGCTGCTGAATTTGTTGCCGAACCTTGAGCAAACTCAACTGGTGCGCCAGCAATTCTTCCATGACCAGTCGCTGCTGGGCCGGATGCTTGCCTTCGACCAGGAGATGGACCGGCGCATGGGCCGGCGGTGAGTGAACAGTCTGAATGGCGTCGTTGATGTCGGGCAACTGATAATCCGCCAATAATGGGGCAGGCAACCAGTCCCGAACGGGAAAACGCTTCAGATAACCCAGTGCCTGTTGGCACAGGGCACGAATTCTGGGCTGCTGTATGCCTTCGGTGAGCGGATAGACCGGCGTCAGTGTGGCCTGCCCTTCGGCGGGCATGGGTGGGGGATTCACCTGGTACTCGGGATGGTAAAACTCGAAACCGGCACGGCCGGGCCTCACCTCACCGAAGCAGCGGACCCGGGAACCCTCACTCAGCTGCTTTTTCTGGGCGGCATTGAAATGAAAAAACCGCAGCGCGAGGAAACCACTGTCATCTTTGAGGGTCACCTGCAGGCTTCGACGCCGCCCCATGACCAGGTCGGCCTTCATGACTTCCCCTTCCACCAGTGCCACATCCCCGATTCGCAAGCTACCGATGGGCATCAGGCGGGTTCGGTCTTCATAGCGGTGCGGCAGGTGGAACAGCAGGTCCTGCAGAGACGAGATGCCGAGCTTGGCCAGCTTGTCTGCGAGAGCGCCGCCGACCCCCTTCAACTCGGTGACCGGGATGTCTTCCAGCGACACCATGGGGCGGGTCAGGCCTGCTCAGCCACGGCGGGGGTTTCCGACTTTGCCTTCTCGATGACCCGGCACTGGCTGGCCGCCAGCGACAGCATATCGATGGCCTTGGGCCGCGGGAAGGTCACCCGCCAGGCCAGTGCCACGGTGCGGAAAGGAACGGGCGAGGCAAACCGGCGAACGGCGATGATGTCGTCCGGATAATGCATGGCCGTCGCCGCCGACAGGGGCAGGACGGTAATCCCCAGACCCGAGGCTACCATGTGGCGGATGGTTTCCAGGGAGCTGCCCTCGGTGACCAATGCCGGTTCGGTCGCATCGGCCTTGCGGGTGACGGCTTCGACCAGAGGCGGACAGGACTCCAGCACCTGGTCCCGGAAACAGTGACCGGGGCCCAACAGCAGCAGTTGCTCCTTGGCCAGCTCTTCGGGTGTCAGCTGTTCTTTCTTCGCCAGCGGATGGGCGGCCGGCAGCAACACCACAAACGGCTCGTCGTACAACGGCAGGGTCACCACTTCCGGCTCTTCGAACGGGAGGGCGATGATGATCGCGTCCAGTTCGGACCGACGCAGTTTCTGACGCAGATCGGCCGTATAATTTTCCTCGATGTAGAGGGGCATCTCCGGCGCCGCACGCCGGAGCTCCGGCAACAGGTGCGGGAACAGGTAGGGCCCGATGGTGTAGATGGCACCCACTTTGAGCGGGGAGTTAAGCTGATTCTTGCCATCCTGAGCCATATCCTTGATGACGCCGACCTGGTCCAGAACCCGCTGTGCCTGTTCGATGATTCGCTGGCCGGTTTCGGTGACCCGGATACTGCTCTTGCTTCGCTCAAAGAGGGGCACACCCAGCTCCTCTTCGAGCTTTTTAACCGCAACGCTCAGGGTGGGCTGGCTAACATGACAGCGCTCGGCAGCGCGGCCAAAGTGCTTTTCCCGGGCGAGGGTAACAACGTATCGTAGCTCTGTGAGTGTCATGACGAACTCCGGTCACAGTCTGGCAAACCAGCTTTTACTTATTTATGAGCCACAGCATAAGGATTGATAAAGCCTATGGCAACGTATGAACCCACTCAGCCTCCCCGGATCCTGGTTGCCGGCTGCGGTAAGCTTGGCGGGGCTATTGCGCAGCGCCTGTCCACGTCCGCCAAAGTCTTTGGCTTGCGGCGAAATCCGGACCGGGTTCCCGAAGGCGTCCAGGGTGTCCGGGCCGATCTGAGCAAACCGGACACCCTGGCCGGCATCCTGCCGGATAACCTCAACGTCGTTATCTATTGCCTTACGCCGGCCAGCTACGACGAACAGGGCTACCGGGACGCCTATGTGACCGGCCTGACCAACTTGCTCGCAGAAATCCCGCCACACTCGCTGACCCGATTGATTTTCATCAGCAGTACCAGCGTTTACTCACAGGACGACGACAGCTGGGTGGACGAGAGCAGCCCCACACGGCCCGCACGACCCAGTGGCGAGCAGATACTGCACGGAGAGCAGACTGCCCTGAACAGTGGACACCCCGCCACCGTAGTGCGCTTCAGCGGCATCTACGGGCCATCGAGACGGCGCTTTCTGGAGGAAGTGATCGAGGGGGGGATGAACCCGAGCTCTCCTGCTCCGTTCAGTAACCGGATACACGAGGCGGACGCCGCCAGGGTGGTCGAACACCTGGTGACGTTGAGCCTGGCGGGAACGCCTCTGGAGGACATTTACCTTGCAAGCGATTGCGAGCCGGCAAGGCTGGATGCCGTCGTCGGCTGGGTCAGGGAACAGGTGCCCTGCGCTGACCCTGTGGAGGGTGCCCGGAAAGGCGGGCGGGCAGGCAGCAAGCGCTGCCGAAACCAGAGGTTACTCGACACCGGCTTCCGGTTTGACTACCCGGATTTCAGGGCCGGTTACCGGGAAATGATGGGTCACTGATGTTCTTTGGGCAATAAAAAGGGCGGCTCAGAGGCCGCCCTTTTAATGGCTGTCCGTCAGATGTTAGCTCAGCACCATGACGGCTTCCATTTCAATGGGCACGCCCTTGGGCAGGGCAGCCACACCGACGGCCGCTCGAGCCGGGTACGGTTCCTGGAAGTAGGTCGCCATGATTTCATTGACCGTGGCAAAGTTAGCCAGGTCGGTCATGAAGATATTCAGCTTAACGATGTCTTTCAGGCCACCACCAGCTGCCTCACACACGGCTTTCAGATTTTCGAAAACCTGGCGGGTGTTGGCGGCAAAGTCGCCCTCAACCAGTTCCATAGTTTCTGGCACCAGCGGAATCTGGCCTGACAGGTATACGGTATCGCCCGCCTTCACTGCCTGAGAGTAAGGACCGATCGCCTGAGGTGCCTGATCTGTCTGGATAATGGACTTATTGGTCATGGTTTGAAACTTCCTCTCTTCAAAACGACCATCCTCTCCTCTGAAGCCGACCAGTGTCAACCAGACCCAAGTAGCAGATCAGTGGCGGACCCGGCTGATGTGAGTCACCGCACGAATGTTGCGGACCCGTCTCATCACGCGGGCCAGGTGCCTCCGGCCCTGAACGTGCAACACGAGGCTGACAACACTGAACTTGGCGTTTTGCTCCTCGACGTTGATGCGCTCGATGTTGCCATCGGCAATGGCGACGGCATTAGCCACTTCTGCAATTACGCCTCGCTTGCGCACCAGCTCCACTTTCAGGTCGACCGAGAACTCATCGGTAATATCTTTCGCCCAGTTCAGATGGGTCAACCGGGCGCGGCCTTCGTCATCGGCTGGCAGGCGCACGCAGGTATCGGAGTGAATCACCATTCCCCTGCCCGAATCCATGATACCGACCACCGGGTCGCCCGGGATAGGTTTGCAGCAGCTGGCACACCGCACCAGCAACCCTTCCACACCGCGAATGGTCACCGGACTCTGCTCGCCATTACTGCCACGTTCCTTGGTGACGTTGACCTCTGCAGTTTCTTCGGAGCCGGACAGAAGCTGCCGGGCAACCAGATAGGCCATACGGTTGCCCAATCCGATTTCACTCACCAGGTCGTCAAAGCTGTTCACCTGGTTGTGGCTGACCACCGCCTGAACCTGGGCATCACTGATATCCGACAGATTGGCACCAAAGCCCTTGAGCGACTTTTTCAGCAGGGTCTTGCCCAGCTCCAGGGACTCGGCACGCTTCTGACTCTTGAGTGTGTGACGAATACTGCTTCTGGCTTTGCCGGTAACCACAAAGCCCAGCCAGGCCGGATTGGGTCGGGCACCGGGCGCCGTGATGACCTCAACGGTCTGACCACTCTCCAATGGCTGACTGAGAGAGCCAAGGTTCCGGTTAACCCGGCACGCCACGGCCGCATTGCCTATATCGGTATGAATGGCGTAGGCAAAGTCCACCGGCGTTGAGCCGCTCGGCAGTTCCATGATCTTGCCCTTGGGGGTGAACACGTAGATTTCATCGGGGAACAGATCCACCTTCACGTGCTCGATGAATTCCTGGGAGTCCTCCGCGCGCTCGCGCATTTCCATCAGACCTTTTACCCAGCGGTCCACACGGGCCTGGTTCACACTGGTAACACCGCTACCCTGATCCTTGTACATCCAGTGCGCCGCAATACCGTTGTTGGCAATGTGCTCCATTTCCTCGGTACGGATCTGGATTTCAATGTGCACATGCATGCCAAAAAGCGTTGTGTGCAGGGACTGGTAGCCATTGGCCTTGGGCATGGCAATGTAATCTTTGAAGCGCCCCGGCAACGGCTTGTAGAGGTTGTGGACGGCACCGAGTATGCGATAGCAGTCGTCTTCGGTGTCAGTGATGATCCGGAAGGCGTACACATCCATGATTTCGTGGAACGACTTCTGCTTGAACTTCATCTTGTTGTAGATGCTGTTCAGGTGTTTCTCACGCCCGATAATTCGTCCCGGCAGGCCTCGTTCATCCAGCTTTTCTTCTAATTTTCCACGAATCTCTTCGATGATTTCCCGGTGACTGCCCCGCAGCTTCTGTACCGCCTTGGAGATGTACTTCGACCGCATGGGGTACAGGGAGGAAAACCCGAGATCTTCCAGCTCGGTACAAATGGAATGCATACCCAGACGATTGGCAATGGGCGCATAGATGTCCAGGGTTTCAGTCGCGATTCGCTGGCGTTTCTCGTAGGGCATGGGCCCGAGGGTGCGCATGTTGTGCAGGCGGTCCGCCAGCTTGACCAGGATGACCCGGATATCCCGGGCCATGGCGAGCGTCATTTTCTGGAAATTCTCGGCCTGGGCCTCGGCCCGGGAACGGAACTCAATCTGGGTAAGCTTGCTGACGCCATCCACCAGTTCAGCCACATCATCACCGAACTGCTCGGACAGGGCGTCTTTGGGGATGCCGGTATCTTCGATCACATCGTGCAGCATGGCAGCCATGAGCGTCTGGTGATCCAGACGAAGACCGGCCAGAATGCCGGCGACTGCCAGGGGATGGGTAATGTAGCGATCGCCGCTTTTTCGCATCTGCCCTTCGTGGGCCTGCTCGGCGTAATAGTAGGCTCGCCGCACCTGATTGATGCGACTGGTATCAAGATAGGTACTGAGCTCTTTCGCCAGCCCTTCTACCGTTGCTTCTGTCGACACCGCGCCTCCCCACTCTTCGATGATCAGGGACAAAAAAAACCCGAATGCACGCATCCGGGTTCTTCCTGATCCTGCCTACAACGTCTTCGTTATAGATACACTATAAAAACGTGCAGCAGAAGATCAACGCCGTTTCAGCCAGGTACGTAATTCTACCTGCCCGATCTTATTCGTCGTCGGTCTCGTCGAGAATGGTCCGGCTAACCTTGCCTTCAGCAATTTCACGCAGGGCGAGCACGGTCGGCTTGTCGTTTTCTTCCTGCACCATCGGCTCAGCACCTTTGGTAGCAATCTGACGAGAACGCTTGGTAGCCAGCATCACCAACTCGAAGCGGTTATCAACGTGTTCCAGGCAATCTTCAACAGTAACTCGTGCCATATTATCCCCGAAAATTAACAGACCAAATCAGAAGACCGCGTAGTGTACTTTCCCCGGTTCACTTTGTATACAGCAAGAGGGGCACCAAATTCAATCAGACAGCCCGGCCAGCAGGGCCTGATGGCGATATTGCTGGACACCCATTCGGGTCCGCTGGGACCTTGCGATAGCCAGCAGATCGGCCAGCGCCTCCTCAAACTGGTCGTTCACCACCAGATAATCAAATTCCAGGGCATGACGGCACTCTTCCGACGCTTCCGCCAGACGGCGCTCCACTACATCGGGCGCATCCGTTCCACGCCCGGTCAGGCGCTCCCGAAGTGCTTCGGGTGACGGCGGCACAATGAAAATGCTCACGCATTCCGGCATCAGGCGGCGAACCTGCTCGGCCCCCTGCCAGTCGATTTCCAGAATGACATCGCGGCCACTGGCCAGAGTTTCACGCACCCAGGCCTGGGAGGTGCCGTAGTAATTGCCGAACACATCCGCGTGTTCCAGAAAATCACCCTGGGCAATCATGGCCTCGAACTCATCTCGCGCCACGAAATGGTAGTTCACGCCATCCTGTTCACCGGGACGCATGGGCCGGGTGGTGTGAGATACAGAAACGCCCAGTTTGCTGTCCGCCTCCAGCATGGCGGCCACCAGGCTGGTCTTGCCCGCACCCGAGGGCGCCGAGATCACGTACAGCGTGCCCTGTTCACCTGCCTCACTCATGTTTGTCTGCACTCCCACTTGAATAATGTCGACCGGGCCTCACCCAAGGTGGCCGGCCCGCCGCGAATAAAAGCGCGAGATTATACGGATAACGACGCTGCCTCGCAGCTACTCCAGGTTCTGCACCTGCTCACGCATCTGCTCGATCAGCACCTTGAGGTCGACCGCCGTGCGCGTTACCCGGGCGTCAATGCTTTTACTGCTGAGGGTGTTGGCTTCGCGATTGAGTTCCTGCATCAGGAAGTCGAGGCGGCGCCCAATAGCGGCGTCACTGGCCAGGGTGTCGGTCACTTCACTGACGTGAGCATCCAGCCGGTCCAGCTCTTCGGCCACATCGCACTTCTGGGCCAGCATTACCATTTCTTGGGCAACCCGTTCTGGCTCCAGCTCCACCCTGGCCTTTTCAAACCGATCCCGGAGCACCCGCTCCTGGGCCTTGAGCAATTCCGGCATCAGGGACCGGACTTCAGCCACCTGCCGGGTAATGGTCTCGAGTCGCTCACTGAACAGCGGCCGCAGGCGCTCCCCCTCCCGCTCGCGCACCTTGACCAGCTCCGCCAGCACCTGATCAAACAGACCAGACGCAGCTGCCCGGGCCTCACTGAAATCCTGCTCCGCTACTGACAGCACACCGGGCCACCGGAGGACATCGAGCGTGTCGATCGGGGCCGGGTTATCCAGAAGACTACTCACCCTGGCGGCCGCCTGACCGACAGCCCGAACCAGATCCTCATTTACGTCCAGACTGTCAGAGACCTGCTCCGCCGACTGCAGCCGCATGGTCACATCCACCTTGCCCCGCTTCAGGTGCTTTCGAAGCGCTTCCCGAAAGCTGTTCTCAAGCTCCCGTAATACGTCCGGCAACCGAAAGGAAGGCTCCAGGTACCGGTGGTTCACCGTCCGGATCTCGCAGGTGAGGGTTCCCCACTCACCCTGGGTATCACTTCGGGCGAAGGCGGTCATGCTTCTGATCATGGACACTCCAATTCTGATCGAGGAAATGCAAAGAGTGTAGCAGGCCCGTACTGGTGCGGGCGACCGCCCGGCCTGCGAGAGATTTGCAGCGTGTTATACTCCCGCTCCTGTTCCATTCACCTCGCCGGCCCATCAACGCCGGCCCCCGACCAAACCTTCAGGAATGACTATGCGACCAAGTGGCAGAACACCCGAACAGCCCAGAGACGTTCGTATCACCCGGAATTACACCCGCCATGCCGAGGGTTCCGTTCTGGTTGAGTTCGGCGACACCAAAGTGATCTGCACTGCCTCTGTTGAAAACAAAGTCCCGCCCTTCCTGCGCGGCGAAGGCAAAGGCTGGATCACCGCCGAATACGGCATGCTTCCCCGCTCCACTGGCAGCCGCATGGGCCGGGAAGCGGCACGAGGCAAGCAGGGCGGACGCACCGTTGAGATCCAGCGTCTGATTGGCCGCTCCCTCCGCGCGGCCGTCGACCTGAGTGCCTTGGGCGAGCACACCATCACGGTTGACTGCGATGTCATTCAGGCCGATGGCGGCACGCGCACGGCAGCCATCACCGGCGGATGCGTCGCGCTGGTGGACGCCCTGAACCATCTGGTCGCGGCAAAGCGCCTCGCCAAATCCCCTCTCAAGCAGATGATCGCGGCACTGTCAGTCGGCGTTTACAAGGGAGAGCCAGTGGTGGACCTCGACTACCCGGAAGACTCCGAAGCCGAAACCGACATGAACGTGATCATGACGGACCAGGGCGGCTTTATCGAAATCCAGGGGACCGCTGAGGGTGCACCGTTTGCTCAGGAGGAGCTGGACCAGATGCTGATTCTGGCCAAACAGGGTATCGAAAAGATCTTCGAAATTCAGAAAGCCGCGTTAGCCGGCTAATAAAAGACAGGACTCGGGCTGTCGCAGCGGCAGCCCGGCTTCTCAGAATCCGATGTCGATATCGTAGTCCATGATCACCGGGGCGTGATCGGAGAAACGGGTCGAGTCGTCAATCCAGCCGTCGAGAATGGTCTTGCGAATACCCGGCGTCAGGAGCTGGTAGTCCACCCGGATACCGGCACTGCGTCGAGAGCCTTCGGTTTGCTCTGGCCACCAGGAATATTGCCCGCTCTGCTTGTTGATTTCGCGAAACGCATCCACACAGCCCAGCTCGTCAATCAAACGATCCAGCCATGCACGCTCGTGGGGCAGGAATCCGGAGAAATCACGCTTGTGGTACAGCGGACTGGCGTCGGTTACGTGGTGAGCGGTCTGGAGGTTGGCACAGAAAATAAACTGGCGCCGCTTGCGCAAGGTTTTCTGCAGATGCAGCCCGAAACCGTCCAGGAACTCATCTTTGTGATCCAGCTCGGTGAGATCGTCCTCACCGACCAGCTCTTCTTCGCGGCCGAGGGCACAGGGCGCCAGGACACAGGCCACCGACACCTTGTCGAAGTCCGCCTGGATAAAGCGCCCTTCACGGTCTGCCAGTTCGTTGCCGTAGCCGTACATGATGGCCTTGGGGAAATGACGGGTGTAGATACCCACACCACCGTGCTCGTTTTTCTCGCCATCGATGAAGTAGGCCTCGTACCCTTCCGGGATCAGCCCCATGTCCTCGATTTCATAGGCCCGCATGCGGTGATCCTGGACACAGACAACATCCGCATCCTGACCGGCCAACCACTCAAAAAAACCCTGATCAACGGCCCGGGCGAGCCCGTTCACACTGATTGATACTACCCGCATACGTGTTCCCTGATTAGGTTTGTGTGTATGATACCGTTTTTACGTCTGAATTAAAGATACAACCCCGCCAGAAGCCTTGCCATGCACGACTATCAGAAGACTTTCATTGAATTCGCCATCCGTCGAAATGTTCTCCGTTTTGGAGAGTTCACACTCAAGTCCGGACGCACCAGCCCCTATTTTTTCAATGCAGGACTGTTCAATACGGGCGACGATCTTCTTCAACTAAGCAAGGCCTATGCCGCTGCAATCGAACGCAGCCAGTTGAATTATGACATCATTTTCGGACCGGCCTATAAGGGCATCCCGTTGGCGACCGTCACCGCCATGGCCCTCGCAACAGACGGTAACAACAAACCTTTTGCCTTTAACCGCAAGGAAAAGAAAGATCATGGTGAGGGCGGAAACATCGTCGGCGCCCCATTAAACGGCAAGGTTCTCATTGTGGATGATGTCATCACCGCAGGTACTGCCATCAGAGAGTCCATTGATCTTATTCAGCAAGCCGGTGCCGAACCGGCAGGCGTGCTGATTGCCCTGGATCGGCAGGAAAAGGGCAACGGCGAATTGTCTGCCATCCAGGAAGTAGAGCAGCAGTTCGGCATCCCTGTTGTCAGCATCATCCGGCTGGAACAGATTCTGGATTACCTGAAAGCCAACCCGGAATTCGCCGGACACGCCGACAACGTCGCCAAGTATCGGGATCGTTACGGAGTCTGAGCATGCCCCACATCTCTCGTCCAGCCGGCAAATCAGCCATCGTTGCGCTGGCGTTCAGCATGGGCCTGGCCACCACCGCTGAAGCCAGAATGTACCGTTATACGGACGATAACGGCCAGGTGGTCATCAGCAATACCATTCCCCAGGCCGCCACCAAACGCGGATACGACATTCTTGGCAACAGTGGGCGCGTCATTGAGACGGTCGCACCCGCACCGACGGCTGAAGAAATTGCCGCCCGGGAGGCGGAAAAGCAACGACAGGAAGCGCTGAAGATCCAACAGGAACAAGACCGCCAACTCCTGCGCCGGTACAGCCATCCGGATCAGGCGGTCGAAGCCATGCACCGGAAGGTTCGACAGCTCGCAGGCCTGATCCAGATTAAACGCGGCAATATTTCCGTCCTTGCCAGCCAACTGGAAAGCGAGCAGGGTCGCGCTGCAGATCTGGAAAGAGCCGGCCGGGATATCCCGGATGCCATGCTCGAAAAAATTCGCCGCCTCGAAAGCCAGATTGATGAACTTGAGGGCGAAATCAGCAACCAGAACGCAGACATTGATCGGGTCCGCGAAGATTTCGAGGCCGATATCAGTCGGTTGGAAGAAGTAACCGGCGAACCTCGCACCCTGCCGCTCGAAATCTCATCGACGCAGTAACAACGAAACTCCGGAAATCCGGGATTAAAAAAGGGCAGCGCATCACACGCTGCCCTTTTCACTTCAATGTCATCCAAACTTTTTAGCTCGGACGACCGCAACCAGGCTTAGGCAGAAGCAGTAGACTTCTTGGCAGCAGAAGCCTTGGTCTTGCGAGCCGCCGGCTTCTTGGCTGAAACCGTCTTCTTGACGTCTTCAGCGGCCTCAGCGACGTCTTCAGCAGCTTCCGCTACAGCGTCAGCGCCTTCTGCGGCTTCTTTTTCCAGTTTGGCAACCAGCTCAGCAGCAAAGCCACCGAAGCGGGTGTTCAGGTTGCGCAGCTGCTCGAACAGAGTTTCGCTGTAGCCATCGTAGCGCTCACGCAGGCTCTTGATGGTGTATTCGCGAACTTCAGCTTCCAGCTTTTCGGCGTAATCGAACGGCATGGCAGACAGCTCTTTCTGCTTTTCTTCAGCAGTGTTGATGCCTTTCTCGACGATTTCCTGAATCTGTTCCTGGTAAGTCTTGAGTTTACCCATGTCATTTCTCCTTGGTTTTCTGAAAGTGCTTAGAGTCAGGCGACCAAGCTAAAACTGCCGGCCTTCTCTGATATCCGACCTTCACGTTACGGAGAAAAATTAGAATGTTCATACTAAAAGCAAAGCCATGGGCGATACGTAGTTTTACCCGGCTGCCATGCTCCTGATATCCGCGCCCTGGAGAGTGCTTCGTGCGAAACGGTAACAGCACCCCCCCTCTGAGCCGGACAGGAAAAAAGGGGGGATCAGGGCCCTTACCAGCGGAACAGCACCCAGCTGGGCACCAGCATGTCGGATTCGGTTTCCCGAATCCAACCACCGCCGTCGCTCGGCACGAGGTAGTATTCAGGTCCGACTTCCGGCACCACCTTGATTTCGACAATCTGGCCGTTGACCCGGTATTCATAGAACACCGCATCATCGCCCGGCCGGATGACAATCTGGGGCGCATCACCGTCGGGCGCGTAGTCGGTAATCACCACCGGTTCGTCCGGAGTCTGAACCAGATTCTCATCCAGCACCCCGCTGCCCTGGGCCGAAACCGCCACCGAAAGCACAATCATCAGGCCGCCGAGGGAGAAAGCGATTGGCTTCATTTTCGTGGTACCCTTCTGCCATTCGAATTCCGTACAGAGTTGCACAAGCCAACCCACGCTTCAATTGAAATCCGGACCCGTTTTGACATGACTCAGCAAAAGACTCCACCGGTCGTTCTCGTGGACGGTTCGTCCTATCTTTTCCGCGCCTACCACGCATTGCCACCGCTTACCACGAGCAAGGATCAGCCCACCGGCGCAATCAAGGGCGTTATCAGCATGCTTCGACGTCTGGAGCAGGATTTCCCCGAGTCGAAAATCGTGGTGGTCTTTGACGCCAAAGGAAAAACCTTCCGCCATGAGATGTACGAGGAGTACAAGGCCAATCGCCCGCCCATGCCGGAAGACCTGGCCAGCCAGATCGAACCGATCCACAACATCATCCGGGCCATGGGCCTGCCGTTGCTCATCATTTCCGGCGTCGAAGCCGACGATGTGATTGGCACCCTGGCCAACGAGGCGACGGACAAAGGCATTGATGTCGTGGTCTCAACCGGCGACAAAGACATGGCCCAGCTGGTGAGTGATCACGTCACCCTGATCAACACCATGACCGAAACCCGCATGGATCGGGACGGCGTGGTGGAGAAATTTGGCGTCCGGCCGGACCAGATCATCGACTACCTGGCCCTGGTGGGCGACAAGGTGGACAACATTCCGGGCGTTAACAAGTGCGGCCCTAAAACCGCCGTAAAATGGTTACAGCAGTACGACGATCTCGACAACGTCATGTCCCATGCCGACGAGGTCAAGGGCAAGATTGGCGAGTACCTTCGGGACGCACTGGGCTCCCTGCCCCTGAGCCGTGAACTGGCTACGATCAAAACCGATGTCGAACTGGACCTTGGCCTGGAAGAACTCAGCCCGGAGGATCAGGATGACGAGCAACTGCTGAGCCTGTTCAAGGAATACGAATTCCGCTCATGGGTTGCCGAGCTGGAAAGCAACGACAAGGCGCAAGCGTCGGATAGCTCGACCGACAAGACCGATACCCCTCCCGCTGAAAAGCGCTACAGCATCGTCACCGAGCAGAGCGAGTTCGAAGCCTGGCTGAAACGCCTGGAAGAAGCAGAACGCTTTGCGTTCGACACCGAAACCACCAGCCTGCGCTACATGGATGCAGAAGTGGTCGGCGTATCCTTCGCCATCGAACCCGGGGAGGCGGCTTACGTGCCTCTGGGTCACGATTACATGGGCGCGCCCGAACAGCTCGACCGGGATTCGGTCCTGGAGCAGCTCAAGCCACTGCTTGAGTCGGCCGAACACCAGAAAGTTGGCCAGAACCTGAAATACGACAAGAATGTGCTGGCCAACCACGGCATCACCCTCGAAGGCATTGCCGCCGACACCATGCTTGAGTCCTACGTACTGAACTCGGTTGCGACCCGACACGATATGGACAGCCTCGCCATGCAATACCTGGGCGAGAAAACCATCAGCTTTGAGTCAATCGCCGGCAAAGGCGCGAAACAACTCACGTTCAACCAGATTGATCTGGAAAAAGCCGGGCCGTATGCCGCGGAAGACGCCGACATTACCCTGCGCCTGCACCAGACTTTGGCACCGCAACTCAAGGCGACCGGCAAGCTGGCAGCGGTCTACCAGGACATTGATCTTCCGCTTGTTCCCGTACTCTCCCGTATGGAGCAGCGGGGCACCCTGATCAGCGCCAGCACCCTGCGGCAACACAGCCAGGAACTGGCAGAACGGATGGCGGAACTGGAAAAGGAAGCCCACGAGGTGGCGGGTGAAACCTTCAATCTCGGGTCCACCAAGCAACTGCAGGCCATCTTCTATGACAAGCTGGGCCTGCCGGTGATCAAGAAAACGCCGAAGGGCGCGCCGTCCACGGCCGAACCCGTATTGCAGGAACTGGCCCACGAGCACGAACTGCCCCGACTGATTCTGGAACACCGCAGTCTGAGCAAACTGAAGTCGACCTACACCGACACCCTGCCCGAGCTGATTCACCACCGTACCGGTCGGGTTCATACCTCCTATCATCAGGCCGTTACGGCCACCGGTCGCCTGTCATCGTCGGAACCGAATCTGCAGAACATCCCTATTCGAACGGAACAGGGGCGCCGCATCCGGCAGGCCTTCATCGCGCAGGATGGCTACAAACTGGTAGCAGCGGATTATTCCCAGATCGAACTTCGCATCATGGCTCACCTGTCCGGTGACAAAGGCTTGTTGACCGCCTTTGCGCACGGGGAAGACATTCACAAGGCGACGGCCGCCGAAGTTTTCGGGGTATCGCTGGAAGAGGTTTCAGCCGATCAGCGCCGGAGCGCCAAGGCCATTAACTTTGGTCTGATCTATGGCATGTCGGCTTTTGGCCTGTCCCGCCAACTGGGTGTGGAGCGTAAAGTCGCCCAGCAATACATCGACCGCTATTTCGAACGGTACCCGGGCGTTCTGAGCTATATGGACAACATACGGAAGCAGGCCCATGAGGATGGCTTCGTTGAAACCTTGTTTGGCCGGCGCCTCTACCTGCCGGAAATCAATGCCCGGAACAAACAGATGCAACAGGCTGCCGAGCGCACGGCCATTAACGCACCAATGCAGGGCACAGCGGCTGACATCATCAAGCGGGCGATGATCGAGATCGATCACTGGCTGACCCAGGAGCATGCCGAGAAGGCCCGAATGACCATGCAGGTGCACGACGAACTGATTCTTGAAGTTCGGGAAGACTGTCTCGATGCAATCCGTGAAGGGTTGGTCGAGAGAATGTCTGCCGCCGCAGAACTCGATGTCCCGCTGCTGGTGGAGGCTGGCGTCGGCGACAACTGGGACGAGGCCCACTAGGACTGGAATTCACCAAAACCGGGCAAAGTGATATGGGCGTGCACCGAAATTTGACAGGCATCGGTGCACCCTGCCCGCAACCTCTCTGCCCAACTGTCACGCAAAACCGCCCCACAACGGCCCTCCCGGCCTTTTTGTGAAAAGCGGCACACTTCCTGCCTTACTTACTGTGTCGGGTGACAAACGCTCAATTGGATGAGTGCATTCGCCACCCTTGTTGTGACACTAGAGACCGAGGCAGTATCCATGACATCACTGGCATCAGAACGCCACTGGTTGCTGGACCCGAGCCTGCTCAAACTGTTTCACCAATGCCGACGCCTGATCCAATCAGAGTTCGGCGTGAAACTGCACCTCACGGAAGAGCACCTCGAACAGCAACTGGCAAAGTACGCGAGCAAATCGCGCTCCTCTCACCTGACACGCGCCTTTGAGACCCTTCAGGAGAAGGTGCCGCAACTCAGCCTGCCGGAGGACGAGGAAACGTCCGAACAGCCTCCCAAGAGGATGTATCGCGGGCAAGTTCTTGGTGGTGAGGAGCCAGCTTCCTCGAGATCAAAACAGGAGGTATCAGAGTCACCTCCCCCACAAAAATCCAAAAGAATGTATCGCGGGCAGGTCGTGGGCTGATCGGCAAACCGGTCAACCCACTTCGGCAGGTCGTTCCTAGAACGACTTGCTGACCTGTATGGACGCGCTCCATGCGCTCAGGTCATATTCAGCCTGGTAGTTGGCAGGGGTGCTCTGCACCGTCGGATTCTCATGGGAGTATTCACGGTCATCGACCTTGCCATCGTCAACAAAAATCAGGGTGCCCAGCGCCCCATCCACCGTCCAGCCGCTTTGCGCGTCCTTCCACTGGGCTCCCAGGGTTAGCCAGTGTCGGTCTTCTGAGGGGATGCGCGCAGTCACAAAGTCCTGAACCGGTGACTCATCCCATGCATAACCCGCCTTGAAAGCCCATGCCGGTGTAGCTTGCCAGATACCACCCAGATTGAACTGCCAGGTGTTTTTCCAATCTTCAGTAACATGGGAAATCGGATCGCTCTCGGTCTCTCCCGGCGTGAGTCCCAGAGCGGAAGAAACCTGCCCGGCATTACCCTCGCGACTGCGAATGTCCAATTCTTCGAACCGGCTCCACCTGGCGTAGGTCGCACCCGCTAACAGCGTCACGTCAGAGGTTAAGTCATGACGAGCGCCAAAGGTGATGCTCTCCGGGATGGCCGCCGGAACTTCAACCTCTTCCGTCAGGGTGGTGGTCGAGATTCCGGTCGGACTTACGACGGGAAAGTTCGACACGCTGATATCGCCTTCTAGCTTAAGCTCCGTCCCGGTCTGTGCAGTCAGACCAAATTGGGTGCGGTCCGACAGTTCATAGAGGAAGCCCACTCGGAAAGTGACCCCCACGTCGTCCCCTTCAACATCAGAGTAGGGCTCCGCCGGAAGGCTCCCCACAACGGCAGCTGCGGTTGCGGCGGCGGTTGCCGGATCAGCACCACCTGCGAGAGCCTGGCGAAATACTATCCCGCTCGGATCTGAGTATCGGGACAGCCTACCCTCTGCGTAGATGATATTCAGCCCAACCCCCATCGACAGGCCTTCACCGTTGCTGAGAGCGATCGACGGCGTAAATGCGATGGCAGTCAACTCAGTCTTATCAGCAAAAAAGCGCCCGGCGAAATCGTTCTCATAGTCCGCGGCCAAACCGTAGGGAGCATGAATACCAAATCCCACATCGATGGACTCATTCACTTCATGGGTGAGATAGAAATTCGGCAGAACGGCCAGATCAGCAATGTCCCCGCCGTTACCTGCCGGCTCAATAGGCACCTGAGGAACCTGACGCTGGGCGGAAATCGTGCCAGCCTTCGCTTCCGCATCAATATCCAGCAGCGCCGCACCAAACGAGAGATTGGTGCCCGAGAGCTGGCTCATGCCGGCGGGGTTAAACAGGACGGTGGTGGCATTTTCTGGATTGGCAGCGACACCGGCATTGGCTACCCCGATGGCACTGGCACTCTGCTCGTTCAGAGCAAAGCCGCCGGCCAGGGACGCCGTCGGGGCAACCAGGGCTGCCAGTGCGGTAAGGCGTAAGGTCTTATGCGGGCAGGAAGTTTTCATATGCGCAGTATCCTCCGGACAGTAAAGGGCGCGGAGTATACGCAGCACATGCCTTCGGCCTCAAATATGAAACCTACTGATTCAGAAACTACCGATTAGTGAGTTGAAATTAATCGTCCTGAATCGACAACCGGTCGACCGTGGATGACAACTTATCCGCACCCTGGGCATCAGCACCCAGTTTGATCATCAGACGCAGGTCGTTCGCCGAATCGGCGTGTGCCAGAGCGTCCTCGTAGGTGATCGATCCTTCAGCATACAACCTGTAAAGCGCCTGGTCGAAGGTCTGCATGCCCCCTTCGTTGGATTTGGACATCAACTCTTTGAGTTTATGCACCTCGCCCTTTCGGATCAGATCCGCCGCCAACGGGGAATTAATCAGGACTTCCACCACCGCCTTACGTCCCTGGCCGTCGGGTGTCGGCACCAACTGCTGGGCCACGATGGCCTTCAGGTTGAGGGACAAATCCATCCAGATCTGGTTGTGCTGCTCGGCCGGGAAGAACTGGATAATCCGGTCCAGCGCCTGGTTCGCGTTGTTCGCGTGCAGAGTGGCCAGACACAGGTGCCCGGTCTCGGCAAACTGGACGGCGTATTCCATGGTCTGCTTGGTTCGTACCTCACCGATCAGGATGACGTCCGGCGCCTGGCGCAGAGTGTTCTTCAGGGCCACCTCGAAGCTCTCGGTGTCGATCCCCACTTCCCGCTGGGTGACGATGCAGCCCTGGTGCTGGTGCACGAATTCGATCGGATCTTCGATGGAAATGATGTGCCCGCGACTATTCCGGTTACGATGCCCCAGCATGGCCGCCAGCGAGGTGGATTTACCGGTACCGGTGGCGCCGACGAAGATGATCAGGCCACGCTTGGTCATTGCCAGATCCTTGATGACGTCCGGCAACGCCAGATCATCAATCTGCGGGATCTTCACCTCAATGCGACGCAGCACCATGCCACACAGGTTGCGCTGGAAAAACGCACTCACACGGAAGCGCCCGATTCCCCTGGCACTGATCGCGAAGTTGCACTCATGGGTTTCTTCGAACTCAGCCCGCTGCCTATCGTTCATAGAGCCGTAGACCAGCTCCCGGGTTTGCTCCGGCGTCAGCGCGTTCTTGGTCACGGGAAGCACCTTGCCGTTGACCTTCATGCTGGGCGGAACACCGGCCGTAATGAACAGGTCCGAGCCCCCTTTTTCCACCATCAAGCGAAGCAGCTTTTCGAATTCCATGAGAACACCTGTAGTACTTGTTTTAGTTCAATCTCAAATCAGAAATTATCCGGCATCTTGGCCTTGGCGCGCGCCGCTTCCCTGGAAATCAGTCCCTTCTGCAGCAACCGCTCCAGGCACTGGTCCAGGGTCTGCATGCCGATTGACCCGCCGGTCTGGATAGACGAATACATCTGGGCGATCTTGTCTTCCCGGATCAGGTTCCGGATGGCTGCGGTGCCGATCATGATCTCGTGGGCTGCCACCCGGCCGCCCCCCATCTTTTTCATCAGGGTCTGGGAAATAACCGCCTGCAGGGATTCCGAGAGCATGGAACGAACCATGGACTTCTCTTCGGCCGGGAATACGTCCACCACACGGTCGATGGTCTTGGCGGCGGAGGTGGTGTGCAGGGTGCCGAAAACCAGGTGACCGGTTTCCGCCGCGGTCAGTGCCAGGCGAATGGTTTCCAGGTCCCGAAGCTCACCCACCAGGATGATATCGGGGTCTTCCCGCAGCGCTGAACGCAGTGCTTCGTTGAAGCCCAGGGTGTCCCGGTGCACTTCCCGCTGGTTCACCAGACACTTCTTGGAATCGTGTACGAATTCGATCGGATCCTCGATGGTGAGGATGTGTTCGTACCGGGTATCGTTGATATAGTCCATCATCGCCGCCAGCGTGGTGGACTTACCGGAACCGGTCGGCCCAGTCACCAGCACCAGACCGCGCGGTGTTGAAGCGATGTCCTTGAACACCTGTCCCATGCCCAGGTCTTCCATGGTCAGAACCTTGGACGGGATGGTCCGGAAGACTGCACCGGCGCCCCGGTTCTGGTTGAAGGCGTTAACACGGAAACGGGCAACACCCGGCACCTCGAAGGAGAAATCGGTCTCCAGGAACTCCTCGTAGTCCTTACGCTGCTTGTCGTTCATAATGTCGTAGATCAGCCCGTGCACCTCTTTGTGCTCCATGGGCGGCAGGTTGATACGACGTACATCACCGTCAACACGAATCATTGGCGGCAGGCCGGCAGACAGGTGCAAGTCAGACGCACCCTGTTTGGCCGAAAAGGCAAGCAGTTCAGTAATATCCATAGGGTTCCTCGGAAGGCATTATCTTTCTTATCTGGGAGCTATCGCCCGATGGAGTGTCCGCCTCAGATCACTTGGCAATTCAGCAACCTGCGGGTAACGTGTCACCCCCAAAAGTGACCGATCGGACCAGGCGAACTCGCACGATGAGCAGCATAGCAGACAACATCGGGAGCGTAACCCGACGCATACAAAAAGCAACATTACAGGCAGGCCGCGAGCCAGGCGCCGTGCACCTGCTGGCGGTGAGTAAGACCCGTCCTGCGGAGGACATTCGCGAGGCCGTTGCCGCCGGGCAGACAGCCTTCGGTGAAAACTACCTGCAGGAAGCACTCGACAAGATTGAAACGCTGTCAGATCTGCCGGATATCGAGTGGCATTTCATCGGTCCGATCCAGTCCAACAAGACCCGGCAAATCGCCTCGGCGTTCGACTGGGTGCACAGCGTCGATCGCCTGAAAATTGCCCGCCGGCTCAGCGAGCAGCGGGAATCTGATCAACCGCCATTGAATATTTGCATTCAGATCAATATCAATAACGAAGACACCAAGGCCGGGTGTACTCTGGACGCACTGCCTGAGCTGGCGAGGGACATCGGGGAACTCCCCAACATCGCCTTACGGGGCCTGATGGCCATTCCGGACCCGGATCAGCCAGAAGCCGATCTGCGGCTGAGCTTCCGTCAACTCGCCAATGCACTACGGGAACTTAAGCACTCATTCCCGGAGGCCGGTCCGCTGGACACACTGTCCATGGGCATGTCCGGCGACATGGAACTGGCGGTGGCTGAGGGTTCAACCTGGGTCAGGGTGGGGACCGCTATTTTCGGAAAAAGGCCAGCCAAGGACTGAGGCCAATTGTTCCTGCTATGATCAGCACCAACGACGCTATCGATTTACACGACCAACCTGTGGAGTAAACCTTGAGCAAATCACCAACCATCTCGTTCATTGGTGCCGGCAACATGGCCAGCGCCATCATTGGCGGCATGCTCGATCACGGCTACAAAGCCGAAAACATCTGGGTCAGCGCTCCGGACGACGGCCACCTGCAGTCCGTTCGCAAACAGTTCGGAGTGAGCGTCACCACCGATAACCGTCACTGCGCCCAGCAGGCGGATATGGTCATCCTCGCCGTCAAGCCACAGGTGATGGCCGACGTGTGCCATGACATCGCACCGGTGGTCCAGAACACTCGACCGCTGATGGTTTCCATCGCCGCCGGCCTGACCGCCGACACACTGGATCAATGGCTGGGCGGCGGACTCCCTGTCGCCAGGGTGATGCCCAACACCCCGTCCCTGGTCGGCAAAGGCGCGGCAGGCCTTTACGCCAACGACCGCGTTAGCGATGAACAAAAGACCATGGTACAGAAGGCCTTTGAGAGTATTGGCATTGCACTGTGGGTTGAAGAGGAAAACATGCTCCATGGCGTAACCGCGCTGTCTGGCTGTGGCCCGGCCTACTTTTTCCTGATACTGGAAGCACTGGAAGAGGCGGCGAAGAATGCGGGCATGGCGGATGACACCGCTCGCTCACTCGCCATTCAGACCATGGCGGGCGCCGCCGAGATGGCCGCCCGCAGCGAGCACGACCCGGCACAACTGAAACAGAACGTCATGTCCCCGGGCGGCGTGACCGAGCGCGCCATCCACGCGTTTGAAGAGGGCGGTCTTCGTGACCTGTTCCAGACAGCCTATACCACGGCCTTCAAGCGATCAGAGGAAATGGCGGAACAACTGGCAGGCAAACAATAACCGTTAACGGAGATACGGCTACATGCTGGCAGAAATCCTGATTACCATCCTGCTGATTGCATCCACGTTCTACATGACCATCGTGCTGCTGCGCTTTCTGCTGCAGCTCGCGCGAGCGGACTTCTACAACCCCATATCCCAGTTTGTGGTGAAGGCTACCAATCCGTTACTGCGGCCCTTGCGACGGATCATACCCGGCTGGGGTGGTGTTGACGGCGCTGCGCTGGTGTTGGCGATACTCATTCAGGCCCTCACATTCTTCCTGATCCTCATCGCCATGAACGGCGGTATCCCGGCGATCAACCCCCTCACCTTGCTGGTCTGGGCCTTCCTGAACGTGCTGGACCTGATTGTGAAGATCTATTTCTGGTCAGTCATTGCCGTGGTGGTGGTGAGCTGGATCGCCCCGGGCAGTTCACACCCGGCCATCCAGCTTGTTGCCCAGATAACCGAGCCGGTGATTCGACCGATCCGGAACATCATGCCGTCCATGGGCGGACTGGACCTGTCGCCGATCCTGGTGTTCCTGATCCTCAACGTGGTCTCGGTGGTGATCAAGCACATGAAGCTGGCCGCCGGCCTCGGCTCAATAGGGTTGGGAATGTAAACAAATCCTCAAGAAAACAATTTGTTACAACTATTCCCGCCGAGTTAAACTCTCGCAAGCTGCATCATCATGCCTATGATTTTGCAGCTTTTTTACGCTCCCACCGACAAAAAAGTCAATCATATCCGACAATTGACGACCTTCCATGCGCTGCAGAACCGGATATTATTGCCATTAATTAATCCGTCACCCGTGAGTTGTCGCCAGCACGCACTTGGAAGTCGCGCAGAAGGATAGTCCAATGAACCAACAGGGAACTCTCTCGCAGCAGGTAGAGGCGTACCATAACTGGAAGAAAGATCTGATCCGGCAAATTGGCCGGTACAGGCTCTGGCTCCAGGATAACAACCTCTTCTCCGACGATATCAGCACCCGAATCCGTCATGGTCTGGAACTGTTGATTGAGGACGAACTGACCATCGCCTTTGTGGGGGAGTACTCCCGGGGCAAGACCGAACTGATCAACGCCCTGTTTTTTTCCGAGTACGGCCAGCGCATGCTGCCTTCCCAGGCCGGCCGTACCACCATGTGCCCGACCGAGCTCTTCTTCGACCGCAACGCCAATCGGAACTACCTGCTGTTGCTGCCAATCGAAACCCGCACCGAAGAGCAATCCCTGCAACAATTGCGCAAACAGCCTGACCTGTGGATTCGCCACGAGCTGGATGAAAGCGACCCGCAGGTGATGCGCGAAGTGCTGGCCGAGGTAGCCCGCGTCAAGAGCGTGTCCCCCGAGGAAGCCCGCCAGCTCGGCTTTGAAGAAGACATGCTGGAGCACGACCGGGAGACCCCGGGCAACGTGTTGGTGCCAGCCTGGCGCAATGCCCAAATCAGCATCCGCCACCCGCTGTTCGAACGGGGCCTGCGGATTCTGGACACGCCGGGGTTAAATGCCCTGGGTTCGGAGCCGGAACTGACCATCAGCATGTTGCCACGGGCCCACGCGGTGATCTTCGTGCTGAGCGCCGACACCGGTGTTACCGCCAGCGACATGACGATCTGGAAGGATCACATTGATACCGAGCACGCCGACCACCGGGCCGGCCGATTTGCCGTGCTCAACAAGATCGACGTGCTGTGGGATGATCTGCAGGGCGAGCAGCACACCCTTGATGCTATCGAGCACGTCCAGTCGTACACTGCCGACCATCTGGACATCAACCGCAAGGACGTCATTCCGCTGTCCGCCAAGCAGGGGCTTCTGGCCCGGGTTCGCAAGGACGAAGAACTGTTTGAGCGTGCCAACATCGGCCACCTGGAAACCCTTATTATCCAGCGCATTCTGGCCCACAAGGAGCAGTTGATCACCCAGAACCTGATCAACGATCTTCTGGGCATGCTGCAAAACAGCCAGGCGGCCATGAAGAGCCGCCTCGCCGGCTTGCAAGAGGAGCTTCAAGCCTGCTCTGGCGCCACAATGGACAAGCAGGCACTGAGCCGTCTCGCCGAGCGCGCCCAGAAAGACTATGACTTTTACTACAAGAAGCTGATCACCCTCAGGTCCAGCCGCCGACTGATGGATTCCCAGGGTGATCTGCTCAAAAAGCTGGTCAGTGAAGAACGTTTTGAGGAACACGCCAGACAAATCCGCCAGTCCATGAGCAAGAGCTGGACGACCGTCGGCATGAACCGGGCCATGGACCGTTTCTTCGAGTTGCTTGAAAGCGACCTGACCAATCTGCTGAGCGAAGGCCACCTGGCGGAGAAGATGGTGGGCGCCATTTACCGACGCTACAACGAAGACACCCGTGCCCGGCATCTGGAACCCATTCCGCTGCGCGCCGGGCGGCATGTGATCGCCATCCGGGAGCTGCGCAAGAAAGCGAGCCGATTCCGCATCAGCCCCAAGAACCTGCTGACCGAACAGTCCCTGCTGGTGCGGCGTTTCTTCAACGTCATGGTCGGCGAGGCCCGCACGCTGCACGCCCGCGTCCGGGCGGATGTGGAACGCTGGCCGAACGAGGCCCTGCTGCCCATCATGCAATACTCCATGGAACAGAAACAGTTGCTGGAACACCAGATCCGGCGCCTGCGCGACATGGTGCGCAGCGACCGGGACAGCCGTGCCGAACGCACTCGCCTGAACCACACTATTTCTGACCTTCAGCGGCAGCTGGAACTGGCGGATGCAATGCAGCGCCAGATCCGCAAACCCGCCCCGACCCTGATCCAACAGAAAGTGGTCACCATCTCCGGCGCCGTCTGACGCTTCTCGCTACGAGACTCGCTCAGTTGCAGCGATGCCAGCCCAGCTTTAAACTGCTGGGCTGGCAATGGATCTATCATTGCTGTTCCCGCTTATCACGGACTGAACCAGGAACCTGTCGCGCCAATGACCGATTCGTTGCCCGCTGACTCTGTTGGGGTTGTCACCCCACAGACCTACCGTTTTGACTCGCCTCTGGATCTCGCCTGTGGCCAGACCCTGGACAACTACGAGCTGGTGGTCGAGACCTACGGCACCCTGAACGAAGACGCCAGCAACGCTGTGCTCATATGCCACGCTCTCAGCGGGCATCACCACGCCGCTGGCTATCATTCGGAAGAAGACAAAAAGCCCGGCTGGTGGGACAGTTGCATCGGCCCCGGCAAACCGATCGACACCAGTCGTTTCTTTGTCGTCAGCCTGAACAATCTGGGCGGATGCCACGGCAGCACCGGGCCGAACAGCGTCAATCCAAAGACCGGCAAGCCCTTTGGCCCGGAATTCCCGGTGGTGACCGTCAGGGACTGGGTAAACAGCCAGGCTTGCCTGGCTGATCGGCTGGGTATTGAGTGTTGGGCCGCCGTCGTTGGTGGCTCGCTCGGCGGCATGCAGGCCCTGCAGTGGAGCCTGGATTATCCGGACCGCCTGAAACATTCGGTGGTGATTGCCTCCACACCACGGCTGACCGCACAGAACATTGCCTTCAACGAAGTGGCCCGGCAGGCGATCACCTCCGACCAGGAGTTCCATGGCGGCCGCTACTACGATTACGGCGTGGTTCCCCGGCGCGGCCTGATGCTCGCTCGCATGGTGGGCCACATCACCTATCTGTCGGACGCCTCCATGGGCGAGAAATTCGGTCGAGAACTCCGGGATCAGGCCTACAAATTCGGATTCGACGCCGAATTTCAGGTGGAAAGCTACCTTCGGTACCAGGGCGAACGCTTCTCCGAGACGTTCGACGCCAACACCTACCTGCTGATGACTCGCGCCCTCGACTATTTCGACCCGGCCCATGAATACGGGGGTGACCTGGCCCGCGCCATGACGACCGCCCAGTGTGAATTCCTGGTGCTGTCGTTCAGCACCGACTGGCGTTTCAACCCGTCCCGTTCGGAAGAGATGGTCAACGCCATGATCGCCGCCCGCAAGCAGGTCAGCTACGCGGAAATCGACGCACCCTGGGGCCACGACGCGTTCCTGATCCCGACCCCGAGGTACACCGCCGCCTTCACCGCTTATATGGATCGGGTCGCACGGGAGGTAGGCGCATGAGACCAGACCTCGAAATCATCCAGAAGTGGATTGAGCCCGGCCACCATGTACTGGACCTGGGTTGCGGTGACGGCACCCTGCTGGATTTCCTTCAGCGGGAGCGTGGTGCCAGTGGCTTTGGCCTGGAAATCAATCCGGAACACATCACCGCCTGTATGAGCAAGGGTGTCGCGGTGATCGAGCAGAACCTGGACACCCAGGGACTGGACAATTTCGGCGACGACAGCTTCGATGTGGTGCTGATGACTCAGGCCCTGCAGGCCGTCCGCCGCCCGGACAAGGTGCTGGATGAAATGCTCAGAATGGGCCGCGAAGGCATTGTCACGTTCCCGAATTTTGCTCACTGGCGCCTTCGCTGGGGGCTGGCCCTGAGTGGCCGCATGCCCGAATCCGAGGCGCTGCCGTATAAGTGGTATAACACCCCGAACATACGCCTGTGTACGTTCAAGGATTTTGAAGCCCTGTGCCGCCAGAAAGGCATTCGCATCAAGAGCCGGCGCGTGGTGGACGGCCAACACCAAAATAACTGGCTGGCCCGTTTATGGCCTAATCTGTTGGGAGAAATCGCCATTTATCGAATTACTCGGGAGAACGAGACATGAACACCGCCATCCCTCGACTTCTCACACGAATCGCCGTCATGGCCCTGACCTGGCTTGCCCTGAGCCTCCAGGCCCAGGCAGCCGGCAACAAGGACTTTGGTGACTACCGCGTGCACTGGAGCGTGCTGCCGAGCACCTTCCTGGCACCGGAGGTGGCACGGGCCAATGACCTTCGACGCAGCAAGGGCATTGGCATCATCAACATCTCGATCATGAAAGAGAACGAGGACGGCACCCTGTCCCCGGTGAGCGGACAGGTGGAGGGCAAGGCCACCAATGATGTGCAGCAGGTGCGCTTTCTGGCATTCCGTCGGGTGCAGGAGGGCGATGCCGTGTATTTCATCGCTGAGTATCAGTATTCACCGGGCGAGCTGATGACCTTCAACATCACCGCCCGACCGACGGGCGTACAGCAGGATATGCCAGTTCGTTTTTCTCACACCCTGTTCAGCGACTGACACGCCCATGAGCCAGAAACTTGTTATTGCCAGTAACAACCAGGGCAAAATCGCCGAGCTCACCGACCTGCTGGGTCCGCTGAACCTGCAGCCGGTGGCCCAGGGCGAACTGGGTATTTCAGAGGCCGAGGAGCCGGCCGTTACCTTTGTGGAAAACGCCATCCTCAAGGCCCGCCATGCGGCCCGTGAAAGCGGGCTGCCAGCATTGGCCGATGACAGCGGCCTGGCTGTGGACGCGCTGGGTGGCCAGCCCGGCGTTCGCTCGGCGCGCTACGCCGGTGAGCAGGCCAATGATTCAAACAACATCACCGCCCTCTTACAGGCCATGGCGGACATCCCGGAAGGCCAGCGCAGCGCCCAGTTCCACTGCGTACTGGTCTACCTGCGCCACGCCGATGACCCCACACCGGTGATTTGTCATGGCCGCTGGCCCGGTACCATCCTGACTGCCCTACGGGGAGACGGCGGCTTCGGCTATGATCCGGTGTTCTGGGTCGAAGACCATCAATGCAGCGCTGCCGAACTGACCCGGGAGCAAAAAAGCCGGATCAGTCACCGGGGGCGTGCCCTGGCCCAACTGATCGAACAGCTGAGAGCGGGAGCCTGAGCCGGTGACCGCCCCTACTCCGGTGGCGGTCAAGCCGCCGCTCAGCCTGTACATTCACGTACCATGGTGCGTGCGCAAGTGTCCGTACTGTGACTTCAATTCCCACGCCATTCGGGGAGATATTCCCGAGGTAGACTACCTCAATGCCCTGATCGAGGACCTGGAGCAGGACCTGACTTTCTGCAAGGACCGGGAAATCCAGACGATCTTTATCGGCGGCGGGACGCCCTCGTTGATGAGTGGTGGGTTCTATCAGAATCTTTTCCGGGCACTGAAGGCCCGGCTCGCCATTGCCAGTGACGCCGAAATCACCCTGGAGGCCAACCCGGGCACCCTGGAACAGGGCCGCTTTGAGGCGTTTCGGGAGTCAGGGATCAACCGGCTCTCCATTGGCGTCCAGAGCTTCAAACCCGAGCATCTCACGCAACTCGGACGCATTCACACCCGGGAAGGTGCCCATACGGCCATCCACGCCGCCCGCCAGGCAGGCTTCGACAACTTCAACATCGATCTGATGCACGGCCTGCCCGGGCAAACACCCACCGATGCGCTGGCCGACCTGGAGGCTGCCCTGAGCCACCAGCCCCCTCATCTGTCCTGGTACCAGCTGACGATCGAGCCCAACACGGAGTTCTTCAGCCGACCGCCCACCCTGCCAGATGACGAACACCTGTGGGAAATTTACCGGCAGGGTGCCGAGTTTTTGCATTCACACGGGTTCAAGGACTACGAGGTGTCAGCCTGGTCCCGGCCGGGAATGGCATCACGCCACAACCTGAACTACTGGACCTTCGGTGACTATCTGGCACTGGGCGCCGGAGCCCACGGCAAAATCAGCCTGCCCGACGGTAGCATCCGGCGATACTGGAAAACCCGCCAGCCGGACGCCTACCTGAACCGAATTGGCAGCCGAACGGCGGGATCGGAAGCCATAGCTCCGGCTGACCGGCCACTGGAATTTCTGATGAATGCGCTGCGACTAACCGAGGGCGTAGAAGAAAGGCTCTTTGCCGAACGCACCGGTTTCCCGCTATCCTCAGTTGAGAAAACCATCAACGAACTGCGTGATGAACAACTGCTGGCACCCAGCCGGTTGCAAACCACCGAGCTTGGCCAGCGTTACCTGAACAGCCTGCTGGAGCGTTTTCTGTAATGGAAGAGAGTCGAGGATGGGCCGCTGTACCGCGGAACCTCAAGTCCCTGCTGGTGGCAACCTTGTTGTTACTGACGGCATTGTGGCTGATCAACCAGCCTCTGCAAACAGCCTCGGCACCTCAGGGCGTGGTCAGCTTCCAGGTGGCCGGCACCGCGGACCAGGCCCATGCCATCCTTCTGAGCTGGCAACGTGAAGGGGAAACCTGGGCAAAAAGCTACCTGTGGCTGAGCCTGCTGTTCATTCCCGTTTACCTGATCACCCTGCTCCGGTTGACCGGCCACCTGATGCGAGACCGCCCCGGAGTCCGGGAGCGGACGGTCGCCCGCTGGGTGCGGGCGTTGTTTGTCGCTGCCGCCATTACTGATCTGGCGGAGAATGTTCTGCTACTGAACAACTTCAACCCGCCCAACGATACGGTCAGCCTGTGGGCGACCATCTTTGCCCTGATCAAATACACCGGCCTGATCCTGGGTCTGGCGGGGCTGATCATCATCCGGGCAGCCCGCCGCCACCCGTTGGAGCACCACTGATCGCCGTCGATCAGTTGGTCCGGTGGAACAACAGGTCCCAAACACCGTGGCCCAGCCGCTCACCGCGCTTTTCGAACTTGGTGATCGGGCGACTGTCTGGCCTGGGTGAATAGCCACCGTCTTCCTGGGTATTGGCGAAGCCCTCGGCCTCCACCATCACTTCCATCATGTGCTCGGCGTAGTTTTCCCAGTCCGTGGCCAGATGAAGGATGCCGCCAACCCTCAGCTTGTGACGGATTCTCTGAACAAATTCAGTCTGCACCAGACGGCGCTTGTGATGTTTCTTTTTCGGCCACGGGTCCGGGAAGAAGATCATCACCTGATCCAGACAGGCATCCGGCAGGCACAGATCGATCACGTCGTTGACATCGATGCTGTAGACACGAACGTTTTCAAGGCCCCGCGCTTCAACTTCCTTGAGCAGGGAGCCCACCCCCGGCAGATGAACCTCGACACCGATAAAATCCTGCTCCGGAGCCGCTTCGGCCATCTCGGCCAGGGACTTGCCCATGCCGAAACCAATCTCCAGGTTCAGCACGGCATCGCGGCCAAATACCTGACGCGGATCGATCATGCCCTGTTCACGAGTCAGACCGTATTTTGACCACAGGCGGTCAAAGGCCTTTTTCTGACCCTCGGTCATCCGGCCCTGACGCAGGACAAAACTGCGAATCCCCCGACGCGTGGTGACCGGAGAATCCGACGCTTTGTCGTTCGGTTCCTGCGGTGTTTTCTGATCGGTCATTTGAAATCCTCAAACACTGGCTGCGAGTTTAGTAAAGATAGACAAACGGACAGTTTACCAGAGTCCGCCGTATCAGGAGGACACCGGCGACCGGTTCGGCTGCTGCCGATCCAGCTGTCGATAGCCCAGCGCCTCCGCTACATGCCGCTGGTTCACCGAGTCGGCGCTATCAAGGTCCGCCAGCGTGCGGGCAACCCGCTGGATCCGGTGCAACGCCCTGGCTGACAACCCGAGCCGATCCAACGCGCCGGCGAGCATCTTCTGGCAGGCTGAATCCAGGCGACAGGCCTCTTGCAACTCACGCCCGGCCAGCCTCCCGTTGACGCAGCCTCGATAAACCTGCCGCTCTCTGGCCAACAGTACCCGCTCGCGCACTACAGCACTGCTCTCCGAAGCCTCTTCTATCTGCCCTGCTCCATGATTGTGCATGAGCACATCGGCACCCTGTACAGGCATTTCCACGTGCAGGTCAAAGCGGTCCAGCAAAGGACCTGAAACTTTCGAGCTGTATCGCAACACTTGCTGAGCCGTGCACTGACACTCCCGCGTGGGATGGCCCAGAAAGCCACAGGGGCAGGGATTCATCGCCGCCACCAACTGGAAGCGAGCCGGAAACTCCACCTGACGCGCAGACCGGCTGATGGCAATGAAGCCGGATTCCATGGGTTCCCGCAGAACCTCCAGCACCCGTCGCTCGAATTCCGGTAACTCGTCGAGGAACAGTACGCCACCATGGGCCAGAGAGATTTCACCGGGGCGAGGATGGCTGCCCCCACCCACCATGGCGACGGCAGAGGCCGTATGGTGCGGTGCGCGGTAGGGCGGCTGTCGCCACACTTCGGGCGTGACCGGGCGGCCGGACACCGAGTGAATGGCCGCCACGTCCAACGCGCTGTCCGGATCCAGCGCCGGAAGAATACCCGGCAGGCGACTGGCGAGCATGCTCTTGCCCGTGCCCGGGGGGCCAAAGAACAGCAGATTGTGTTGGCCGGCGGCGGCAACCTCCAGCGCACGGCGAGGTACATGCTGGCCGCGCACATCCGCCAGATCCGGGATTCCACCGTGAAAGACGCTGGGCTCCGCCTGGACTGTCGCAACGGGACTCAGCTGTTCCTGCCTGGTGAGGTGGGCACACACCGCGAGCAGATGGTTTGTCGCAAAGACATTACCCTGACTTACCAGAGACGCTTCAGAGGCGTTCTGCTGGGGCACCAACAGCTGTCTTCCCGTCTTCGTGACGGCAATGGCGGCCGGCAGCACCCCATTCAGTGGACGGAGCGCCCCATCGAGCGATAGTTCCCCGATGAACTCAAGCTGTGAAAGGGGCTCCAGCGGCAACTGACCAGAGGCTGCCAGAATGCCGATGGCAATGGGCAAATCGAAGCGTGCGCCCTCTTTGGGCAGATCCGCAGGCGCCAGATTAATGGTGATACGACGGGCAGGAAACTCGAAACCGGAATTCAGCAGGGCGCTTCGCACCCGTTCCCGACTTTCCCGCACCGCAGTTTCCGGCATTCCTACGATGGACAGCACGGGCAATCCGCCCGACAGATGGACCTCGACGGTTACGGCAGGGGCCATAACGCCAACACTGGCCCTGGAATGAACAATAGCAAGCATGACAACCTTCCCTGGTTTCATGAATTATGAACATCTCTGGCCCGACGTCCTGTCAGGCAATGGCGACTACTTCGCCTTGAGCTGCTGCTCCAGCTCGGCCACGCGCTGCTCCAGTGCGTCGACTTTTTCACGGGTCTTCAGCAACACAGCCTGCTGGGCATCAAACTCTTCACGGGTAACCAGCTCCAGGCGGGACAGCACCGACATGACGGTCGCCCGGGCATGAGTCTCAAAATCTTCCCTGGCAGCACGGGCCATATCCGGCACAAACTGGCCAAACTGCCCCTGCAACTGGGCAAAAATATCCTGTGGACCTTTCACAAGCGCTTACCTCTCTTATGGAACACTGACTACTGGCTCAGACGGATCCCGCCGGGCGGGTTCTGACACTGTTATACCAAAGCCCGGAGTGTATCACACGGCGCCCGAGCAGCACTGAAATCAACGCCCCAAAGTCGACGCTCACACCCATCTTGACACCCATGGAAAATGGTGGTGCCAAATCGAGCCATTTGTGTGCACAATGCCCATTATTGGTGCGCCCTTTTGCGCCAATCTGGGACAAGCAATAATCAACACATTGATATACAATGGTTTTTTTGCGTTGGCACACCCAATGCTTTCACACCTCGTACGCAATCCGCACAGTTGATGTGCGAGGTGGCAGCATCCCGAACCCATCAGTTGGCCGTCTGGCCCCCACTGCTGGGACGGCTTTACCAAGGAGACAGCAATGAAACTTGTGACAGCGATCATTAAGCCTTTCAAGCTGGATGATGTCCGTGAGGCACTATCCGAGATTGGCGTTCAAGGTGTAACCGTCACTGAAGTCAAAGGCTTCGGTCGGCAGAAAGGACACACAGAGCTCTACCGTGGCGCGGAATACGTGGTCGATTTCCTTCCCAAGGTCAAAGTAGAAGTTGCCATTGGCGACAACCTGCTGGACCAGGTCATCGAATCCATCACTAAGGCAGCCAACACCGGCAAGATCGGTGACGGCAAAATCTTTGTAACTGAACTGGAGCAGGCCATCCGGATCCGGACTGGCGAAACCGGCGAAGAAGCGGTGTGATCCAGCTCTGAACAAAAGTAGCCAACGCAAAATTTTATAACCTGATCAAGCCTTGTGCGGAGGGCTTAAAATGGAAAGCAACCTTAATCATATCTTTGAATTGCAGTACGCAATGGATACGTTCTACTTCCTGATTTGCGGCGCGCTGGTCATGTGGATGGCCGCGGGCTTCGCAATGCTGGAAGCGGGTCTTGTCCGTGCGAAAAACACCACTGAAATCCTGACCAAAAACGTCGCCCTGTTCGCGATCGCCTGTACGATGTACCTGATCTGCGGTTACGACATCATGTACGGCGGCGGTCTCTTCCTCGACGGCATCACCACCGTTGCTGAAATGGATGACGCGGCCGTGGCCGGCGTTATCGCTGCTTCCACCGAAGCCGGCTTTGCCGACATGGGTGAGTACAGCGGTGCTTCCGACTTCTTCTTCCAGGTTGTGTTCGTAGCCACGGCCATGTCCATCGTGTCTGGTGCGGTTGCCGAGCGTATGAAGCTCTGGGCATTCCTGCTGTTCGCGGTTGTTATGACCGGCTTCATCTACCCGATGGAAGGTGCCTGGACCTGGAACGGTGACGCGGTATTCGGCATGTACGAGCTGAGCTACAGCGACTACGCCGGCTCCGGTATCGTTCACATGGCTGGTGCCGCTGCTGCCCTGGCGGGTGTTCTGGTTCTGGGTCCTCGTAAGGGCAAGTATGGTCCGAACGGCCAGATCAACGCGTTCCCGGGCGCCAACCTGCCGCTGGCTACCCTCGGTACCTTCATCCTGTGGATGGGCTGGTTCGGCTTCAACGGCGGCTCCACTCTGAAGCTGGGTGGCATTGGTGTTGCGAACGAAGTAGCTAACGTGTTCCTTAACACCAACGCTGCGGCTGCCGGTGGTCTGATCACCGCACTGGTTGTGGCCCGCCTCATGTTCGGCAAAGCCGACCTGACCATGGCCCTGAACGGTGCCCTGGCTGGCCTGGTTGCGATCACTGCAGAGCCGGCTGATCCGTCTCCGCTGCTCGCTACCGTCATCGGTGCCATCGGTGGTGCGATCGTGGTCTTCTCCATCGTGTTCATGGACAAGATCCGTATCGACGACCCGGTCGGTGCCATCTCTGTCCACGGTGTAGTGGGTATCTGGGGTATCTTCGCGGTGCTGCTGTCCGACGCCGACGCGACCTTCATGGGCCAGCTGGTGGGTACTCTGACCATCTTCCTGTGGGTCTTCGTCACCAGCCTGGTTGCATGGCTGGTCATCAAGGCGATCATGGGCATCCGTGTCAGCGAAGAAGAAGAGTACGAAGGTGTGGATCTGTCCGAGTGTGGTATGGAAGCCTATCCGGAGTGGGTAAACGGCCGTCAGTAATTGACGACCGGCATACGACAAGGGGCGCCCATCGGGCGCCCCTTTTTTGTCTGGTCGAACTGAGTGATTCAGAGATCCCCGGCTTCGCTCACTAAAAACGCGCCTCCTGATACAGCATGTCATCCGAATGGCGCAGGTATAGCAGCAAGACCTGCTGGGCCTCCTGATGAGAATCATACGGCCCCTCCACGGTTCCCTCGCGGGTCTGGAAGAACCACTTGCCATTCACCAGTGCATACCGGTCACTGCGAAACCAGTGACGCTCCCCTTCTCCTTTTCGCATTTCCATCGACAAATCCCCTTGCCTGACCAGCAGACTTTCCATCCGAGCGATCCCTTCCTGACCGCTCATTTTTTCAGTCTAGCCCGGCACGGGGCTTTGTCTAACGCGAGCGCTTTCAACCCTCGCCAGGCTGCACCGGATCCCCGAGAGCCTCAGCCATGAACTGAGGCATGGCCAGGGCGCCACGATGAATGCCAGCGTTGTAGTAACGGGTTACAAACGGGCGGTTGTCGGCGTCTTCCTCGCGGAAGTACTTTACCGGTTTGTCCTTGCCGGCCATAGTGCAACTCCACCATCCGGTGGGATAGACCGGCTGGGGGAACGGCAGCGTCTGAACGTGATCGAATCCGGCCTTGCGCAAATCCATGTGTATAGACTTGATGATGGAATCGGTATGCAACATCGGCGATTCGCTCTGCTGCACAATCAGCCCCCCGTCTTTCAAGGCCAGCAGGGCATCCCGGTAGAAGTCGAGGGCAAACAGGCCCTCGGCAGGCCCCACCGGGTCGGTGCTGTCGATGATGATCAGGTCCAGGCTGCCCGGCGCCACATCGCGAATCCATTGGATGCCGTCACCGAAAAAGAAGTTAGCCCGCGGGTCCTCGTTGGACTCACACAATTCCGGGAAATACTTTTCCGACATCTTGGTGACCCGCTCGTCGATCTCCACCTGCCAGGCCTCTTCCACCCCCGGATGTTTCAGGACTTCTTTCAGCGTTCCGCAGTCACCGCCGCCGATAATCACCACTTTTTTCGGATCCTTGTGGGTGAACAGGGCCGGGTGGGTCATCATCTCGTGGTACAGGAAATTATCCCGGCTGGTCAGCATCACGCAGCCGTCCAGCACCATAAGGTTACCGAAGGTTTCGGTCTCGTAGATTTCCAGCTTCTGAAAGGGCGTCTGCTCTTCGTGCAGCTTTCGTTTTACCTGCAGGGAAAACGCTGTTCCCTCGTTCTGAAATATTTCGGTGAACCAACCTTCATTCAACGCTGACATAACAGTGCCTCCCTGAAATCCTTGGGGTTGTGAGTTGACGCTATTGTAGGAGTGCATTGCCCCCAGCTAAAGCGATAATGCCCCGCCACGGGTAGATTTTTTGTAGCCCAGGTGCTTTTAGCAACAGGGGTGAAGCCCTACAATGCGGACCATAAGCAGGCACGCCACGTACCAGCGCCCCCGGTTTCCTGACAGGATGACAAGCATGAGCGACACCAGTCGTACTCCGGCCCACAAGGTCTACAACATCGGCCACTGGAGTGATGGATACATCGATGTGAATGCCTCCGGCGAGGTACTGATCCGTCCTCATCGAAGCCAGGATGCCCCTGCCATAAATCTGCCGGAACTGGCGCATTCACTGGTTGCATCGGGCGTTGCGCTGCCTGTCCTGATTCGCTTCTCGGATATCCTGCATGACCGGGTGAATGCATTGTGCGATGCCTTCAATTCGGTGGCGGAGGCCCAGCAATACCAGGGACGCTATACCGCGGTCTACCCGATCAAAGTCAACCAGCAACGCCGCGTAGTCGAAGAACTGGTATCGGCGGAGCCAGCCGCCAGCAAAGGCCAGATCGGCCTGGAGGCCGGTAGCAAACCGGAACTCATGGCCGTGCTGGCCATGGCTCCCCAGTCCGGCTCGGTGATCGTCTGTAATGGGTACAAAGACCGTGAGTACATTCGGCTCGCTCTGATTGGCCAAACGCTGGGACACCGGGTCTTTATTGTGGTGGAAAAACGCTCCGAACTGCCGCTGATCCTGAGCGAGGCCAAAAGCCTCGGAGTGTCTCCGCTAATCGGCATCCGGGCCCGGTTATCCACCATCGGCAAGGGCAACTGGCAAAACACCGGTGGTGAAAAGTCCAAGTTTGGCCTGTCAGCACACCAGGTGCTGGACGTGGTTCGCACTCTCAGGGACGCGAATGCACTGGATACCCTGCAACTGCTGCATTTCCACCTGGGTTCCCAGATCGCCAACATCCGCGATATACAGACTGGATTGCGGGAATGTGCGCGGTTCTACAGCGAACTTCGCCAATTGGGCGTTCCCATCAACACCGTCGACATCGGCGGCGGGCTGGGCGTGGACTACGAAGGCACCCGCTCCCGCAGCAGCTGCTCGATGAACTACAGCCTGCACGAATACGCCGCCAACGTTATTCGCACACTGCAGGCGGAGTGCGAACGGCACAACCTGCCGCACCCTGACCTGATCAGCGAATCCGGACGCGCCCTGACGGCCCATCATTCGGTGCTGGTCACCAACGTGATAGACAGGGAGACCACGGAAAGCCAGTCCCTGTCAGAACCGCGAGCGGAGGCGCCCACCCCGCTGCAGGATTTGTGGCGGGACCTGCAAAGCCTTGAGGAAGCCGAGTCCTCTCGCTCACTGCCGGAAATCTACCACGATGTTCTGCACGCCACTGCCGATGTAAACGCCCAGTTTGCCCACGGTGTTCTGTCGCTGCAGGACCGTGCCGATGCGGAGAAGCTCTACATCCGTTGCTGCAAGCTGTTGCGGGAGCAACTGGATAGTTCCAGCAGGGCCCACCGGGAAATCATCGACGAACTGAATGAAAAACTGGCCGAGAAGTTGTTCGTCAATTTCTCGCTGTTCCAGTCACTGCCGGATGTCTGGGGCATTGACCAGATATTCCCGGTCATGCCCATCAACGGCCTGAACCGGCCGCTCGACCGCCGGGCCGTGATTCAGGACATTACCTGTGATTCCGATGGCCGGATTGACCTGTACGTAGATGGCCAGGGTATTGAAACCACCCTGCCGTTGCCGGAAGACAGCGCCGATGAACCCCTGCTGATGGGCTTTTTCATGACCGGTGCGTACCAGGAAATCCTTGGTGACATGCACAACCTCTTCGGCGACACCCACTCGGTGGATGTCCGGCTCAACGACCAGGGCGAATTCAAGGCCAGTACGCCGATGATCGGCGATACCGTCGCCAGCGTCCTGCGTTACGTGAATTTCGAACCGGACAGCCTGCTGGAAGCCTACCAGTGCAAACTGGCCAACTCGGATCTTCCCGAAGATCGCCGCGCCGCGCTCATGGCCGAGCTGGAAGCTGGTCTGGACGGCTACACCTATCTGGAAGACTGACCTTCGCCCTGGAATTTGAGGCTGGCCTGGCGCCAGACGCTGGGCGCCATCCCTTCCCATTTGCGAAACGCACGGGCGAAATTGGACGGGTCGCTGTACCCGAGGGCGTCAGCCACGGCATCGAGGGTGAGTTCGGGTCGGCGAAGCAGTACCAGCGAACGTTTGTGACGAATTCGATCCTGCAACTGCTTGAATTTGAGCCCTTCCTCAGCGAGCTGCCGGCGAAGCGTTCGGGGCGAAACCATTAATTGCTCTGCCACCTGTTCCAGCCCCGGCAACCGGCCCTCCCGCGTTGAGGCCAGCAGCCGTTCGACGCGCTCGGCCGCTGACGCCGCTGCCTCCATGGTGCGCATCTGCTCTTCGCACTGGGCTTCGGCAACCCGTCTGGTGACCGGATTCGACAGCACCAGGGGCAGATCAAGAAACTCTCGCTGGAAGCGCAGCTGGTTAGTCTCACAGCCAAACCTCACCCGCTCACCAAACAGGGCCCGATAGGGTGCCACATCCTCAGGCTCCGGAAACGCAAACTGGCAACGGCCACCCCGGGTCAGCTGGTTGCCGAACAGCAGTTGGTTCACGTCCATCAGCGATGCCATCAGGACATCCACGCTGAATCGGTGCAGATCATCCACCTCATGCATCACGTCCAGTTGCAGTACCGCCTCCTCACCGTCGGTAAAAAACGAAAGCGCCATATAGACGAACCGGATGCGACAATATTTGATGAGCACGGCAATCGCCTGCTTCAGATTCTCCGAACTGACCGCGGCCTGGGAAAGCGGGCCGTGGGTGGTGAATTTCAGTCGCAGGCCAAGTTCCAGTCCCAACGCAGGATCTCCGCTATGAGCCAGGCTTTCACGACACAAAGTGATGAACTTCGGGGCGGAAATCAGATTGTCGGGATGTTCAAGCATGGCAGGGCGAATGCCGGACCCCGTCAGTAGTGTCTGGCGGGAGACACCCTTGTCCTCGGCCAGCTGGCAGAGAATGTCGGCGTAGTGGGCGTGAATGAATGGTTGACTGGCGGACGTGATCGGGGCGCTCATAACACGAAAGCCTCTCTGCTTATTGTTGTTTTTCTAGCCTAATGCCAGTAAGGAGCTTCGGCATTCTCCGGACCGACACAGGGGCACGGGCACTTTTGTCACTCGGCTGTTACCGACATCCTATCTATCGCTCTTTTTCTGGCAATTTATGATCTGGCAACACTCGCTCACCGTAAATCCAGACACTGACAAATACGGGACGAGTGCATAGAATGACCAGAACAGTAGTTAACCATGCATCAGTCAAGGAGCGTCCAGTGAGTACACTGGAGCAATCGCCATCTGGCTCTGAGGGGCGCAAAGATCCCTGGAGCCAGTTGTTGCAAAAAGTGGGTAGCAGTCAGGATCGGGAGGCGTACCACAAGCTTTTCGAACACTTTGGCCCACAGATCAAGTATTACGCCATTGCGAACGGACTCGCCAGCCACGCAGAGGAGCTGGTGCAGGAGGTGTTCGTGTCTATCTGGCGTCGTGCGACGCTGTACGATTGGCGGAAAGCAGCGGCGTCCACATGGATTTTCACCATTGCTCGGAACCAGCGGATCGATATGCTGCGGAAAATGCAGCGGACGAGTGCAGAAATGGCGGTGGAAACTGAGGATTTGTGGCAGATCCCAGGCGAAAACGAGGATGAACCGGTGACCTCCCTGCATCGCCTGATGTCAGAGCGACGTATCCGCGAATCCCTGAGCCATCTGCCGGAAGAACAGATTACCGTTATTGCCAAGGTATATATGGAGCACAAGTCTCACCAGGTGGTCGCGGACGAGCTCAACATTCCCCTTGGCACGGTAAAAAGCCGGGTCCGCCTGGCGTTGAACAAGTTAAAAGTAATATTGCAGGACCAGAACGTATGACACGGCATCATCCCGACAGCTTGAGTTTGATGGATTACAGCGCGGGCAACTTGAGTGAGCCTCTGGCGCTGTGCATCCGTCTGCACCTGGACGAGTGTCCTGAGTGCCGGGGCCGGGTGGACATGCTGGAAAGTCTCGGCGCCGTCATGATGGAGCAGCAGCCCAAAGTGGCCATCAAGGAGGACATGTTCGGTGCCATTCTGGCGCGCATTGACAGTGATGATACGGAAGCGGACTCGCCGGACGGAAACGTAGGTGTGGCTCCGAAAATCACGCCCAAGCAAAGCGCCCTGCAAAAATTGCTGGGTGAAGACATCAACCAGCTTCCCTGGAAGCGCCAACTAGGGGACGTCAGCGTACTCGACATCTCCGATCGGTTCCCGGGCCAGCGCCAGCAAGTCGTGTTGCAGAAGCTTGCCGCAGGTGGCAAGGCGCCCGCACACACCCATCGCGGCGAAGAGACAACCATCGTGTTGCAGGGTGCGTTCGCCGACCAGAACGGGGTGTTCAACCAGTGGGACTATGTCGTATTGAACGAAGAACACGAGCACAAACCCGTGGCCGTGGGTTGCGAAGATTGCATCACGCTGTCCGTCCTCAGTGGACCGGTGAAGCTGACGGGCACCTTTGCCCGCATGCTCAATCCATTCATCCGGTAGTTGCTTGGCAATTTAAGCCAGCATTCGAAAAAAGGGGCGTGAGAGACAGCCCCTTTTTTTCGTCATCTGCTTTACCAGAGAAGCTCGGTCCCATCCCAGCTCAGGAAACGACCATTATCCTCAGCGGTCACATTGCGGATCACCCTGAGCAGGTTGCTGGCGGTTTCCCCGGGTTTGTGGACCTGCAGCTGGGCGAGCGACTGCCGGAACGGCGCACTGAGGGCAGACTCGGTGGTGCCAGGATGAAGCGCAACACAGGCCACCGGTTTACACCGACGGGGCAATTCCACCGACAAGGTTCGAACCAGCATATTCAGTGCCGCTTTTGAACTCCGGTAGGCATACCAGCCCCCCAGCCGATTATCGGAAATCGAACCCACTTTGGCCGATATTGCCGCAATCCGTTTGAACTCCCGATGTTGCAACCAGGGCAGAAGCGCCTGCGCCAGGACTGCAAAGCCGGTGGCGTTCACGGCAAAGGCTCGGGCCATGGCCGATGCGGACACGTCCTCCAGGCGTTTCTCGGGAAACAAGTCCTCCGAGTGAAGCAACCCCGCCGCGTAAATGAACGTATCAATCCCCTCGTTCGCGGGCATGACCGCTTCCAGTTCGCTCAATACATCCGCAGGCACCTCATCCTCTTCGGCGTTCCAAGTCAGAAACCTGATTTTTCCGGAAGCCTGCAGCCTCTCGGCTGCCCGGTCCGGATTCCGGCATAGCCCCACCACGCGACTGTCCGGACTCTGATCCAGTATGGCTTCAGCCATTGCCCCACCAATGGCCCCGGATACTCCCGCAATCACGATACGATTCATAGCCTCCCCCGCTTCTGTCGTCCGTTCTGCCACGGGGCTCAGAGAAGAACGCCCGTGGGTAAACGCCCATCGCTCCAAGGTGATACGACAACTTTCGGCCACAGACCGCCAAGCGCGGTGAACCACAGAATTAAAACGGCCGTATGAAATGGTAGTTTAAATTCCTGACGACCCCGGGAGTTGATCCCGAACGCTTTAAAAAAACAGGTATGGAAAGGAGAGCAAGGCATGCAATATCAGGCTCCAGAGAACGACCTCCGGTTTTTGTTGTTTGATGTTCTGGGCGTGGACAAACTCCACGAACTGGAGAAATACGCCGATGCAACCCCTGATCTCATTTCAGCGGTCATCGACGAGGCTGGAAAACTGGCGGCGGAAGTCATACAGCCCACCAACCAGGTAGGCGACCGTGAAGGCTGCCAATACGATCCGCAAACCCGCTCAGTGACCACGCCAGACGCGTTCAAATCGGCCTACAAAACCTTTGTCGAAGGCGGCTGGACCGCACTGGACGCGCCGCTGGAGTTCGGCGGCCAGGGCCTGCCCCACACACTGAAGTTCGTGGTGGACGAAATGGTGTGCTCCACCAACCTCTCCCTGGGCATGTATCCGGGCCTGACCCACGGTGCGATCAGTGCGCTGTACGCCCACGGTTCGGAGGAGCTCAAGCAGACCTATCTGGAAAAGCTCATTTCCGGCCAGTGGACCGGCACCATGTGCCTGACCGAACCCCATTGCGGCACCGATCTGGGCTTGATCCGCACCCGGGCAAAACCCAACGACGACGGAAGCTACGCCATCGAGGGGACAAAAATCTGGATTACCGGCGGCGAACACGATCTGGTGGACAACATTGTGCACTTGGTTCTGGCCAAGCTGCCGGGCGCGCCGGACACCACCAAGGGCATCTCGCTGTTCGTCGTCCCCAAGTTCCTGCCGGACTCCGGTGAGCGCAACCCGGCGTTCTGCGGTGGGCTTGAGCACAAGATGGGCATCAAGGGATCGGCTACCTGTGTGATGAACTTCGAAGGCGCAAAAGGCTGGCTGGTAGGCGAAGCCAACGACGGCATGCGCGCCATGTTCACCATGATGAACGAAGCCCGCCTGATGGTGGGCATGCAGGGTCTCGGCCTCGCTGAAATGGCCTACCAGGAAAGTCTCGGCTTCGCCCGTGAACGCCTGCAGAGCCGTTCCCTGAGTGGCCCGAAAAACCCCGAAGGCCCCGCCGACCCCATCATTGTCCACCCGGACGTGCGGCGGATGCTGATGCGCCAGAAGGTCCTGAACGAGGGCATGCGCGCGCTGGCCCTGTTTACCGGCCACCAGCTGGACCTGTCGGTCGCCCATCCGGACGAGGATTCCCGTGAGGCTGCCGATGATCTTGTCCAGATCCTGACTCCGGTCGTAAAAGCGTTCCTGACCGACGAAGGATTCAACAACGCCAATACAGGCCTGCAGGTGCTGGGTGGTTCCGGCTTCACGACCGACTGGCCTCTGGAGCAGCTGGTTCGTGACGGACGCATCGCGCGGATCTACGAGGGCACTAATGGCATCCAGGCAATGGATCTGGTGGGCAGAAAGCTGGCTCTGAAAGGCGGCCGACTGGTGCGAACCCTGTTTGGCACCCTCGCCGGCTACCTGAAAGATAACCCCGAGGCTCCTCACCGGGATCAGCTCAAGGAAGCCATCCGCACCCTGGAAGAAGCCACCGGCTGGCTGGCCCAGAATGCGCCATCGGACCCGGAGCAAGCCGGTGCTGCCGCTACCCCCTACCTGCGCCTGATGGCTCTGACGGTGATTGGCTACCTGTGGTCGCGCATGGCGGCGGAGGCCAGGACACAACTGGACAACCAGGCCGAGGGCAACAACCCGGCGTTGCTGGAAGGCAAACTGGTGTCGGCCCGCTTCTATTTCGAAAAACTGCTGCCGGAAGTCCACTGGCTGCTGGCCGACATCCGCACTGGCAAGGACAGCATGATGGCCTTTGAGGACGACCACTGGTTTGCCTGAGGCATCCATTTCCGGTCACGACCACGCCCCGTGGCCGGAAATGACCGATGAATGGCTACTTGTGACCTTCAGAGACCGGCGCCGGCGCGGAATAATAGAGCCCGTTGATTAGTGTCTCTGAACTAGTCCAGCTCAGGCCCGTATCGGACTGGGCCTCTCCTTCTCCGCCACGCCCCGTCGTGGCTTTTTTTTGCCTGTTTTAGTGTGCCCCGCGGCCCTGGGTTACAATTGCCCTCTTTTCACCGACACAACCGCGCACCGGACGGATACTACCGGAGATCTGATGAACGCCGACGATTACGCTTTCCGCTTTGGCGGCATTGAGCGCCTGTATGGCCGCCGCGCCCTGAATGCCTTTCGCAACTCCCACATTGCCATTGTTGGCCTCGGCGGTGTGGGCTCTTGGGCGGCAGAATCCCTGGCCCGGAGCGGCGTGGGCAAGCTCACCTTGATCGACATGGACGACATCTGTGTGTCTAACACCAATCGCCAACTTCATGCCCTGGAGCAGCAATACGGTCGCACCAAGACCGATGCTATGGCGGAGCGCCTGCAGGCCATCAACCCCCACGCCACCATCAACGTCCACTTTGGTTTCCTGACCACCAAGAATGTCGCTGAACTGATCACGCCGGAGATGACTGGTGTGGTCGATGCGATCGACAGTGTGAAAGCCAAGGCCGCCCTGATCGCCCACTGCCAGCGTCGGAAAATTCCCATCGTCTGCGCCGGTGGCGCCGGCGGCCAGATGGACCCGACCCAGATACAGGTGGCGGATCTGAGCAAGACCACCCAGGACCCCCTGCTGGCCAAAGTGCGCAACATGCTTCGCCGGGAATATGGTTTTTCCCGCAATCCCAAGCGACGCTTCGGTATCGAGGCCGTATACTCGCTGGAACAGCTGACGTATCCTGCCGGGGATGGCGAGGTCTGCCTGCAGAAGCCGGATTCCTCAGGCCCGGTGCGACTGGATTGTGCGTCGGGGTTTGGTGCCGCCAGCCCGGTAACCGCCAGCTTTGGTTTCTTTGCCGCCTCACGGTTACTCAACCGTATTGCGCGACGAGCCAACCAGTAACCCAAAGGATTTGACCACCATATGCCCGTCAGCACCGTCATGCTCCTTGCCAGCATTGGCATACTTTCCCTCTTCTGCCAGTGGCTTGCATGGCGGGTTCGAATGCCGGCGATTCTGTTTCTACTGGCTGGCGGCGTGGCAGCAGGCCCGTTCCTGGGTTTCCTCGCGCCGGAGGCGGTGTTCGGTGAACTCCTGTTCCCGGTTATTTCCCTGGCCGTCGCCATCATCCTGTTCGAAGGCAGCCTGACCCTGCGCTACGAGGAAATTCGCGGCCACGGCAAGATGGTGCGTAACCTGGTGCCGATTGGCACCCTTGTTACCTGCCTTATCGGCACCCTGTCAGCCCGTTGGTTGCTGGATGTGTCCTGGGCCGTGGCGCTGCTGTTCGGCGCCATATCGGTGGTTACCGGGCCTACCGTCATAGCCCCGCTGCTGCGATCGGTCCGACCGGATGCCAAACTGGCCAACATCCTGCGCTGGGAAGGCATCATCATCGATCCGGTGGGGGCCCTGCTGGCGGTTCTGGTGTTCGAGGCCATCGTGTCCTGGGGTCAGGGGGATGTGTTCAGTCATTCCCTGTACATCTTCGGCAAGACCATTGCCGTTGGCCTGCTGATTGGCGCTGTGGCGGGGTACCTGAACGGCCTCGTGCTGCGTAAACACCTGGTCCCCCAGTACCTGCACAATGCAGGTACGCTGACGTTCATGCTGGGGGTCTACGCGGTTTCCAACGAAATGGCCCACGAATCGGGTCTGCTGACGGTGACCATCATGGGTATCTGGATGGCGAACATGAAGCAGGTGCCCATCGAGAGCATTCTGGAATTCAAGGAATCCCTCAGTGTTCTGCTGATTTCCGGCCTGTTCATCATTCTTGCGGCCCGCGTGGAGTTCAGCGCCATCGCGGCCCTGGGCTGGGAACTGGTTCTGGTGCTGGCGATCCTGATTCTCGTGGCACGCCCACTGAGCATCCAGCTGTCCGCCATTGGCACCAAACTGAACTGGCGGGAAAAGCTCTTCCTGAGCTGGATCGCGCCGCGGGGCATAGTGGCCGCGGCTGTGTCTGCGCTGTTCGCCTTCCAGCTGGAAAACCTCGGATACGAAGGGGCCGAGGCCCTGGTGCCGCTGGTGTTCGTCCTCATCATTACCACCGTCACTTTGCAGAGCCTGACCGCCCGACCGTTAGCCAAGTTGCTCGACGTGGCTTCACCTCCGGAATACGGTTTTCTGATCCTGGGCGCCAACCCCGTGGCACGCATGATTGGCCAGGCGCTGCATAAACAGGAAGTGCCCGTTACCCTGTGCGATACCAACTGGGAAAACGTTCGTCAGGCCCGGATGGCCGGTTTGCGTACCTACTTTGGCAACCCCATATCCGAGCATGCCTCCACCCACCTCGACCTGACCGGCGTTGGCAACCTGCTGGTGGTCTCGCCCTACAAGCACATGAACTCCCTGGCCACCTACCACTTCCTGGACTGGTTCGGCAACGGGCATGTTTTCAGCCTGGCAGAAGGCGACCAGGATCAGAAAGCCCGGCACCAGACTGCTGAAAAAATCCAGATGACACGGGGTCTGTTTGGCGGCGTCAGTTACGCCAAGCTGGCCAGCCTGGCCAGCCAGGGCTATGCGGTCAAAACCACTCAGCTGAGCGAAGAATTCAGTTACCAGGACTTCCTGACCAAGTACGAAGGCCAGGCGATTGTCATGTTCGTGTTCGATCAGAAGGGCCGGGTACAGCCGGTGATCAGCATGGACGCCTTAAAGCCTGAAGAAGGCTGGATGCTGATCAGCCTGGTGCCAGCCCAGGCGCCGAAGGAACGAAAGACCAAAGAAACTTCAAACGGGGACCGCCAGACCTCCGGGCCGGACGCGGAACCCGGAAACTAAGCGGTTCAAGAGGTAATATTCAGTGCTGGACCGAGGTTAGCGACAGTCCAGCACCAGCTTGCCGCGCACATGACCACCCTCCAGCTTTTCATGGGCATCCACCACACGATCCATCGGGAACGGCTCGTCGATGTGCACGCGAACGTCGCCGTCTTCGATCAGTTCGGCGATTTCATCCAGATGAAAGGCATCTGGCCGTACGGTCATGCCGTGGGCTCGCAGCCCCATGTCTTCCGCAGCACTGACGATCTCGTCAGCGGTGACCGTGGGAATGGTCACAAGTACACCCTGTTCACCCAGCGTGTGCAGTGAGCGCTTGCCGGCTTCGCCACCCACCAGGTCCAGCACCACGTCCAGCCCGTAGCACTCCTCGGCGACATCCGTGGTGTGATAGTCGATGACCTCGTGGACACCCAGTTCCGCTAGGAAATCCCGGTTACTGGCCGATGCCGTGGCAATCACGTGTGCGCCGCGCTCAAGGGCAAACTGAACGGCAAAATGACCGACACCGCCAGCCCCGGCGTGGATCAGAATCTTCTGGCCAGACTCCAGCTTGGCCACCTCGAACAGCGCCTGCCAGGCAGTCAGGGCCGCCAGCGGCAGTGCGCCGGCTGTCATCAGGTCCAGCTCCTCCGGCACGATGGCCAGTTCATCCGCCTGGGCCAGTGCATACTGGGCGTAGGCGCCACCGACACCGGGAAAGCCGATCATGCCCATAACCCGGTCTCCGGGAACCAGGGTGGTCACCCCTTCTCCGATCGCGATGACTTCGCCCGCCATATCGTATCCGGGCGTCCACGGCAGCGAGTTCTCGATCTGGCGTGCCGCAAAGCCCAGTCCCTTGCGGGTTTTCCAGTCGATCGGGTTCAGGCCGGCGCCATGAACGCGAACCAGAACCTGTCCGGCATCGGGCTGGGGAATCTCGGACTCTACCACCTGCAGGACATCCCGCTCGCCGAACCGGTCATAAATGACGTGGCGCATGGTGGATTCTGGGAGGGTATCAGTGGAATTCGCCATGGAGTTCTCCGGACTTCTCGGGTGACGGAAACAAAACTCTGTTCAGACTAGCAGAAGATCTTGCCAAGGAGGGTTTAATCGACGCGAAGCCCTTGGCCACCCGCCACAACCGCCGAGGCAAGAATGTCACGAAAGGCATCGGGTGCCCGGGCAGGCCGTTGGGTTTTCAGGTTCACACAGGCGTGGGTGGAGGTGGCCCGGACCAGCGTTTTGCCATCGGCCGGGCGCACCAGTTGGAACCGGCGTTCTGAACGGAAGCGACCATCAAAGCCGGTGATCCAGGTGCCCAGGATCAAGTGATCGCCGGCATTGGCGGAGGCCAGGTAGTCGATCTCGGTGCGGGTAATGGCCATGGCTCGCCCGGTACTTTCGTGTACCTCCCAGGTCATGCCAAGACTCTCGATGTGGGCCCAGCTGATTTCCTCCAGCCAGCGAACGTACACCACATTATTGGCGTGCCCCAAGCGATCTGTATCCTGATCGGTAACCGTGATATCCATGGTGAACGGATCAGCAAGATCCCAGTTGATCGGCGCGTCAGCCGTCATGCGTCGTCTCCAAGTCCGGGTATGGCGTGTAAGGGCAGCCGGCCAATCCGATCATTGTGCAACGATCCGAAGTACAGATACCCCTCGTGCGGGTTGACCGAGGTGATCTCCTGCAAGTGAGTACCCCGGGTGTCGTGCAGACTGGTGATCATATTCCCATCCCGGTCGAACGCCACCACCAGTCCGTACTCCTGGGGCTTGGGCTTGAGGCTGTCCGGCAACTTGGCGACCAGATCCTTGAGCCAGGGAGTGCGATGCAAGGCATCCACCTGGGAATTACGAAGCGTGGGGAACGCCACCCAGTAACGCCCTTCGGAATCGACGGCAAGGTTATCCGGAAAGCCCGGCAGGTTATCGGCGAAGACCTCGGCCTGACCGGCCTTGGGCCCGGTAATCCAGTACCTCAGAATGCGGTATTTCCAGGTTTCGTTTACCAGCACGAAGTCGCCGTCCGGGGATACGGCTACGCCATTGGCGAAGTGCAGGTTGCCCAAAAGCACCTCCGTCTTGCCGGTGCGGGGGGTGTAACGGAGGAGTCGACCCCAGGGGCGCATTTCCAGCAGATCCAGCCGATAATCCGGCTGCTGGAACCGGGAACTGGCATCACTGAAGTAGATGCGACCGTCGGGAGCGATATCCACGTCATCGGTAAACCGGAAAGGGGTCCCTTCGGCTTCGCGAGTGAGCACTGTGATCTCACCCTCTGGCGTTACCGAAAGCAGTCCTTTCCAGGCATCGGCAACAATCAAATCACCATTCTGGTCGAACACCATACCTAATGGTCGGCCTTCGGTTTTCAGCCAGGTTTCAATCCGGCCATCGGGAAACAGGCGGATAATGCGCCCATCCTGAGTGCCGGCATGCAGTACGCCTTCCTCGTTGACGGCGGTATCTTCGGGCCCATAGACCTTGCCACGGGCCAGGAGGTCCGCCAGCCTGAGCCGCTCGTTGGGTGTGAGGGGGCCGGTCAGCGGTGGCGGTGACGGGGGGGCCCAGGCCCGGCTATCAATCGGAGACGGAGCCAGGAGGAAACCTCCCAGCACCGCAAACAATACCAAGCACCCGATCATCAGCCATCTCATAGACCATCCCCGCCTGAGTTGTTCATTCCCTGCTGTTTGTCCCTGTACTTTAGCAGACTGAACTCACGCCCTGAACTCGCAGGCTATGATTTATCAGGCATTTTTGGCCAGGAAACGCCGGCTCAGGGCAGCAAAGGTATCGGCTTTCTCCGCGTGCAGCCAGTGGCCGGTGTCTTTGATAATGCGGAGTTCGGCGGAAGGAAACAGGCGCTGTATCTCATTCCGGTGTTTCTCCTGGATGTAGGCGGAGTTCTCCCCTTTGATAAACAGAACCGGCCCGGTATAGGGGCCTTCGCCTTCCGGCGCCCTGGTGAGGTTATCGTAACTGGCTTGAATCACCGGCAGGTTCAGGCGCCAACGGAACATAGCCCCCCCTTCAGACTGTTCTTCACGGGGTACCCGCTCCAGGTTCTTGAGCAGGAACTGGCGGGTCGGAGCTTCCGCTACATGAGCCGACAACGTCTGATCGGCGTCCTGGCGGGAACGAACTGCTGCCGGGTCGATACTGCCCAGACCTTCCAGTACAGCATCGTGGCGGGGATGGTAATCCACCGGCGCAATATCGGCGACAACCACCTGCTCCACCCGATCCGGCGCCATCAATGCAATTTGCATTGCCACCTTGCCCCCCATGGAGTGACCGAGCAGCGAGACCTTGTCCAGTCCCTGGCTGTCCATGTACGCGAGAACATCACGGGCCATGGATGGGTAGTCCATGCTGTCCGAATGGGGAGAGGCGCCATGATTGCGCAGGTCCAGAGCGTGAATGCGCCATTCGTCCTGAAGCCGGCGGACAATCCCTCCCAGATTCTCCAACGACCCAAACAGGCCATGCATCAGGATCAGCGGCTTGCCTTCGCCAGTGATTCGGTGGTTCAGATCGACAGTCATCAGGGCTTGGCCTCCGGTTGGGATTGGGTCTGCGCGAGAGCCGATACATTACCATCCGCATTTCCATGGGCAAGCCCTACCAGGGTGGTATTTCACCCACAAAAAAGCCGGGGAAGTCCCCGGCTTTTGATCGGTGCCTGATTCGAGCGATCAGCAGTAGAAGATGCTGTTCAGGTACTCGGCCAGCGCCATGACGTTTTCACGTTCTGACTGGGTGTGCGGTACAAAAATTTCCTGTTCCATTGTGTCCTCCTGCTACGGCTTGTCCATTGCTTCAACCTGATACCCATAATGCTATCGTTAGAGGCATGACAAACCGTTGACAGGCTGTCCCAACTATTTGACATTTTGTACCAATCTGCGGGGCAGACTGTTAACGTGGGGATACATGACCATGAACGCGCACCTGGCTGAAAACAATGACAAACCGCTGGTTGCCGCTTCCAGCACCCTTGCTCTGGTTCACTACCTGGAGCGCCAGGGTGTTCTGGACGCCGCAAAGGTGGAGACCATCCTTGGCCGGTCTATCCAGGACTTGTCCGCCCCTGACCTGCGCATTCCCGCCGAAGATCACTACCGGTTGTGGGAATACGCCGAGCAAGTCACCGGGGATCCCGGGGTGGGACTGCACGCCGGCCAGCTGGTTGACCCCGAGCGCATGGGGCTGGTCGGCCATGTCTTCTTCAATTGCGATACCCTGGGCGAAGCCGTTACCCAGTATGTCCGCCTGCACCGGCTGATCAACGAGTCGGTGACCCTGAGCTTCGAGCAAACCGGCAACGAGGCCATCCTGACCTGGCAACCGGACTGGCCAGACCATTACTGCCGGCAGGATATGGATCGCACCCTGGCCTCGGCCCTGTGCCGTACCCGACACTTCATCCACCCGACCATCACTGCCCAGTGGGTCGAACTGGCCCACCCCAAGCCCAGTTACGCCGACGAATACGAGGCCCTGCTGGGGGGACCGGTGAGCTTCGACTGCCCGACGACCCAACTGGCGTTCAGCAGTGAACACCTGAGCCACCCCATTCCCAGGCGCAACCCCTACGTGTATTCGGCCGTCCTCAAACAGGTCAACGGCCTGCTGGCGCGGCTGGGATCACGTCGCTCGTTCGGCCGTAAGATTCGCCGCCTGATCTCGAAGCAGATGTCCACCGACAAGATCGACGCCGACACCCTGGCGAAGAAGTGCCACATGAGTCGTCAGACCCTTTACCGCAGGCTCAAGCGGGAAGGCCTCAGCTTTCACGAACTGGTTGAGCAGGTGCGACAGGATAAGGCCATGCGGTATGTGGCTGGCAATCACTACGCCCTCGGGGAAATCGCCTTCCTGCTGGGATTTTCCGAACTGAGCGCCTTCAGCCGGGCATTCAAGCGCTGGACCGGCCAGTCTCCCGCCAGCTATCGCGCCAGTCACCAGACACGAGAGGCCTCTCACACCGGGCGGCCCCGCTCCAACCGGGGCTCACGCTGACATGGTCGATTCCTGGTGGGTCATCACGACCATCGCAGCTGTCTACCTGGCAGCCCTGGCCTGCATCTACCGCATCCTGCTGACCTACCGCACCGCCCAGGGCGCCATTGCCTGGATTATCGGCCTGCTTGGCCTGCCCTACCTGACGGTCCCCCTGTTCCTGCTGATCGGACGCAACCGATTTGGCGGCTACGTCAAAGCCCGGCGCATGGGCGATGAATCGCTCACCAGCCTGCTGGACTACTTCGAGCAGCAAACCACGTCGATTACCGAAGCCACCGACAGCCACTTTACCGATGAGCTCCAGGTACTGTGCAGCCTGGGGCGGCAACCCTTCACCGAAGGCAACCAGTGCCAGCTGCTGCGCGATGGTAACGACACCTTCGACGCCCTGTTTGAGGCCATGGAAAACGCCCGCCGGTATATCCTGCTGGAGTTCTACCTGGTGCGCTCGGATAAAGTGGGCCAGCGCATCAAAACCATACTTGAGCGGAAACTGGCCGACGGAGTGGAAGTCTGGTTTCTGTACGACGACATCGGCTCGGTGTCGCTGCCGAAAAACTACCTCAAAGAGCTCAGCAAAGCCGGCGCCCACGTGGCCTCATTCGGCGATGGTAATGTTCGCCGGCGCCGTTTTCAGATCAATTTCCGGAATCACCGGAAGCTGCTGGTTTGTGACGGTACGGTGGGCTTCGTCGGCGGCATCAACCTTGGTGATGAATACCTGGGCACTGTCATGGACCAGGAGCCCTGGCGTGATACCCACTGCCGGATTAAAGGCCCGGCGGTGACCGGCCTGCAACTGGCCTGGCTGGAAGACTGGAACTGGGCCAGCGATGAGGTGCCGACGCTGGGCTGGGATCCCCACGAAGCCACTCCCGGTAATGACAAGGTACTGATCCTCCCCACCGGCCCGGCCGATGATTGGGAAACCTGCACGTTGTTTTTTCTCAACTGCATCAACAACGCCCGGCACCGTCTGTGGATTTCCTCTCCCTATTTTGTCCCCGATGTTCAGATCATGCATGCCCTGCAACTGGCCGCCTTACGGGGTGTGGATGTACGCATCATGATTCCGGAGAAAGCCGACAGCCGGATCATTGGCCTGGCGGCCTACTCCTATCTGAGCCAGGCCTCACAAACCGGCATCAGGATCTACCGCTACCAACCGGGCTTCATGCACCAGAAGGTGGTGCTGGTGGACGATCGCTATGCCGCCGTGGGAACGGCCAACCTGGACAATCGATCCATGCGGCTCAACTTTGAAATTTCCATGGTCACCACCGCCCGACATTTTGTCGACGAGGTGACCACCATGCTGCAAGACGACCTGGATAATTGCCGGCAAATGACCGAGCAGGACTACAAGGAACGTTCGATTCTGTTCCGGCTCACCTGCCGGGCGGTCAGGCTGCTTGGGCCACTGTTCTGATCCTGCTCGTCACGACTGGTTTCTTTGCCTCGGAATATGCGAGTATTCCGTAACAAAACAGTGGTGCAGTAGCGATATAACAATATGAATGCGTTCAAGCCCAGAGAAACCCTGACCGAGCAGGTCGCCCGCCATATCGAGAACCTCATTGCCTTCGGACAGCTTCGCTCCGGCGAGCGGATTTACGAGGCAGCCATGGCCAAGGAAATGGACGTCAGCCACGGATCCATCCGCGAGGGCCTGCTGCTGCTGGAGAAGCGTCACCTGGTCAGGAACGTGCCCCGCAAGGGCGCCTTCGTGACCCCGCTGGATGAGTTTTTTGTCCGCAGCCTGTACGAAACCCTGCAACTCTACCTGACCCACACGGGCAAGAAGCTCACCCGGAACTGGCAACCGGAAGACATGGAACGGCTGGAATCACTGCACGCTCAAATGCAGGACTGCTATGACCGCAGTGACCTGATGGCGTTTTTGAACCTGGGCATTGAATACACCAAGGCGTCGCTGGCATACGCCGATAATTACTTTATCGTGGCGGCCATCGAGGATCTCTGGCCGTCAGCTAGGCGATGTGCCTTCGTTGCCTTCCAGCAAGGCGGCAAGCATGTTTTGGAGGACAACCTGGAACACATGCGCGAGTCCATTCAGGCCATCCGGGACCGGGACGAACGACGCCTGGACGATATTCTTAGCCGTTACGCCTTGCAGCAGTGCCAGCAGGTGCTGGAAGCCCTTCGCAGCAGTGACCGTAAGGGCGCCTGATCAGGGCGAATCGTAGAACAGCTCGGTAAACGAATAGCCGATGTTGAGATAGACACTCCAGGTGTCGAGGTTGCTGTATGCGGCCGCGACCTGAACCGGCCCCAGGAAGGTGTCCACGCCGGCAAACAGGCTCCAGGAACGCACCGAATTCCCCCAGCTTGCGTCGCTCAGTGATTCCCAGGCATTGCCCACTTCAAAGCCTGCACCGGCAAAAACCGGCACCACCGGGCCACCAAAATTTTTACGTCCGAACATGGCGGCCATCAAGGCGTTGTCACCCGAGATCTGGCCAGGCCCCAACGCCGACAGCCGCCGGAAGCCACCCAGCCGGGCGGCATTTTCGATGCCCGGCTCACCCCGGGTGACGATCTCACCATAGAACAACCCGGTCAGGTTGAAGCCCTGCCAGGTATCCGTGCCCAAACCAATCCCACTGATGGCATCGAAGCTGCGCTCAGAGCCCAGACCGTCCCGGTCCATTCGCCCCCGCAGGCCGGCGAAGGCTCCGGAATACGGATAAAAGGAATCATCCAGGGAATCGTGCACCCACTGCAGGCTGATACCACCTTGCTGGATGTCATCGTCTTCGATCGCTACCTGGCCAACCACATTTTCAATGGAGGCGTCGCCGCGAAAATACTTCAACCGGACTTCGTGCTCGGAGCCAAATTCCATACCCAGAGCCACATCCACCATCCGGTAATTCACCTCCAGCTCGGCTACCGGATCACTGCCACCGTCATAGACGCCAAAGATGTCCCGGTCGTATTCACCGCCCACCACCAGGAAGCGCTCGTAGCCGTAGTCCAGTGGCTGATACCACTGGGACCGGATCCAGGGTTCGGTGCCCACCTGCAGACCGGTAGCCCATTCCGCCCCAAGATCGTTTAACTCGGTCAAGGTCAGGCCACCGGCCAGATTGAAACGGGTATCGCCGTCCACACTGTCCTCATACCCAAGTCCAAACGACAGGTAATTGGGGCCCCAGCTTTTCTCCTGAATCAGGATATTCAGAACACTGCCATCCGGGGACGGCGACACCGAATAGGACACGGTTTCGTAATATCCGAGGCCGTAAATCCGCTTCAGATCCTCTTCAAGAATCCCCACCTGCAACGGCATACCTTCCTGCTGACGGATCCGCTCCCGAATAAACTTCGACGCCAAAGCATTGCCATGAATGATATTGATACTGGCGACCCGCCCCACCCGAAAACTCCCGGAGTCACGACGCTCCTGGTACTCCGACCACTGTCTCTTTGATACCGACAGAGGCCGCAGCTCAACCGCATGCTCCCGGGCAGCGCTGGCCCCCAGCTCGAACAAAACCAGACCATCATAGAAATCGGCGGAGGTGTAACCCTCAAGGTCGGGCTGAATCAGCACATCCCTTTCGCCCAGAAAGGTTAGCTGCTCGTCGGTATTGCTGCGGGTCATCATGGTGGTGAGCTGCCCAACCACCGAGAATGCGCCGGTGAGCTCATCCCGCCCCATCAGCGCATCACTGATGTCCACCGCGATGATGATCTCGGCTCCCAAGTCCTGGGCAACGCTGATCGGGAGATTGTTCGCCACACCGCCGTCCACCAGTAAACGGCCATCCCGGCGCACGGGCGCGTAAACCCCGGGAATACTCATACTGGCCCGAACGGCTTCGGCCAGGTTGCCCTTACCCATGACAACCTGCTCTCCGGTCTCCAGATCGGTGGCAACGGCGCGGTAGGGAATAGCAAGAAGATCAAAATCTTCCACCAGGGCATCATCGCGGGTCAGTTCGTTGAGGATAAACCCGAGGTTCTGGCCAGCGACGATGCCCCCGCCAACCCGGAAACCATCAGCAGCCCCCCCGATACCCGGCATCAACGGCAGGCGCACTTCTTCCATTTTTCGGCGCACAGGTTTGTAAATCCGGCCCGGGTCGTCTTTGAAACTGGAAACCCAATCCAGCTTGAGAAAGCGGTTCTCGATTTCCTTGACCGACATGCCCGACGCATACAGGGCGCCTACGGCGGCACCCGCGCTGGTGCCGACCACCACATCGACGGGGATGTTCATCTCTTCGAGCACCCTGAGCACGCCGACGTGGGCCATGCCCTTGGCGCCACCGCCGCTGAGCACAAGGCCAACCTTGGGCCGCTCTGCTGCAGAAAGAACGGGCGCCAACCATGCGCCCGTGAGGAATATCCAAAAAAGAATGCGTTTTACTGGCATGAGATTCCTTTCTTCGCTCGGCCAGGGAGTGGGCGCTAAGACTTGCCGCCAGTCTCCTCATCAGCCAGGGACAGGTGGGAAACATCGGGAACCATTGGCGGCGGCAGGTCTTCCTTTATTCCGATATCACTACCGGTCGGGGCCAATGACCACTCATCCAGATGCTCAAATTCAGGTGCCTCGACGTCCTGAGTCTCAACCAGTCTCACGCCTGCCGGATCCAGGCCCAACCCCGAGCCGCTCAGTATGTCATCCACTTTTTCACCCGCCACCGGCAGCCGATCCCCCGGTTCGGTGTCGGGCACCCTGCCCGCTGCGGAGCTCGTCGGCCGGGCTGCTGGCTCAGTCTCCCGCGCAGGTTGAGCGGGAGCCGCCGCTTGTGGCCTGGGAGCTGATTCGGATACCGGAGTCGTGCCCGGCATGGGCTGCACATAAGCCACCATGCCGTGTTTGCCCAGTACGGCGCGGTATTTTTCGGCTTGCGCCTCTTCCAGCTTGTTACGGATCACCACGGGTTGACCACTGAACATCCGGTCGACCTGCTCGACACTGGCCTTGAACAGGGCCCGTGCATTGTTTCGGGCAGTCTGGGTATCGGTACCCGGAACGCACTCCCCTTTGAAGACAAGCTGAAACATGCCACTACCTCTTATAACGTCTGTACTGCTGTTGTTGTTAAGAATAGTTGAAAACTTCATGAGCAGCGCCGCCGGCAGATAACCCCCGAGGTGCTGACAACCGCAAAAAATTGAAAAAATTTTCGTCCGAATTCTTTAAAATGCCAACCGGTCTGCAAAAATGGACCGCGACAAGCACTTACACTTTGTTACACATGACAAAAAAGTCACCAGGTAACCAACCATGAAAACGTCATTCATCCACAGCCTATTGGCCTCAGCCCTTCTGCTGCCCGCCCTTCCAGCGCAGGCCGAGAATCTTGACCTGCTGATGAGCCAGGTGTTTGCCCGGGACGAAGCGACCTACATCGGTTACGAAAGCGTGGAGCGGCAGGACATTCCGGTCTCGGCCGACATCGAGCGCAAATACCTGATTGTCGACTTTCGCCTGCAGGCAACGCAACCACCTATGGAGCAGCTTCAGGCCAGCGTTCACAAGGTCTGCATGACCCTGCTGAAGGATCGGGACCTGATTCGTGAGCTGTCCGATTCCGGGTACGACATGGTCTCGGTTGCCTTTGACCGCCGTTCCCAGTTTGATTGCCTGTAAGCTTCGCCTCTAGTTCTCTCGTCCCAGCAATCTCGGGAACACATCCAGCGCACCGTTGACCGCATCCAGGTTGAACGCCTCCACATCGGCCAGCAGCTTTTCCCCGTACTGGGTCACCGACGGTGACCGGAAACGCTGCCCCCAGGCCAGCACCCGCCGGGCAAAGTCTTTCATAGCCTCCGGGTCTCCGCTCTCCCTGACATCCTGCCACTCATCGCCGAAGTCCTTGGCCAACTGTTCACGCAACCAGCCACGTTCCTGAATACTCAGCTCCTGGGCGAGCAGAGTCTCCGCTTCTTTCGGCTTACCCGGATCTTCGACTATTTCACCGGTCGCGGCGACCTCAGGCAACACCACAGTAAACACAGAGCCGACGTTGGCTTCGCTCTCGACTTCCAGCTCGCCCCCCATCATACGCACCAGTTTTCGGCTGATGGCCAGCCCAAGGCCTGTACCTCCATAGCGGCGTGTGTTCTGGCCTTCGCGTTGTTCAAAGGCTTCAAAAATGCGTTCCCTCTGGTCTTCCGGCACGCCGATGCCGGTGTCTTTTACGGTAATCACCAGACGATACCGCTGTATATCGGGCGTGGGGGAGTCAGGGTTCTCCTCTTCCCCGGCTGACTCCAGAGGCGTTGCTGTTGCCCGAACCGTCACACCGCCTTCGTGGGTGAACTTGATGGCATTGCCCACCAGATTAAACAGCACCTGCCTCAGCCGCGTTTCGTCCAGCATCATCGCCGCGGGCATGGCCGAGTCAACGCTCACTTCCAGGGAAATTTCCTGTTCCCGGGCACGCAGATCGAAGATGTGCCGAACGTCATCCAGCATACGGCGCAGGGACACCGCCGAATAATCGAGACGAAGTTTACCGGCCTCTATGCGGGACAAATCGAGGATGTCGTTGATCAGCATCAACAGGCTGCGGCTGCCCGCCCGGATCGCCTCCAGGTAGTTGCGCTGCTGGGGATCCTTGACGGTATTGGTCAGCAAGTCGCTGTATCCGATCACCGCATTCATGGGGGTGCGGATTTCGTGGGACATGTTGGCCAGGAATTCACTCTTGGCGCGACTCGCTGCCTCAGCTTCCCGGGCCAGGCGTTCAGCCTCCAGTTTGGCGGCCCGGAGTTCGTCTTCACTGCGGCGCAGGGCGTTCTCGGACCGGATTCGCTCATCCACCTCCCGCGACAGCTTGCGGTTCCAGTACAGGAAGATCAGTACCACCACGATGGCTATCAGAATCACCCGCCGCACGACGGTGTAGTCCGGTTCCTGCTCGATATCCAGGTTGATCCACTGGTTGTAGATGGCCTCGGTTTCGCTGGCATCCAGGCTGTTGAGCGTCTGATTCAGGATTCGGTGCAGATCGGGCCGGTCGGCCTTAACCGCCAACCGCAGGTCGTAAGCATAAGGCGTGATACTGGTGATCCTGAGATTCGCCAGGCCGAGCCTCGCGACGGTGTAACTGACCGCCGGAATGTGCGTCACCATCACATCCAGGTCGCCATTGGACAGAGCCAGCAGCCCCTCTTCCACCGTGCTGACCGGGAACAGGTTCAGTTCCGGATGGTTGATCAGCAGGTAATCGTGTGCCGCGTGGCGATTAACCACACCAACACGTTCCCCCTGAATCTCCCGTAAGTCACCAATAAACCGACCCTCGTCCCGTATCGCGAGGGCAATGGGGACCGTCAGATAAGCCCGGGTGAACAGAAAATCCTGTTCGTTGCGAGGCGTCCGGGCCAGTCCGGGGAGAATATCCACCGTACCATCCCGCAACTGCTCCTCTGCGGTCATGCGATCCGATACCAGGGTCCGCTCAAAGCGCAGGTTGAGTTTGCTTTCCAGCCGGGTCATCAGGTCGGCCACGAGGCCTCCCGGACGACCATCCTGGGCGAATTCGAAGGGTGGCCAATCGGATCGGAATGCCACCCGAAGATCCTCATTGCGTTTTAACCAGTCCTGGTCGGCGCCAGACAGCTCAAAACCGTTCCGCTCCAGGGCGGGCACATCAGTCTGTAGCCAGGAATGCCGGATGGTGCGGTGCTCGTAATGATTGATGGCCAGAACGGCCTGTTCCAGAACCCGGAACAGCTGATCCTTGTCGGCATCCACCTGCAGCACCACATCTGCAGTGCGCTCATCCAGCAATTCCGACAAGCCGATTCCGTCGATCATCGCCGACTGGAGATACTCCGACACCACCAGCACCGGTCCGAGAAACGCGTCAGCCCGGCCAGAGAGCACACTGCTGACCGCCTCGCTCAGGTTTTTCACTTCCACCGGCGTGAAGTTCTGCACCGGGTCCAGCATGGGGAACTGGTTCGGGTCCGTCTCGATGATCGCGATCCGGGTGTTCTCCAGATCCTCAAGACCTCGGATGGCCAGGTCTCCGGCACCGATGAACAGACCGTAGGTCAGTGACATCAGGGGTTCGGTGACCTTCTGGCCTGGGGGCACCGGCGTATCGGGCAGGCGGGCGGTTAACAGAGCGTCGACCGACGGGACCTCAACACCACCTGTGCCTCCGACAACGACGGCCTCTACCGGCTTATCCAGCTTTTCCGAAAGCCGGTCCAGGTAATCGACGAAGATACCGGCCATGGTGCCATCGCCGATATCAAACATCAGCGGGACCCGCGGCTCCCGTATGCCAATCCGAAAACTTTCCTTCGTATCCAGCCAGTCCAGATCGTCGCTGCCAAGCACCGGCGCAGGGGACTGCTGCGGAGGATCCGCCCGCAACGATGCGCTGGCCAGAGACAACAGACAAAGCAACAAAAGTGGAAGCGCGGCCTTCACTGGATATCCTTAAGGGTTCCGCTACATTTCAGGGAACCATACCTGCAATCAGAGACAATTTCATTCGGGCAAACAACGTCGGGAGCGCCGTAGTCATGGATACCAGCAAGCACACTATCAATACCCTGTTTGAGCAACTGGGACTGCCTTCCGATGAGGCCAGTGTGGATCAGTTCATCAGCGAGCACTCGCCGCTCCCGGCCGGCACCGCGATCCAGGATGCGCCCTTCTGGTCCGAAAGCCAGTCCAACTTTCTGGAGGAAGGCCTGGAGCAGGACAGCGACTGGGCTGAAATAATTGATGAACTGGATGCCAGAATGCGTCATTGAGACACCGATTCAATCACAACCGAGTCTTTGCCGGTATCCGCTGAGTGGACAATCGCCCTGGACGGAAGCAAGGGCATCGTAAACGCCTGAAGACCCTGAGACCGCACATCGATTGCGATCGTTCTGATCATCACCTATTTCCGATCCTCACAGCCCGGGCCAGAGTGCTGGTCCTGCCGACGTCTGCGAGCCCGCGGATGGCTCTGGTCATACACCCGGGCCAGGTGCTGGAAATCCAGATGGGTATATACCTGGGTGGTTGCGATATCCGCGTGACCGAGCAATTCCTGTACCGCCCTCAGATCGCCACTGGATTCCAGCATGTGGCTGGCGAAGGAGTGCCGTAGCATATGAGGATGCAATCTCTGGTCGGCCCCTTTCACCACACCCCACCGACTCAGGCGCGACTGGATACTTCGATGGCTGAGGCGGTCACCGCGCTGACTGACAAACAGCGCCGGTTCCGCGTCTCCAGTCAGTCCGGCTCGCACCGGCAACCAGGCCTGGATCGCCGCGACGGCCTTGCGGCCAACAGGGAGATCCCGCTCCTTGCCACCCTTACCCAAAACGCGTAACTGGCCACCTCGAAGATCCACCGAATCCACATTCAGCCCAGCCAGCTCAGACAGACGCAGACCGGATGAATAGATCAGTTCAAACATGCACAGATCACGCACTTCGAGGGGATCGTCGGGGTTGGCATCAAGGAGGTGGTTCACCTGGTCCACGTCCGCAACCTTGGGCAGCCGACGGCCGCTCTTGGGGGCTCGTATATCCAGGGCTGGATTATCGGTGGCCAGTTTTTCCCGCACCAGGAACCGGTAAAAGCGCCGGATCGACGACAGGTGGCGGGCGATACTGCGGCCGCTCAGACCTTGCCGGGCCAGGTCGGCGGCATAGCGTCGAACGTCATGGGCGTTGAGTCGATGCCACTGGTCAAACTGGCGCTGATGGAGCCAGCCCGCCAGACGATCCAAATCCCTCCGGTAACTGTCGCAGGTGCGCTGGGAGTGACGGGTTTCCGAGGCCAGATGCTGAATGAAGTCAGTCAGAGGGGCAGCCAGGGATACCGGCAGGCTATCAGCCATCTGCTCCCCGGGCACTCAAGAGTTCTCCGCTGTCCGCCCGGTGGTCTCCACCACCGTGCTGTGGCGTTCAAGCATGGGTGGCAGCAAGCGACTGAGGGTATCGCTGATATAGCTCAGGAACATGGACCCCATGCTCTGATCGAAGTAACCCGGTTCGCAACTCCCCACCGCAAACACGCCAACCAGGCCCTGGCTGCGCAGGGGCACCAGCGCAACCGAGGCGATGGGATCGTCCCGGTCGGGGAACAGGAATTCCCGCTCGTTCTCGCGGAACTGGCCGCATACGGCACGGTCACCTTCCAGAAGACTACCCAGGCGTTCCCGGGCGTCCTGCGGACTGACCACATGCAGCGCGCCTTGCGATACCTCAGGCAAGTCGCTGTCGGTGAAGAGCAAGACCGACGCCGCATCGAGGCCGAAATCGCCCCGGATGCTGTCATCAATCACCGCCGCCATATCATTGACGTTACGCGCCTCAATCACCTGCAGCAGCATTCGCTTGCTCTTCTCGAACAGACGGTCATTCTGGCGGGCAATGGACACCAGTTCGCCCAGCTCACCCTGGAGCATATCCCGCTGTTCGCGGAACAGGTGCACCTGTCGCTCCACCAGGGAAATGGCCCGGCCACTGTCGTGTGGCAGCGTCAATCCGCGCAGCAGGTCGTCCTGACCGACGAAGAAGTCAGGATTGTCTTTCAGGTACTGGACCACCTGTTCGCGGGTAATGTCATCGGCCTTCTGGTGGGCCGTCTGTTCTGTCATTCTGTGTCTCCTGACGGTCAGGACCGTTTTCGTGCGGGCTTTCCGTGTTTCGGACGACGGCCCGGTTTGTCTCCACCCGGCAGTCGCATCTGGCCTTCAAAGACCGTGGTTGCAGGACCATCCATCATAACAGGGGCCCCTTCCCCCTGCCATTCGATGACCAGCCGGCCACCGCGCAGTTCGACCTCGACCCGGCTATCCAGCAGCCCCCGGAGGCAACCGGCCACCACTGCGGCACAAGCCCCGGATCCACAGGCGAGCGTTTCCCCGGCACCCCGTTCATAGACACGCAAGCGGGCACGCTTGCGATCAATGACCTGCAGGAAACCGATGTTGGCTTTGGCGGGAAAACGGGGGTGGGATTCGAGCAACGGGCCCAGGGTTTCCACCGGCGCCGTGTCGACATTATCCACTACCAGGACACCGTGGGGGTTGCCCATGGATACGGCACTCAGCTCGACGGTCTGGCCGTCCACTTCCACGGTGTATACGGTTTTCTGCTGATCCGCGGCAAATGGAATGGCCGGGGGATTCATCTCCGGCACCCCCATGTTCACGGTCACCATGCCCTGCTTGCCCAGTCGCAGCTCGATCACGCCCTTAGCGGTCTGAACCCGAATCACCTTCTTGTTGGTCAGACGCTGGTCCCGGACGAAGCTGGCGAAACAACGGGCGCCGTTTCCGCACTGCTCCACCTCGGAACCATCGGCATTAAAAATACGGTAGCGAAAATCCACGTCTGGCAGACCCGGCGGTTCTACCACCAGCAGCTGGTCAAATCCGATGCCGAAGTTCCGGTCGGAAAGTTTGCGAATCATCTCCGGGCGCAGGCGAAACGGCTGGCTGATGGCGTCCACCACCATGAAATCGTTGCCCAGGCCGTGCATCTTGGTGAAACGCAACGCTGCGCCCTGTCCCTGCCCACGTCGGTGCTGACTCATGTCCCGCGACTCCCTCATTCCGGCAGACAACTCTCGGGTGCCAGCTGGTCGTCGAGGGTTTCCCGTCGCCGAACCACGTGCACCTGATTGCCATCCACCATCAGCTCGGGAGGACGGTTACGGGAGTTGTAGTTGGAGCTCATCACGAATCCGTAGGCACCCGCCGATCGCACCGCCAGCAAGTCACCCGGCTGCAGGCTGAGGCTGCGGTCCTTGCCCAGGAAATCACCGGTTTCGCACACAGGCCCAACCAGGTCCCAGTTCTTTTCTGCACCGTCCTGACGTGGCTTCGCCGGTATAATCGCCTGCCAGGCGCTGTACAGAGCCGGGCGAATCAGATCGTTCATGGCCGCATCGATTACGGCAAAATTCTTGTGCTCGGTGCATTTCAAAAATTCGACCCGCGTCAGCAGGATACCCGCGTTCGCCGCGATCGACCGGCCCGGCTCCACCACCAGCTCCAGCTCCCGGTCACCAAGGTGCTCTGCCAGAGCGCGGACGTAATCCGACGGCTGGGGCGGCTGTTCCTGATCGTAAGTGACGCCAAGGCCACCGCCCATATCCAGATGCCGGATGACAATGCCCTGCTCCGCCAGGCTATCGATCAGTGCCATCACCCGGTCCAGCGCATCCAGGAAAGGTTCCACAGAGGTCAGTTGCGATCCTATGTGACAGTCGACACCGATAAGGTCCAGATTCGGCAGCTTGCTGGCCCGCGCGTACACCCCGGGCGCCTCCGCGATATCGATGCCGAACTTGTTCTCTTTCAGGCCGGTAGAAATGTAGGGATGGGTACCGGCATCCACATCCGGATTCACCCTCAGGGACACCGGCGCACGCACGCCCAGCTCGCCGGCCACAGCATTCAGCCGGTCCAGTTCGGTGTCGGACTCCACATTAAAACAGCGCACGCCGGCTTCCAGGGCGCGTTTCATTTCCCATTCCTGCTTGCCGACGCCGGAAAACACCACCTTGGCGGCCGATCCGCCGGCCCGGAGCACCCGTTCCAGCTCCCCGGCGGAAACGATATCGAAGCCAGCACCCAGGCGAGCCAGCACGTTCAGCACCGCCAGGTTGCTGTTGGCTTTGACCGCGTAGCAGACCAGATGTGGCCGACCGCTCAAAGCCTGGTCATAGGCACGGTAATGGCGCTCCAGGGTGGCCCTGGAGTACACGTAGGCCGGCGTTCCGAAACGCTCGGCAATCTCTGAGACAGGCAGATCCTCGGCGAACAGTTCACCGTCGCGGTAATTGAAGTAATCCATGGCTTCCCTACATCGTCCTACAGGTACAGAGGTGACGGACTAACGTTCAGTGTCTTCGTTATCGCGCGCTGGCTGGCCATACGTTCCGGTCCCGGCACGCTCATCGGACGGAACCGAATCCTGCAGATACAGGTCGCCTTTCTGGCCGCAGCCATAAAGCACCGGCGTTAGGGCCAGACTGACCAACAAAAGAATGGTGGCGCGCATTCCTGCAACCTCTGAATGTGTTTTCGCCCGAGTATACCCGACAGGCATCCTGCCGGGCGAGGCCACGATCGCAAGCTGGCGAACAGGGAGGAACGATCTCATCCTGTTCGTCCCATACCGGCAACCGATCTCGAGAGGCGCAGGAGCGCAATACAACCAAGCCCCTCGTCAAAATCGAGGATGATCGGGGCATGAGGACAGACAAAACGGTACTCAGGAGAGGTTCTTTTCAGCGACAGGATCAGTATTATGTGTGCTGAATCGTGGCATCCCCCAGAAAAATAAAAACATATTGTCACGCTCGCCAGATCACCGGCACATCCGACACCGAGATTACCGAGGCTCATCCATCGTGAAAGAGTTCGTCATCCGTCGCCATAGAGCAGACCTGTCGCAGAATTCCGACCGAAGAACCCTGTTGCGTATCGACGACGAAGGCAAGGTGATGTTCGCCGACCGATACGTCGAATCAGTATTGGGCTACGACGCCCGGGAGCTGCAGGGGCGACCTGTTCACGGCATCCTCGCATCCAGGCAGGACGACCCTTTCGTGCCGTCTAACTGGAACCGGATTGAGAGGGGCCAGAACGTTCTGGTGACCTTCCGGCACAAGGAGGGATTCTTCTTCACGGCCAGCCTGAGCATGCGTGTGAGCATGCGGGATTCGGACACCGCCGCCTCTGCCACTATTTCCCACCGGGATATTGCCTCCATCGACCCCCTCCTGCTTAAACTGGCCGAGGACACCGCCAGCGCCGGTATCTGGGAGCTGGATTCCCAGAACAACGAAATGACCTGGACCGATGGGCTGTTCAAATTGCTGGAGCTGCGCACTGACACAGAACTCACCCCGGAGCAGGCCCTGTTTTATTGTCAGACGGGCCAGCCCCGGGTTCGGGCCATGTTTCGCCGCTGCATTCAAACCGGCCGGTCGTTTTCGCTGGACCTGGACATCCTGACCTCCCGACAGAACGTCCGACGCGTAACCATTCATGGTCGTGCTCTCAAGCAATCCGGCCGGGTCGGCGGTACGCTTGTGGATCGCACCCGGGAAATGCAAAGGGATCTGGCCCGCCGGGATGCCGAACGGATCCTGGCAGCCACGACCCAGTCCACGCCGGATGTCGTCGCGGCGGTTGATCTCAAGCTCAACTTACTGCATTGCAACCACGCCTTTGTGCAGCAATTCGAAACCATCTTCGGTGTCCGACCTCGACCGGGCGACAGTCTGACAAGCCTGCTTACCGAGCATCCCAACGAACGACGGCTGATTGAGCGCCTGTGGCAACGAGCCTTTGACCGGGACAACTTCGTGGTGGAAATGCCACTGGCCCAACAAAATCGGGAATTACCGGTCTACGAATTCCATTACCAGCGCCTGACCAATGATCAGGGCGATCCCATCGGCGCAGTCCATGTCGGGCGGGAGATTGCCCCTCGAGCCAGCCACAGCGCCAGCAGCGAATACCGTATCCGGCACGACCCGGTGACCGGCCTTATGAACCGTCGAGCCTTCATTGCCCGCCTGCTCAGGACACTGGAACACAAGACCCACCGGGAATCCTGCGATAGCCTGCTCTACCTGGACCTGGACAAGTTCGAGCGTTTCAACGACCTGACCGGCAGTGGCACCTGCGACCGTTACCTGCGGGAACTGGCAGGCAATCTGGGCATTCGCGTGCGCCAGAGAGACGCGCTGTCACGCCTTTCGGGCGATACCTTTGTCCTGCTGATTGAAAACTGTCCCGAGTCCCGGGCCCGGAAAATCGCCGACAACATTCTCGATGCCATATCCGAGTTTGTATTCCAGTGGCAAGGCGAAAGCCTTCAAACAACGGCGTCCGGCGGGCTGCTTATCATGGACAACGATGCGCCGAATGATCCGGAGCTCTTGCTCAGCCAGGCCGCAGACCTGTGCCATACCGCCAAGATTTCCGGCCGCAACCGGATTCACACAGCTCGCGCCGCAGGAGAGCATGTCGACGAGAGCGAAGCCTGGAAGGAAGCGGAACAGATTCGCGAGGCACTGGACAACGAACGACTGATTCTCGAGTTCCAGTCCTTCAAACCGATTGCCAGCGCTACCTGGGGCGATCATATTGAAATCCTGGCCCGGATCCCTGCCAACAATGCCACCCAGGACACCCTTGGACCGGATCAGTTCCTGCCCATTGCTGAGCGCTTTGATCTGGCCAAGCGCCTGGACCGTCAGGTTATCCGACAGACCTTCATCTGGCTGAATTCTCAGTCCCTGCTGGAACCCCGACTCAAGTACTGTGGCTTCAACCTGTCGATTGCGAGTGTACTGGACGATACCTTCGCCGACTTCATCGAGAGCCTGCTGGACGACTCACCCTTTGACTCGGACTGTTTCTGCTTTGAAATTCGCGAAGCCCACGCCACCCAGTACCCCGATGAGGTGGCAGTCCTCTGTGATGCACTGCACAAGGCAGGGTGCCGGGTGGCCCTGGACGGTGCCGGCGCTTCGGTGGAGAGCTACAGTCTGGCCGCCAGGCTGCCGGTAGACATCATCAAACTGGACCGCCGGATGGTGGAGGATCTGGAGAAAGATCCGGTTCAGCAGGTGATGGTCGAGGCCTTGCACCGGATCGCCGAAGTGGCGGGTAAAGTCACCGTCGCGACCTGCATCGAAAGTGAAGATACACTCCGGAAGGTTCGTGCCCTGGGTATCCATTACGGTCAGGGTTTCCGGTTTTCCCGCCCGAAACCCTTGGCTGAACTGACGCCAGCAACCGTGCAACTGACGACCGGACGCATCGGCGGTTAACCCCGCGCCCGGGAATCCTGCCTGACTCAGCCCGCCAACCGGGCGCGAGCGCGAGCGCGAGCCACCGCGGCGCGAACCTGCTCCGGCGCGGTTCCCCCCAGATGGTTCCGGGCCTGAACCGAGCCTTCCAGCGTCAACACATCAAATACATCTTCGCCGATGACATCAGAGAACTGACGCAGCTCTTCCAGGGACATCTCGGACAGATCCCGACCTTCCGCCACACCGAAGGCGACGGACTTGCCAACGATTTCGTGGGCATCCCGGAACGGCACCCCTTTCTTGACCAGGTAATCCGCCAGATCGGTCGCCGTTGAAAAGCCCTGTTTGGCGGCCACACGCATGTTGTCAGCCTTGGAGCGAATGGCCGGAATCATGTCGGCGTAGGCTTTCAGACAGCCCTTGATGGTATCCACGGTATCGAACAGGGGTTCCTTGTCTTCCTGGTTGTCCTTGTTGTAAGCCAGGGGCTGACTCTTCATCAGGGTGAGCAGACTGATGAGGTGACCATTCACACGGCCGGTTTTGCCCCGCACCAGTTCCGGCACATCCGGATTCTTTTTCTGCGGCATGATGGAGGAACCAGTGCAAAAACGATCCGGCAAATCGATGAAGTCGAACTGGGCGGAGGTCCACAAGACCAGCTCCTCACTGAACCGGGACAGATGCGTCATCAACAGGGACGCAAAGCTGCAGAATTCGATGGCGAAGTCCCGGTCGCTGACCGAGTCCAGCGAGTTTTCAGTGGGACGGTCAAAACCCAGCAACCGGGCGGTCATGTCGCGGTCAATGGGATAGGTCGTGCCCGCCAGGGCGGCCGCTCCCAGCGGCATCACGTTCACCCGCTTGCGGCAGTCCTGCAGGCGGTCTGCGTCACGTACCAGCATTTCGTACCAGGCCATCAGGTGATGACCAAAGGTTACCGGCTGGGCCGTTTGCAGATGGGTAAAGCCGGGCATGATGGTGTCCGCTTCCCGCTCTGCCAGGTCCAGCAGTCCGGCCTTCAGGCGGGTCAGCTCCTCGGCGATCACATCGATCTCGTCCCGCAGATACAGGCGGATATCGGTGGCCACCTGGTCATTCCGGCTGCGACCGGTGTGCAGCTTTTTACCGGTGATGCCGATACGGTCGGTCAGGCGTGCCTCCACGTTCATGTGCACGTCTTCCAGGCTGACCGACCACTCGAACGCTCCGGATTCAATATCCGCCTTAACCCCGTTCAGCCCCTCGATGATGGCATCCCGCTCCTGGTCGGTCAGAACACCGACCGAGGCAAGCATGGTGGCGTGGGCAATGGAGCCAGTGATGTCATGGTGGTACAGGCGCTGATCAAAACCGACAGATGCGGTGAATCGCTCAACAAAGGCATCGGTGGGTTCGCTGAAACGTCCACCCCAGGGTTTTTCGGAGGTTGTGCTCTGTTCAGATTTTTTCTGATCCGTCATGATCTATCTTTCCTGCAAACAGCCCGGCATCATCTGGCGGGGAATAATAAGGTACATTGGATGTGGCGCGAGTATAGCATTCCGACCCCTGTAAGGAGCCACCCCTGAAAGGCGACAAGGCAGTAACATCCAACGAGTTTTTCGTTCCGGACCTGTGCCGGGTGCGGGCCGTTTTCATGCTTCTGGTGACCAGCGAACTGCTGGTGCTTGTATTGGCCATTGTTCAGGCCGAGTCCGGCTGGATTGACTGGAGCTTCTTCGGGCTCCTGTCCCTGTTCGTGCAATGGACCACGCTCACCAGCGCCGCCCTTATCTGTGTGTTCCGGGCGAAACTGGCCCAGTTATCCATTCCCATGGCCACCCTGTGCATTGTCGGGATCGTCCTGCTGGACGTACTGGCCTTCAGTCTATTCGCCGATAGCCTGCTGCAACCGAATCAGGATCTGGCTGCCTGGCAAAGCATCGCCAAGAAAATGCTGATGGCACTGCTGATCGTGTTGATCGTGCTTCGGTATTTCTACCTTCAGCATCAGTGGCAGGAACAACGGGAGGCGGAAATACAGGCGCATCTGGCGGCACTCCAGGCCCGGATTCAGCCTCACTTCCTGTTTAACAGCATGAACACCATAGCCAGCCTCATCGCCATCAATCCGGAACAGGCCGAAGAAGCCGTTCTCGATCTGTCCGAACTGTTCCGGGCCAGCCTGCGCAACACGGATCAGCTGGTGCCACTGGGGCGCGAGCTCGAGCTGTGCCGGCGCTACCTCGGCATCGAAGCGCTTCGCCTGGGGGACCGGCTGCACGTGGAATGGGACATCGCGCCGGGACTGGAGCACCAGGCCATTCCACCGCTGGCTCTGCAGCCACTGGTGGAAAACGCCATATACCACGGCATCCAGCCCTGCGCCGCCGGCGGCACGGTGCGGATCGAAGCACAGGCCCGGGGCCAGTTTGTCTACCTGCTGGTGCAAAATCCCAAGCCCGACCAGAGCGGTCGTCAGCATGAAGGTAACCGTATGGCACTGGGCAATATCCAGTCGCGCCTGGCCGCCCTGTTCGGGGAACCGGCCGTGTTGAAACACAGCCAGCAGAACGATACATATACGGTCACACTCCGGCTGCCGCGCCGGAAGTTGCCATCGCAATCCAGCGCCGGCTCAACTCTATGAATCGAAAAAGGTGCCACCTACTGCCATGACCAACCGCCGCATCCTGGTTGCCGACGACGAACCCCTGGCCCGCGAGCGCCTTCGGCGCCTGGTAGAAGCCCTGCCGGGCTACGAGGTTTGCGGTGAGGCGTCCGATGGTGATAGCGCACTGGCCCAGGTAGCTAAGCTGGAGCCGGACATCATGCTGCTGGACATCCGCATGCCGGGGCTGGATGGCATGGCGGCGGCCGCCCGGCTCGAAAAGCTGGCCAATCCACCCGCGCTCATTTTCTGTACCGCGTACGACCACTATGCCATCGAGGCCTTCGGGGTACAGGCCATCGCTTACCTGCTAAAACCTGTCCGGAAGGAAGCGCTGGCCGACGCCCTCAACCGTGCCGGACGGGTCAACCGGGTTCAGGCCCAGACCCTCGGTGCCCTGAACCTGGGAAGTGACGAGCAACTGGCGGTGCGGACCCATCGCGGTACCGAGCTGATTGATCTGGTCAACATCGTCTACTGTGAAGCCGACCAGAAGTACGTCACCCTGCGCCACACCCAGGGTGAAACGGTCTGTGATTACACACTGAAGGAGCTCGAGAGCACCTACCCGGGCCACCTTTTGCGCATCCACCGGCAGACCCTGGTGGGGGTTCGGTTTATCCAGGCGCTGACCCGCACGGATCAGGGCCAGGCGGTGGTCGAGCTCAAGGACGGACGAGGGGCACTTCCGGTCAGCCGCCGCCACGCCAGCAGCGTGCGCCAGTGGTTGCACGACCATCAGCCGGGCTAGGTTTTTCCCGAACAGAAGACCCACCGGCACGGGACATTTGGCCCATCAAAAGGTACCCTTGGCCCACCTATTTCGAACCGACTGAGAGAGTCATGTCCAAACGAACTCTTCGCATCGCGACCCGCAGCAGCGCCCTGGCGCTCTGGCAGGCAGAATTCATCAAGACCGAACTCGAGCGCCTGAACAGCAACGTGACTGTCGAACTGGTGAAAATCAAAACTCAGGGCGACAAGATTCTGGACGTTCCCCTGGCCAAGATCGGCGGCAAGGGCCTGTTCGTCAAAGAGCTGGAAGAAGCCATGCTGGATGGTCGGGCGGACCTGGCCGTTCATTCCATGAAGGATGTGCCCATGCACTTCCCGGACGGTCTGGGCCTGGTCGCCATCTGTGAGCGGGAAGACCCCACCGACGCCTTCGTCAGCAATCACTATGACAATGTCGATGCCCTGCCGGAAGGCGCCGTGGTCGGCACCGCCAGCCTGCGACGGGAGGCCCAGCTTCGGGCCTATCGTCCAGACCTCAACATCCATGTGCTCCGGGGCAACGTCAACACCCGCCTGGCCAAGCTGGATGCCGGTGAGTTTGACGCCATCGTTCTGGCCAGCTCCGGCCTGAAGCGGCTGGGATTCCACGATCGCATTCGTTATTCCATGCCGGATACCGTTTCCCTGCCTGCAGTCGGTCAGGGCGCGCTGGGCATCGAATGCCGCCTGGATGACACGGAACTGCGTGCCATGCTGTCCGAGCTGAACCATGAAGACACCTGGGACCGGGTTTCCGCCGAACGTGCCCTGAACCGCCGGCTGGAAGGCGGCTGCCAGGTGCCGATCGCCGCGTACGCGCTACTGGAAGAGGATGACACCCTCTGGCTGCGTGGATTGGTCGGTGCCGTTGATGGCAGCCAGATTTTCAGAGTGGAAGGTCGCGCTCCCCGGAAAGAGGGCGAACGACTGGGCAAGGAACTGGCCGAAGACCTGCTTGCCCTGGGAGCAGACAAGGTGCTGGCAGACATTTATGGCCACACCCCACGCTGATTCAGCCCCACTAACCGGCCGGCGCATCCTGATTTGCCGGCCGGAACCGGAAGCCTCACGCCTGGCCGGATGTTTCCGGGCTGCGGGGGCCGAGACCCGCACACTCCCCCTCATTGAACGCCAGCCCCTGCCCGAAACACCCGAGAGGCGCACCCTGATCCTGAACCTGGATCAATTCACCCACATCATCGTTGTCAGCCCTTACGCGGCCCGGCTGCTGCTCGAAGAGCTGGACAACTGGTGGCCGCAGTTACCTACGGGCATTCAGTGGTACGCGGTCGGCTCCGGCACCGCTTCGGTACTCACCAGGCACGGCATCAGCACCCGCAAACCCAGCCATGGCTGGACCAGCGAAGCGTTGTTGGCGCTGCCCTCCCTGGCCAGATTCAGTGGAGAGCAAGTGCTGCTGGTGCGGGGTGAAGACGGGCGGGAACTGATCCGTCAGACCCTGGAGCAACGAGGCGCCAGGGTAACGGCTCTTCCGCTTTACCAGCGCCGCGTTCCGAATCACACTGAACAGGAGATCCAGAGCGCCATCAAGGACTTCGCTCCGGACGCTGTCATTGCGCTATCTGGCGAAACCTTGAACAATCTCATCGCACTATGTGGAAATAGCAGCCATAATCTACACGACAGGTTATTGATTGTTCCCGCCGCCCGAGTCGCCGAGCAGGCCCGAGCAGCAGGGTTCGTGAATCCGTGCATACCAGGAAGCCTTGCCGATACTGACATCGTGGCCAGTGTTGCAGATCAACTTCACGGCCGGGACGGTGGCTTCGGTTCAGCCAAGTAAGGACGCCCGTGACTGAGACAACTGAAGAAGCAAAAGAACAACTGCCCGCTCCCATCTCCAAAGACAAACCCGCGCGACCGCGACTGTGGCCGATATGGCTCATTGCGTTACTGGCCCTGGTCGCTGCTATCGCACTGGGGTTGTGGAACTGGCAACAGTGGAACAACAATCAGGCGCTGATACAGGCCGTGGCAGACCTCAAAACTGATACCTCGCAGATGGCGGATCGCCTGGGCGACGGGCGCAGCGAACAGAGCCAACGCCTGCAAAGCCTGGAGAGCAAGCTGAACGAACAGCGCGAACTGATTGCCACCCAGCAGCGACAAATCGACCACAACGCCCGCGAACTTCTGGAATCCGGCAACCGCACCCGCACTGACTGGCTCCTTGCCGAGGCCGAGTATCTGCTACGCATCGCCAATCAGCGCCTGATCATTGAAAAGGACATCAAAGGGGCCCTGTCGGCGCTGCAAGCGGCCGATGAGGTCCTTAAGGAGTCCGATGACATCGGCGTTTTTCCGGTACGCCAGCAAGTCGCCAAGGAAATGCTCAGCCTCAAGAGCATCAGTGATGTGGATCGCACAGGGCTGTACCTGACCCTGGAGGCCGCGATCGAGAGCGTCCATCAACTGACCGATCAGGCTCTGATCAACAGCCAGGCGCCGGACTTCAACATTGAGGATGGCGGAGAACCGGCAGCAGAAGGTACCGAGGAACCGGATGCCCTGGACCTGGCCTGGAACGACTTCAAGGAAACCATGATGCAGGTGGTGGTGGTGCGCCGTATGGATGAGCCGGTCAAACCGCTGCTGTCACCGGACCAGAGCGCCTATGCCCGTCTGAATCTGCAGCTGATGCTGGAAGAAGCCGAAATGGCCGTACTCAGGGGCAATCAGACCCTGTATGAGCGCGCCCTGACCAAAGCCACGGACACCATCGATAACTGGTACGACGACAGCCATCCGCGGGTGAACGCCCTGGCAGAGACCCTGGCTGAACTGACGGGCAAGGACGTTGATCCCGAGGTGCCGGACATCAGCAAATCGCTCTCTTTGCTCAAACAGCGTCTGGCAGGCCGCCTGGCGCCGGAAGGCGACTCGGAACAGAACTCCGGAGGCAGTAACGGAGGCGGCAATTCATGATTCGCGTGTTACTTATTCTTCTGGTTGCGCTGCTGATCGGTACGGGTCTGGCATTGGGTCTTCAGTACGACCTGGGCTATATCCGGGTCAGCTTTGGCAACTACCTTGTCGAAACCAATTTCTGGGTTGGGCTGGGCCTGCTGGTGGTCATCACTCTGCTCATCCAGCTGTTCATCGGCCTCGTGCGTCGGATGGGCCGCAGCGGTGGCGCAGTGAAAGGCTGGCTGTCCCGAGGCAACAAGCGCCGGGCCCAGCGGCGCACCACCAACGGACTGTTGGCGCTGGCCGAGGGCAACTGGCCCCGGGCCCGCAAACTGCTCACCACCTCCGCCAACAATGCCGACACGCCGCTGATTAACTATCTGGCGGCTGCCCAGGCCTCCTTCGAGTGCGGCGACTACGACGGTGTTGAGGAACTCCTGCGCAGAGCCTTTGAGAGTACCCCCGGATCAGACATGGCGGTGGGCATCACCCAGGCGCAGTTGCAACTGGCGGGCAATCGGTACGAACAGGCACTGGCGACGCTCGTCAGACTACGCAAGCAATCGCCTAACCACCCATTCGTCCTCAAACTGCTGAAAAGCACCTACCTCAAGCTGGAGGATTGGAAGGAGCTGGCCAGACTCCTGCCAGAGCTGAAGAAACACGATGTCTTGCCGGAAAGCGAGTTCCACGAACTTCAACGGCAGGTGTGGCACAACCTTCTGGAAACCGCGGCTGAGGAGTGTCGGAAGCGTCGTCAGGATGACCCTGGCGCGTCACTGGAACCCCTGACCCGCCTGTGGGACGAACTGCCGGGCTATCTGCGCCGGGATGAACATACCATCAAGGACTACGCCCGACTGCTGGCAAACCTGGGCGACGAGGCCCAAACCGAAACTCTGCTACGCAAGGTACTTCGGAACCACTGGAGTGATGAGCTGATCAATCTGTATGGCCGGATTGAGGGTCAGAATCCGGACGAACAGCTGATTATGGCCGAACAGTGGCTGAAGGATCGACCAAACAATCCCGAGCTGTTGCTGGCCCTGGGGCGCCTGAGCCTGCGTAACGAACTCTGGGGCAAGGCCCGGGAATATTTTGAAACCAGTCTGCATCTGCGCAGGAGTAGGGAAACCCTGGCCGAACTCAGCCGATTGAATGCTCACATGGGCGAGGAAGAGGTCAGCATCAAACTGATGATGCAGGGGCTGGCAAAGGACAACAGTCTGCCGGAACTGCCGATGCCCAAGGCCTGAGGAACCGGGCCGGAACCGATCATCCGGCCCGGCTACCGATCAGTTTCTGGGCGCATACTCCAGTACATCAGAGAAAAACGCATCCGCCGGCAAACCCGCGTCCAGCAGTGCATCCATCAGGGTATACACCATGGTAGGCGAGCCGCTGGCGTGTACCTCTACGTTTGACCAGTCACCACCGGCAGCCAGCACCGCCCGTACAAGCTGGTCGTGATGGCCGCTCCAGTCGTTATCCTCGTCGTCGCCGACCACCGGAAGGAAAGTAAAGCTGGGCAAGTCGGCTTCCCACTGCTGGGCCATGGAGCGAAGATACATGTCTTCATGGCGACGCACTCCCCAGAAAAGCTTGATGGGCTGGTCGTAGGACGTGCTACCCAGGTAATCCATCAGACTTTTCATCTGGGCAAAGCCCGTGCCCGCAGCAACCAGAAATAATGACTTGCTCGGCGCGCCCGCCAGACAAGCCTTGCCATAGGGCATATCAAGGGAAACCTCGGCGCCCGGTTTCAAGGCGTCGATGACTTTCTGGGCCGAGCCCCAATCCGGGGATGCCTGAATGTGCAACTCCAGATTCTCGGCCGCCGGGCCACTGGCAATGGAGAAGAAACTGGGGCCCTCACCGGGCAGGTTCACCGACAGATATTGGCCGGCGTGGAAGGTCAGATCCCGTCGCCGCGGGAGCTGGAGCTCGACACGATAGACATCGTGATTGATGGATCGCACATCGACCACCCTGGCCTGAAATTTACTCGGCTGAATCGCTCCGGCTGCCATAACAGCGTCTATCTCCAAAGTTAGGTTCTCGAGCGGCAGACTTCTGCACATCATCAGACGCTCGCCAACCTGTATTGTGTGTTGATTTCGGGTATTCAGGGCGGTGCCGGCCCGTACCCGAGCCTCGCAAATTTCGCATACCCCATTGCGACAGGCCTCGGGGACGGCAATGCCCGCCCGCTTGGCGGCACTGAGCAGGTTGTCCTCAGGCGCCGCCCGATAACCAAGCCCGGAAGGCTCAAGAATGACATGATACACCCGGCTGACCTTATCAGTCGGGGCTATTGGCCGAGGTTTCAAGGCCCAGCTGATCCCACAGTTCGTCCACCCGCTGACGAATCTCGTCCGTCATGGTAATGGGGGTGCCCCATTCCCGATCGGTCTCACCCGGCCATTTATTGGTAGCATCCAGCCCCATTTTCGATCCCAGTCCGGCGACCGGTGAGGCGAAGTCCAGGTAATCAATCGGCGTACTCTCAACCAGCGTGGTGTCCCTGGCCGGGTCCATCCGGGTGGTCATGGCCCAGATGACGTCCTTCCAGTCCCGGGCGTTCACATCGTCATCGGTGACGATCACGAACTTGGTGTACATGAACTGCCGCAGGAAGGACCATACCCCCATCATCACGCGCTTGGCATGGCCCGGGTATTGTTTCTTCATGGTTACAACCGCAAGGCGGTAGGAACACCCCTCGGGCGGCAAATAAAAATCCACGATTTCCGGAAACTGCTTTTGTAAAATGGGGATGAACACTTCGTTGAGCGCCACCCCAAGAATCGCTGGCTCATCGGGCGGACGCCCGGTGTAGGTGCTGTGGTAGATGGGGTCCTTACGATGGGTAATCCGCTCCACCGTAAACACCGGGAACTGCTCGACTTCGTTGTAGTAGCCGGTGTGGTCCCCGAACGGGCCTTCCGGCGCCATATCGTCCGGATAAATAAATCCTTCCAGCACGATCTCGGCGCTGGCCGGCACCTGCAGATCGCTCAGCTGGCAATCCACCAGCTCGGTCCTGCTGCCGCGCAGCAAACCCGCAAAGGCATACTCCGACAAGGTATCTGGCACCGGGGTCACCGCGCCCAGTATGGTTGCCGGATCAGCGCCCAGCGCGACAGCTACCGGGTAGGGTTCGCCCGGATGAGCCTTCTGAAACTCCTGAAAATCCAGCGCCCCACCACGATGGCTCAGCCAGCGCATGATCAGGCGATTGCGCCCGATCACCTGCTGGCGATAGATCCCGAGATTCTGCCGTTCTTTATTGGGACCACGAGTTATGACCAGCGGCCAGGTTACCAGCGGACCAGCATCTCCAGGCCAGCAGGTTTGCACCGGAATCTGGTACAAATCCACCCTGTCCTTTTCAATCACCACATCCTGACAAGGCGCCGATCGGAGCACCTTCGGGCTCATCCGCATGACCTGGCGGAACACCGGCAGCTTCTCGATGGCATCCTTGAACCCCTTGGGGGGATCGGGCTCCTTGAGAAACGCAAGCAATTTCCCAATATCCCGGAGCGCCGTGACATTGTCCTGCCCCATGCCCAGCGCTACCCGCCGGGGCGTGCCAAACAAGTTGGCCAGCACCGGCATGTCATACCCCTTCGGATTTTCGAACAGCAATGCCGGCCCTTCTGCTCGCAAAACGCGGTCACAGATTTCCGTCATTTCCAGCTTGGGGTCAACCTCTGCCGAGATGCGTTTCAGTTCGCCCAGTTTTTCAAGCTGGTCAATAAAGTCTCGCAGGTCGCTGTATTTCATGAAGGGCTCCGAAAGGTTCGGGCATGTTTACGGGATAAAGGGCTAATCAGATGTTCAGACTCTCGTACCAAGTCAGAATGGGAAGGAGTACTTGCAGGAGTCTGGAAAAATAGCCGGGATGGTCTGTCCCGAACTGTGTCTTGCCAGGGATGGCAAGACCAAGCGTACAGGGACGTATCCACAGCGTGTTCGGGATAGGGCATCCCGGCGGGCCAGCCTCCAAGACTGACGCGCCGGGACTTGCCAGTCGCCCGTATTAACGACGCTTCATCGACTGGAAGAATTCGTCGTTGGTCTTGGTGTCTTTGAGCTTGTCCAACAGGAACTCGATGGCTGCTGTGTCATCCTCCATGGAGTGCAGCAGCTTGCGCAGAATCCATACGCGCTGAATGTCCGCCTCGCTCATCAACAGGTCTTCACGGCGCGTGCCGGAACTGCGGATATTGATGGCCGGGTAGGTCCGTTTCTCGGCAATTTTCCGGTCCAGGTGCACTTCCATATTGCCGGTACCCTTGAACTCTTCGTAAATCACTTCGTCCATCTTGGAGCCGGTGTTTACCAGCGCGGTTGCCAGAATGGTCAGGCTGCCGCCCTCTTCCACGTTACGGGCAGCACCAAAGAACCGCTTCGGCTTTTCCAGCGCGTGGGCATCCACACCACCGGTCAGTACCTTACCGGAGGACGGAATAACCGTGTTGTAGGCACGGGCCAGACGGGTAATGGAGTCCAGCAGGATCACTACGTCTTTTTTGTGTTCAACCAGACGTTTGGCCTTCTCGATCACCATCTCGGCGACCTGGACGTGACGGGCCGGCGGCTCGTCGAAGGTGGAGGCAATCACTTCGCCGCGTACCGTACGCTGCATCTCGGTCACTTCCTCCGGACGCTCGTCGATCAGCAGAACCATCACATAGCATTCGGGGTTGTTGCGGGTAATAGACTGGGCAATACCCTGCATCAGCAATGTTTTACCTGCCTTGGGCGGCGACACGATCAGGCCACGCTGGCCTTTACCAATCGGTGCCACCAGGTCGAGCACCCGCGACGACAGGTCTTCCGTACTGCCATTACCGGCCTCGAGCATCAGTCGTTCCTGCGGGAACAACGGAGTGAGGTTTTCAAACAGAATCTTGTTGCGCGCGTTGTCTGGCTTGTCGAAGTTGATTTCGTTGACCTTCAGCAGCGCGAAGTAGCGCTCGCCATCCTTCGGCGGTCGGATTTTGCCAGCGATGGTGTCGCCTGTACGCAGGTTGAAACGACGAATCTGGCTCGGTGACACATAAATGTCGTCCGGCCCCGCCAGGTAAGATGCGTCAGCGGAGCGAAGGAAGCCAAAACCGTCCTGCAGAATTTCCAGTACCCCGTCCCCGTAGATGTCCTCGCCGCTCTTGGCATGCTTCTTCAGGATCGTAAAAATCACGTCCTGCTTGCGCGAACGAGCCAGGTTATCGAGGCCCATTTCTTGCGCGATTTCGAGCAATTCGGGCATGGATTTCTGCTTGAGTTCAGTAAGATTCATAATTTTGTTGGATTTTCAGGAATGGAAGTAAACGAATAATGGAATGACAGGGGTGCCCCTGATCAGTTTGGTCAAAGCTTATCGTCGTTGAGCGTGATGCTGGCCAGATGAAGCAACCGGTTGTAAGTGGAATCCGGTGTATATGGGACTGGAGCCGGGAGTGGAAACAACCGTTTGCCGAGCAGGTTTGATATTCGGCCACTTGGGCCGCGCATGTCAAGTGCACTGTCCAAAATAACATCGATTTCATACTGCTGGCACAGGCAGACTGCTCTTTCTCAAAACATTTTCCGTATCCATCCCACTTCCATTCACCGGAATTCACACCGATACTGTGTAAAAAACAACATTGATTGAATGTTCGGAGTGCCCACCATGAGTAGTGACATCACCAGCGAACTGATCCCGCTCAACGTCGCCCTTCTGACGGTGTCGGATTCCCGGGGGCCTGAGGAGGACACGTCCGGCCAGTTCCTGGAGGATCAGGTCATCGCAGCCGGGCACCGGCTGCTCGCCCGCAGATTGCTTCCCGATGACGTGTATCTGGTACGAGCGTTGATTGCCAACTGGATTGCTGACCCGGTCATACACGCGATAATTATCACCGGTGGCACCGGCTTTCACGAACGGGATTCCACTCCGGAAGCCGTGGCGCCGCTGCTGGACAAAATCATTGAAGGGTTTGGTGAGGAATTCCGCCGGCTGTCGGCCTCCGAAATTGCCTCATCGACGATTCAGTCCCGAGCCTTCGGTGGTCTGGCCAACCACACGGTCATCTTCTGCCTGCCCGGTTCCACCGGAGCCTGCCGGACCGGATGGGAGCACATCCTTAAATCCCAGCTGGACAGCCGACACGCCCCCTGCAACTTCTCAGGGCTGACCCTGAAAAAACCGGAACGGGCATTTGACCGGCTCCAGGACATCATCGGGCAACAGGCTTCCCGCTAGCGCCGGTTTCAGAACAAAAACAAGGAGCTTCAACGCATGGCCGCACCCCAGTTGACACCGCTTGAGGAGGCCCTCAGTCACCTTCTGTCACAGGCAAAAGGCCTTGATACCAGGGAAACGGTAGAACTGCCCGATTCCCTGCACCGGATACTGGCGGAAGACCATCATGTGCCGGCCGACGTTCCGCCGGCGGATAACAGTTCGGTGGATGGTTACGCGGTACGGTTCGAGGACGTTCACCCGGGTCGTGCAATACCTGTGTCCATCCGAATACCAGCCGGACACCCACCCGGAGAACTGGCACCGGGAACCGCCGCACGAATCTTTACCGGTTCTGAAATTCCTGCGGGTGCCAACGCCGTGGTGATGCAGGAACGCGTGGACGCTTCGGACGACGGCATCGTGATCCACACGGACGTCAGCGAAGGCCAGAACATCCGCCGCCGCGGCCAGGATCTCACCGAAGGCTGCATGGCCTTGCCACAAGGAACCCTGATTCGCCCCCAGGAAATGGGACTGCTGGCTTCCATGGGGTTCGCCCGGGTTCCTGTACAGCGCAGACTCAGGGTCGCCATACTCACTACCGGTGACGAACTGGTGGATCCCGGCAAACCGCTCGCTGCAGGGCAAATCTACAACACCAATCGCTACACTCTGCTGGGCCTTCTGGCCCAAGCCGGCTGCGAAGTTACCCTGTGTGAGTCTCTGGCCGACGATCGCACGGCAACCCGGGACACACTGTTCCGGGCCGCTGACGCCTCCGATCTGGTCATCACCACGGGCGGCGTGTCGGTCGGAGAAGAGGATCACGTCAGGGTGGTTCTTGAAGAGTCGTCCACTCTGTCCCTCTGGCGCCTTGCCATCAAGCCTGGCAAACCGCTGGCCTTTGGCCACATGAATGACACACCGGTCATTGGCTTGCCCGGCAACCCGGCCTCGGTACTGGTCACGTTCCTGATGGTGGCCATGCCCTTTATCCGGAAATGCCAGGGACGCGCACGATTGACACCCACAGGCGAAACCCTACCGGCGGACTTCTCGGTGGACGAACCCTCGATTCGGCGGGAGTTTATTCGCGCTCGCAAGGCCTGCTTGCCGGATCGATGCACACTGGAGGCCTACCCGAACCAGAACTCCGGCGTACTCAGCTCCGCCTGCTGGGCGGGCGGTCTGGCCGTGGTACCCGAAAACACTCGGGTCAGCCCGGGAGATCTGCTAACGTATTATTCATTCGAAGAGCTTTTGGCCTGAACATGAGCAACGACAGCATTACCATCCGATTCTTTGCCCGTCTGCGAGAAGAACTCGGCACGGAACAACTGACGCTTCCGGCATCGCCAGGTCTGACGGCCGGTGACATCCTCGCGGATCTCGCCCTGCGCTCCGGCCCCTGGGCCCAGCTGGACGGGGACCAACCGATCATGATTGCGGTTAACCAGACCATGTCAAAAGCCACCACACTGGTGCAGGCTGGCGACGAAGTCGCGTTCTTCCCCCCGGTGACCGGAGGCTGAGATGATCTCGATCCAGACCGACGACTTTGACCCCAGTGCTGAATACGCCAGCCTCAGAGACAGCGGTTCGGGCACCGGCGCCATCGCCACGTTCACCGGCCTGGTTCGCGACCACGGCGACCAGCAAGGCGTGACAGGCCTCTATCTGGAACATTACCCCGGCATGACCGAACAGGTGATTGCAGGGCTGATTGACGAGGCGTCCAAGCGATGGGACGTTCGCAAAGCCCGGGTCATTCACCGTGTCGGACAGCTCAGCCTGAACGATCAGATTGTCTTCGTTGGGGTCTGCAGCGCACACCGAAGCGGTGCGTTTGCGGCCTGCGAATACATCATGGATGCCCTGAAAACATCCGCGCCCTTCTGGAAGAAGGAACTCGCGGAATCCGGGGAGCACTGGGTGGAGCAGAAAGAAACCGATCTGGCCCGGACGAAAACCTGGAAGTAACAGAACAAAAAAACCGCCCGAGGGCATAACCCAGGGGCGGTCTGAACCGTCTGATCCGTAATCAGAGGTTGCTGTCGAGGAAGGCCGCCAGCTGAGACTTGGACAGTGCGCCGACCTTGGTGGCGTCCACGTTGCCGTTCTTGAACAGCATCAGGGTCGGGATACCACGGATGTTGAACTTGGGCGGAGTCTGCTCGTTCTCGTCGATGTTGAGCTTGCAAATCTTCAGCTTACCCGCGTACTCGTCGGCGACCTCTTCCAGTACCGGAGCAATCATCTTGCACGGTCCGCACCACTCAGCCCAGTAGTCCACCAGAACCGGGACATCAGACTGGAGCACGTCCTGCTCAAAAGAAGCGTCGGTTACGTTTACGATATTTCCGCTCATTACAGTTTCCTGTTCAGGACACCCTGCATGCACAGCCTGCCTGCCGTACTTCCCCGGGCATCATTGGTTTCACCGATAAAGCTGCTCTTATCTTGTACAGCTCATCACCGTATTGGATTGCCATACTTTACGCGATTGGTCTCGTGGATGTGAAGCCGTAGCTCCCCCTACCCGTTACTGACACACCTCAGGAATTTCGCTTATAGTTACCGCAACCCTCCGGACGAAAAGGACTTGGACCAACGTGACGTCGACATCCACCGCCGAAAACGTGAGACCGGCATCGTCCAACGACGTGCTGGCCGCCATCGACATGGGTTCCAACAGCTTTCACATGGTCGTTGCCCGCGTGGTTCACGGCGAAATTCGCACGCTGGAGAAAATGGGCGAAAAGGTCCAGCTTGGTGCCGGCCTGGACGACCAGAACCGCCTGACGCCAGAAGCTCAGGAGCGGGGACTCGCCTGCCTGAGCCGGTTCGCCCAACGACTCAAAGGCTTCCCTCCGGAATCTGTCCAGGTTGTGGGTACCAACGCGCTCCGGGTCGCCCGTAACACCGGCGAATTCATTGCCCGCGCCGAAGAGATTCTTGGCTACCCGGTCGAAATCATTGCAGGCCGCGAAGAGGCCCGGCTTATTTATCTCGGGGTGTCACACACCCTGGCAGACGATTCGGGTCGTCGCCTGGTCATCGACATCGGCGGGGGCAGCACCGAGTTCATTATCGGCAAACGCTTTGAACCTCAGCACCTGGAAAGCCTGCACATGGGCTGCGTGTCCTTTCGGAACAGGTACTTCCCGGATGGAAAAATTACCCGCAAGCAGATGGACAAGGCCGTCACCCATGCCAAACAGGAATTGCTGAACATTAGCAAATCCTATCGTTCCACCGGCTGGAAAAGCGCAGTGGGGTCTTCTGGTTCCATAAAGGCCATCGCCAATGCCCTGGCGACGCTGAAGATATCCGATGGCACGATTACCCGTGCCGGTATGGAGGAGCTTCGACGCCGCCTGATCAATATGGGAAGAACCGACAGGCTAGGGGAAATCGGCATCCGGATTGATCGGCAGAGCATTTTTCCGGCCGGATTCGCGATATTGATGGGCGCGTTTGAATCCCTGGATATAAATGACATGGCCTTTGCCGACGGTGCGCTGCGCGAGGGCCTGTTGTACGACATCCTTGGCCGGATCAAACACGAGGACGTACGCGAGCGGACCATTTCTGCGCTCCAGGAACGCTATCATGTGGACCAGGTCCACGCGGAAGCCGTCGAGGAAACCTGTATTTCAGCCTGGAATCAGGTGGCCAAAGCGTGGGGTATTCACACCAGTGCCGACGAAGATGTGCTTCGCTGGGCCTGCCGACTGCACGAGATAGGCCTGACCATTTCCCACAGTCAGTACCACAAGCACGGTGCCTACCTGTTACGCTACTCTGATTTGCCCGGTTTTACCCAACAGTTCCAACGGGATCTGTCTGTGCTTGTTCGGGGACACCGGCGCAAGTTCTCACCCGCTATCTTCGAAGACCTCGACAAGGATGATGAATACCGGCTCAGGCATCTGTGCATCCTGATCCGGCTGGCCAACATCATTCAGCACCCCCGGAACATGGAGCCACCTCCTGCCTGGACGCTGCACGCGCACCCTAACCGCCTGGTGCTGGCGTTCAAGAAAGGCTGGCTGGATGATCGGCCACTGACCCTGGCCGACCTGGAAAACGAGAAGGAATTCCTGGCCAGGCAAAACTTCACCCTGGAAATTGTGGACGGCTAGCGGCTCAGCCAGCCAGTTCCGCTTCCAGGGACTCCACGGTTTCGCTCACCGACATCCATTCGGTCTCGACGTCGTCGAGCCGCGCCTTGGCCGCCGCCTGCTGGCCCAGGAGTTCCTTGAGCCGAACCTTGCCTTCTGCCAGGTAGAGCGACGGATCGGCCAGTTCGGTTTCAAGACGACTCAACTGCCCGTGCAGCTTTTCCATGTCCTTTTCCAGCGTGGACAGGCGCTTCCGGTACGGACTCAGTTTCTGCCTCAGTTCCGCCTGAGCCCGCTTCCGGGCCTTGCGGTCTTCCGCGCTCTCACCAATGGCCCCATCGCTCTGACCGCTATCGGCTGAAGCGGGTGCCCCGCCATTCCGGGAGCGAGGAGGCTCCGATTCCTCTTTCCGGCGTTCCGCCAACCACCGCTCGTAGTCTTCCAGATCGCCTTCATAGGGTTGCACCTGCCCCTCGTTCACCAGCCAGAACTCATCCACGGTGTTGCGCAACAGGTGCCTGTCATGGGAGACCACCACAATGGCCCCATCAAAATTCTGCAACGCCAGGGTAAGCGCCTGACGCATTTCAAGATCCAGATGGTTAGTCGGCTCATCCAGCAGCAACAGATTCGGCCGCTGCCAGGCGATCACCGCCAGGGCCACCCGGGCCTTTTCGCCACCGGAGAAAGAGCGAATGGGAGCCAGCGCATCATCCCCATGAAAATCGAAACCGCCGAGAAAATTCCGGATGCTTTGCTCTGACGCCCGGGGGCTGAGCCGCTGCAGATGCAGGAAGGGACTGGCATCCAGATCCAGAGACTCGAGCTGATGCTGGGCGAAATAACCGATTGCCAGATGTTCGCCGCAGACCCGGTCACCGGCCAGCAAGGTTCCCTCGCCCCGGAGCGCATCCATCAGAGTGGATTTACCAGCCCCGTTGGGCCCAAGCAAACCTATCCGACTGCCGGGTAACAGCGTCAGGTTGACGCCCTGGAGTATGGGTACGGATCCATGGCCGGCCTGGCCATTTCGAATGGTCAGCAAGGGGTTAGAGACCTTCTCGGCCACCGGAAATTCAAAGCTGAACGGTGAATCGATGTGGGCCGGCGCTATGCGCTCCATGCGCTCCAGCGCCTTAACCCGACTCTGCGCCTGCTTGGCCTTGGTGGCCTTGGCCTTGAACCGGTCGATAAAACGCTGAATTTCGGCAATGCGCGCCTGCTGACGCTCGTACCCCGCTTGCTGCTGGGCCAGCCGCTCGCTGCGCTGAGTCTCGAAAGCCGAATAGTTACCGGTATACAGTTCCAGCTTCTGCTGGTCGAAATGAACCACGTGGCTGGCCACCCGGTCCATGAAATCCCGGTCGTGGGAAATAAACAGCAGGGTGCCGCTGTACCGGCGCAGCCAGCTCTCCAGCCACAGACAGGCATCCAGGTCGAGGTGGTTGGTGGGCTCATCCAGCAACAGAAGGTCGGATGGTCGCATCAGGGCCTGGGCAAGGTTGAGCCGTATCCGCCAACCGCCCGAGAATGACGACACCGGGCGGTCTGCATCGGCATCGGCGAAACCAAGCCCCCTCAGCAGTGCTTCTGCGCGGCGCGGTGCCGACCAGGCCTCGTGCACGTCCAGTTCGCCATGAATTCGGGCCTGGGCATGATCATCCCCGCGCGCCTCGGCGTCCGCCAACTGGGCCTCCAGCCGCCGCAGCTCGAAATCGCCATCAAGCACATAATCCCGGGCACTGCGCTCGGAAGCCTCGACTTCCTGAGCCATGTGGGCAATGCGGCAGCCCCCGGGCAGGCTCACCTGGCCCTGCTCCGGCGCCAACTGGCCCAGAAGCAACTGAAAAAGACTGGACTTACCGGCACCGTTGGCGCCGACAATAGCCACCCGCTGGCCGGGCTGAACGGTGAGGCTGACTGACTGTAGCAACCATACGCCACCGCGTTGTAAACTGAGATCGGTTATCGTTAGCATCGGTCCATTTTATCAACGTAACGGTGTCAGGAAAGGCTCTGAGTCATGCCGATTCGGTCTGAAAATCATGACCCCGCAGAGGAAATACCTCTGACCCTGCCCAATCAATTGGAACCCGATAACCCTCTCTGGCGTTTTGCTATTGGTTTCTGGAAACAACCAGGCGTTAAGGAAAGCTGCCTGGCGTTACAGGAACAAGGCTGGAGTGTTACGAGAATCCTCTGTGCCGGCTGGCTGGCCCTTAATGGCCATCGCTATTCGGGCGACGAGGATGATACGCTAAAAGCGTGGCGAAAGCGTGTCACCACAGCATTACGCAGTGCCAGACAGGCTTTACCGAAACATCACGAGGCATGTCAGTCATTTAGACCAGGCGTGGCCGGTCTTGAACTGGAGGCTGAACGCATAGAACTGGCACTGGCATGGCATTCCCTGATGAAGAACAACTCTGAAACGTGCGACATGCACGGACGTGACGGACTGATTCAGAGGAATCTTGAGGCTGCGGCTCCGGTAACGGGATTGTCCCGGTGCATTACACCCTATTTGAACTCATTGGCCAGGACGCTGGCCAACTTCTCCAAGGGAGAACCCTTGCCATGATAACGAAGTGGCTGTTGCGACTCTCGTTCCCGGCGCTCGGGCTGCTGATGCTGTTGATCTTTTTCGGGCTTGAAGCCCCAGAGCAGGTCACCGAGCCCGTCGCAGAAGAAAAGCAGACGGACATTCCGGCCTTTGAGGGCCTGGTACCCACCCCCGTGTCCATCGATGGGCCGGACATCATCTTTAAGTGGCGCGATAACAACGGCCACTGGCACTTTGCTGACCAGCCGCCGGAGAACGATCCATGGAACAGCCTGGCCATTGAACGGGTCAGTGACAGTGGCACTGCCGCTGCGCCGGAAACGGACTGGCAGGCCCCCTACCACGCTCCTTTCGCCATGAGCCCAACTCCGGGAAGTAACGGCAGCTGAGAGAAAGGGTCCACTTTCTTAACACATGTTCAGTGGCATCCACAGCCATAACCCGTTACCTTCTGCGTTCCGAATACACGATCCGGGGGCAGGAGCCCCTGCAACATGGTGAAAGGTGAAGTGATGAAAAAAACAATGCTAGCGCTGGCAGTGGCAGGTCTGGTTGCCGGTTGTTCAGCCCCCCAGGAAACACCCGAAGACCCGAAGCTGGATTCCACCAATGAGAAAGTCAGCTACGGCATGGGTCTGGTGCTCGGCGAGCGCATGAAGAACGACCTTCCCGACCTGCAGATGGATCAGTTTCTCCAAGGCATCCAGCATGGCCATGCAGGTGACGAGGAAACCCAGCGCATGACCCGCGAGGAAATCCAGGAAGCCCTGATGACCTACCAACAGGACCTTCAGGAGCAACAGGTCAAGCAGATGGAAGAGTTGGCCCAGAAGAATAAGGAAGCTGGCGAAGCTTTCCTGGCTGAGAACAGCGCCCGCGAAGAGGTGACCACGACCGAATCCGGTCTGCAGTACGAGGTACTGGCAGAAGGTGACGGCGACAAGCCGGCCGCTACCGACACCGTTCAGGTACATTACACTGGCGAACTGCTCTCCGGCGAGGTATTTGATAGCTCACGCGAGCGCGGCGAGCCGGTAACCTTCGCCCTGAACCAGGTGATTCCGGGCTGGACAGAAGGTCTTCAGCTGATGAGTGAAGGCGCTCGCTACAAGCTCTTCATCCCGGCTGAACTGGCGTACGGCCCTGGCGGCAACAGGGCTATCGGCCCGAACGAAACCCTGGTATTTGACGTTGAACTGCTCGACGTTAACCCGGGCGCCGACGAAGAAGGCGAAGCTGACAGCGAATAAGCTGCCGGCATCAAAAAAGCCTCAGCCCGGTTTCCGGTGCTGAGGCTTTTTTGTAACTGTTGGAAGCCTGATCAGATCAGACCGGGGCTTCTTTGCCAGCGTGTACGTTGTGCAAGTGTTCGATCAGGAAATCCTCCACTTCGAACCGACTCTCCAGAGCCTCACCCAGTTTGGACAGGTCGTCAAACATGGACTTCACACCTTCGTCCGTTGCCTCACAACCGTCAAGCTTGTCATTGAAGTTCAACGCAACTTCTGTGGTTTCCTCAAGGCGGGGATAGACCTTCGCAGCCAGTTCGATGCCGCCGTCATTGAATTCCTTCGCTTCTTCGATCAGCTGCTCATAGATCTCGAAATGCCCGGCCGATACGTAGTCAACCAGAACCTCGCACAGGCGAACCAGCTTGTGGCGCAGGACCTCCGGCTCGACGCCTTCGCTCTCGCCTGACAGCTCGCAATACAGAACCAGCAATTCCTGACGTTCCTTGAGCCAGCGATCAATCAAGTCACTGACGCCACCCCAACGTTCCCTGGCATTCCGGCAGTTTTCCAACATGACCCCTGGTCTCCATTCGCCCGGCCAGCGTTCTGAACTGACCCAATTATTCTTGGTTGATTTCCAAATTACTCCAAGGCGAGGGCCCCCGCAACCTTATTCACAGAGCCCTGCGCTCCTGTCCCGATCCGCGTAAAAGCAGCACCAAACCGACAACTATCAATACGCAGAAAAAGACAGCTGTCCAGCCGGGAATACTCAGGCCGAGAAAGCGCCAGACTACCTCAGCGCAGTCTCCCGTGCCACGTATCGCCGTTGACAACACTTCGAAGAACGGCAATACCTCCAGCATGTAATCCACGGACGGGCCACACGCCGGGACCTGATCCGCCGGCAGGCTTTGTAACCACAGCTGCCGGCCCGCCAGCGCAAGGCCCACGCCCGATATAACAGCAAGCATGAAACCGTATATACGCACACCCAGGCCAGAAGGACCATGCAACAAGCCGAGCAAAGCAACCAGCCCGGCGCCGATGAAACCAAACCGCTGCAACCAGCACAGCGGACAGGGCTCCAAACCCATCACGTACTCCATGTAGAAGGCCACACCCAGCAGCGCGGCACACACCAGAAATACCAAGCCAAACACGGTCCTGCTCGTCAAAACACATCCCCAAGCCAGTGAATTTAAACTGCATCGTCGCACCGGGCTGTTGTGCTCCGGCCATCCAAATGCGCGACATGCCGTCGCCACTAAACCCTAAACCATGACCAACATCAAGGCTATGACACAGCAACTGACCTCGTTCCTGCCCCTGATGGCGCTTACGCTCTTTCTGCTCCCGCCCCGTCACACGCGGAAGAGGCTCAGCCGAAAGCCAATGAGGCCAGAAAGGAAGCGGGGCGTGCAGCCATCAACACCCACATGCTCCGGCTGCGCCACGAACGGGTGAGGTTGTTTGGTGAACAGGACCGGGACCGGGCAACCAACCTCCATCAAGGGTCAGCAGGCGTTGCGTGACACGGCGAAAAAACGGCCCCATCAGGTATACGAAGAGCAGCAGTCCGGCGAATCCGTCACCGGGGTTCTGTTGATTGAGTTTGTGATGCAGAGATAGCGCAGGATGCGCCGGAGAGGGTCAGGCGATGCAGGAGAAAAAGTCGTCGTCCTGGTTCTTTTGCTGGCTAACCGCCTCGGAAGCATCGTCCCAGCCCGCTTCCCAGGCGGCAATGACCACGTCACCACGGTAGGGACAACGGCTTTTGTCCATACCCATGGACGCCGCCATATAACCCTGTCGATAGGCCTTATTCAGTGCTTCTACGTCCCAGCCGAGCTTGATATCCCTGGCCATGCCACCACTCTCCTTGTTCGGTCGTGACGTAAAAACTAACAGTCGGTTCCATCCTCCACAAACCTGCACTGTGAATTTGTGATACAGGTCCATGGGAGTTGGAATGGAGTTCTGATTAAGTCTGAACGTAGCGCTCCAGGAACTGGTCAAAGGGCTCGTTATCCTCTTCTTCCATCTGCCGCTGTTCGGCCAAAGAAGCCTCGGACATCGCCTGAAATTCCGCCAGAACCTCTGCATCGAGCCCTTCCTGTCGCAGCGCGTCCTGATGCTGACGGGACATGGCCAGTGTCCACTCCCGGTGTCCCATACGCTGACTATCCATGGCAGCCAGCACCTGGGCGGAAGGCACTCCGGAGAGATCGGGCGCCTCCAGCTTGCGGCGCTGGTCTGCTAGCGCAGACCGGTAAGTCGTGCCGTCGCCCCAGCCATCAAGCAACTCTGCCAACGGCTCGAGTTGGTCCAGCAGTTCGTTGGCCGTATTCATCATCGATTCCCGCGAACCACCGCGACACAGTTTCAGTTCCGGATCGCGCCCTCGGGCAACCACATCCTTGTAGTTGTCATCCAGCCGTTCGCACTCGTCGTCGCCGATACGTGGACTGTCTTCCAGCAGGCAATCCAGCAGGAACAGGTCCATAAAATCGATCTGACTGGCATTCACGCCCACCGGTGAGAACGGATCCAGGTCGAGACAGCGAACCTCGATGTATTCCACACCCCGCGCATCCAGAGCCTGAATGGGCTTTTCGCCGCGCTCGGTGGTGCGCTTTGGCCGGACCGCACTGTAGTATTCGTTCTCAATTTGCAGCACGCTGGTATTGATCTGAATGAAGTCGTCACCACGACGGTTGCCAATGGTTTCGTACTCCGGCCAGGGCGTATGAATCGCCCGGTGCAGTGTTTTGGTGTAGGTGCCCAGTTCGTTGAAACAGATATTCAGGGACGACTGGGCGTTGTTGTGATACCCCAGATCCCCCATCCGCAACGAAGTCGCCTGCTCACCAAACCAGGATTGATCATCAAACCGTGACAGGTTGTGACTGACATTCGCCACAAAGCTCGCATCCAGGGCCGGCGAGGCCCCGAACAGCAGCATCAGCAGCCAGCTGCGACGACGGAAATTCCGCACCAGCCAGAAATACTGATCCGACTTGAAGTCCTTCAGCTTCTGCTGATTCCCCAGCGCTGCCTGCCAGGTACGCCAGAACTCATCCGGGAGGGACAGGTTGTAATGTGCACCGGCGATGCTCTGCATCATGCGGCCATAGCGAACCGCCAGCCCCTGCCGATACACATGCTTCAGGCGACCGATGTTGGAGGTACCGTATTCCGCGATGGGGATACTGGGGTCGCCATCCAGCGCGCTGGGCATGCTCGCAGCCCAGAACACCTCGTCACCCAGATTCTGCTGCACAAACTGGTGGATCTGCCGGAGCGACGTCAACAGGTCGCTGGTCGTGCGACAGACCGGGGTAATCAATTCCAGCAAGGCTTCCGAGTAGTCGGTGGTAATCCGGGGATGGGTCAACGCGGAACCCAGGGCTTTCGGATGAGGCGTTTGCGCAATAAAGCCGTTACGGTCTACCCGCAGACCTTCTTTTTCCACCCCTTTCAGAAAACCATGCCAGTCACTTTCGGCAAACTGGCGCAAAACAGAAAAGCGGGATCCAGCCATCGTGAACTCCTGCTGCCGCCGGCACGCTCAATGAAGCGGTGCCGGCTGGTGAAAAGAGAATGGGGTTAGCGACCACCTTTGCGAGCAGAGGCCATGGCCTGCGCAAGAGCCCCGGCCATCGCTCCCTGCGGTTTCTGCGCGGGCGACGACTGGCGCGCTCCGCGACCGCCGGCTTTTTGTTCGCTGCGAGCGGAACGGTTGGCTGGCGCATCTTTCTTTTCGCCAGGCTGATCGTCCATCCGCATCGACAGGGCAATACGTTTGCGGGGGATGTCCACTTCCATCACCTTGACCTTGACGATGTCACCCGCTTTGACGACGTCTCGCGGATCGTTGACGAAAGTATGGGACAGGGCCGAGATGTGCACCAGTCCGTCCTGATGGACGCCAATGTCCACAAACGCGCCGAAGTTAGTCACGTTGGTGACCGAGCCTTCCAGGATCATGCCTGGCTTGAGGTCGCTGAGGGTTTCCACCCCTTCCTCGAAGCTGGCAAACCGGAACTCCGGACGCGGATCCCGCCCGGGTTTCTCCAGCTCGGTGAAAATGTCCTTGATGGTCGGCAGGCCAAACTGCTCGGTCACGTAATCCTGCGGATTCAGGCCGCGCAGGAAGGCAGCGTCGCCAATGATGTCCTCAACCTTGCGGTTGTTCTTGGCGGCAATGGCCTCCACCACGCCGTAGGCTTCCGGGTGCACCGACGAGCGATCCAGAGGATTCTCGCCACCGTGAATACGCAGGAAGCCGGCCGCCTGCTCAAACGTGCGATCGCCAAGGCGCGACACTTTCAGCAACTGCTTGCGGCTGTTGAACAGACCGTTCTGGTTCCGGAAATCCACAATGTTCTGGGCAATGCTCTGGTTCAGGCCAGACACCCGTGAGAGCAGAGGAACCGACGCGGTGTTCAGGTCCACACCCACACCGTTTACACAGTCCTCGACCACCGCGTCCAGGCTCCGGGACAGCTGTACCTGGGATACATCGTGCTGGTACTGACCCACCCCGATGGACTTGGGCTCGATCTTCACCAGTTCCGCCAGCGGATCCTGCAGACGACGACCAATAGACACGGCGCCACGGATGGTGACGTCGAGATCCGGCAGTTCACGGGCGGCAAATTCGGACGCGGAATAGATGGACGCACCGGACTCGTTGACCACAATGCGAGCCAGCTTGAGTTCCGGGTAACGTTTGCACAGATCGCCCACCAGTTTCTCGGTTTCGCGGGAAGCTGTGCCGTTACCGATCGCGACCAGCTCGATCTTGTGTTCACGACACAGGGCAGCCAGCTGTTCGATGGAACGATCCCACTGGTTCTTTGGCGCGTGTGGGAAGATCGCACCATGGCCGGCCACCTTGCCGGTGCCGTCGATCACCGCCACTTTGACTCCGGTACGCAGGCCAGGATCCAGACCCAGCGTCGGGCGCGGCCCCGCCGGTGCCAGCAACAGGAGGTCTTTCAGGTTGGCGGCAAACACGTTGATGGCCTCGTTTTCGGCGGTTTCCCGCACCTGCCCCATCAGATCGGTTTCGATCTGGGTGGACAGTTTTACACGCCAGGTCCAGCGCACCACTTCAGACAACCACTTGTCAGCGGCGCGGCCGGCGTCGCGGATGTTCCAGTGGGCGGCAATACGCTGCTCAGCCGGGTGGGGCTGACGGCGATCATTGCTTTCCTCCTCCATCACGATGGCATAGGTCAGGATGCCCTCATTGCGACCCCGCAGGATCGCCAGCGCCCGGTGGGAAGGCACCTTCTTGAGAGGCTCAACGTGATCAAAGTAATCCCGGAATTTCGCCCCTTCGTTCTCTTTGCCTTCCACCACCGTGACCTTCAACTGGCCACCATTCCAGATAAAGTCACGGAGGCTGCCGAGCAGTTCGGCGTCTTCGGCAAACCGCTCCATCAGGATGTAACGGGCCCCATCCAGCGCGGCTTTGGTGTCGTCGATACCGGCATCGGCATTGAGATAACCCTGAGCGGTGGCTTCAGGCTCCAGGGTGGGATCGTCAAAGAGAGCGTCCGCTAACGGCTCCAGCCCAGCCTCACGGGCAATCTGCGCCTTGGTACGACGCTTTGGCTTGTACGGCAGATACAGGTCTTCCAGGCGGTTCTTGGTGTCTGCCTCGTTGATGCTGGCTCGAAGCTCGTCGGTAAGCTTGCCCTGCTCGTCAATGCTGCTGAGGATGGCGGCCCGGCGATCTTCCAGTTCGCGCAGGTAACGAAGCCGCTCTTCCAGAGTCCGCAGTTGGGTGTCGTCCAGTGAACCGGTAACTTCCTTACGGTAACGGGCAATAAACGGAACCGTTGCGCCCTCGTCGAGCATCCCGATGGTGGCGTTGACCTGCTGTTCGCGTACGCCCAGTTCTTCGGCAATACGGCTGGAAATACTGTTCATGCAACCTCTGTTCACTTGGCTCGGTAAAAAACGGAAAGGGGGAAAGGTACAGCGGCCAAGGGCATCAGGCAAGCGGCCCTTGAGGAGGACGAACCAGGGACCGCAGTATCATCCACAAGGTACTGACGCCTCCGCTCGTGTAAAATCACCAGACGTTATTCATTCTTCCTTGCAAGGCCAGACCCTAACCCTGTGAACAGACTCAATCCCAGACAAAGTGAGGCGGTACGCTACGCCAACGGCCCGCTCCTGGTGCTGGCAGGTGCCGGCAGTGGCAAGACCAGCGTCATCACCCGCAAGATTGCCTACCTGATTGAGGAAGTCGGCATCCCCGGCCGCCACATCGCCGCCGTTACTTTTACCAACAAGGCCGCCCGGGAAATGAAAGAACGGGTGACCCGCATTGTCGACCGGACCATGGCCCGGGGGCTGATTGTCTCGACCTTCCACAACCTTGGCCTGAACATGATCCGGGAGGAGCACGAGCACCTGGGCTACAGCCCCGGTTTCTCCATCTTTGACGCCGAAGACGCCAAGGCCCTGCTTCAGGACCTGATGTTCAGCGAAGGCAGCGCCGAGGCCGGCGACGAACTGGGCGACGTCCAGATGACCATTTCTTCCTGGAAGAATGCCCTTCGAACCCCCGCTGAAGCCCTGAGCAAGGCCGCCGACGAACGGGAACAGCGCATTGCCCTAGTCTACGGCAAGTACAACGAATACCTGAAAGCCTACAACGCGGTGGATTTTGACGATCTTATCCTGCTGCCGGTGCAGCTGTTCCGATCCAATCCCGAGGTGCTGACCAAGTGGCGGAAGAAAATCCGCTACATGCTGGTGGACGAGTATCAGGACACCAACGTGTGTCAGTACGAACTGGTCAAACTGCTGGTCGCCGAGCGGGCCGCCTTTACCGTTGTTGGCGATGATGACCAGTCCATCTACGCCTGGCGTGGTGCGCGTCCGGAAAACCTGGTTCAGTTGAAGGAAGACTTCCCCAGCCTGAGGATCGTCAAGCTGGAGCAGAACTACCGCTCCACCGGCCGGATCCTGCGCAGTGCCAACACGGTCATTGCCAACAACCCGCACGTGTTCGAAAAGACCCTGTGGAGTGACCACACCATTGGTGACGAACTGCGGGTGATCCGGTGCCGCAATGAAGATGCGGAAAACGAGCGTGTTGCCACCGAGATTCTGGACAAAAAACTCAAGCAGGGCCTGGAATTCCGGGACTTCGCAGTGCTGTACCGGGGCAACCACCAGGCCCGCTTGCTGGAAATGAAACTGCAGGCCTACCAGATTCCCTACCGGCTTTCCGGCGGCCAGTCATTTTTCTCCAAAAACGAGATCAAGGACTCCATGTCCTACCTGCGCCTGCTGATCAATCCGGACGACGACGCCGCCTTCCTGCGGGTTGTCAACGTGCCACGGCGCGAGATTGGACCCAAAACCCTGGAGCAGCTGGCCACCTACGCACGCACTCGTAATGTCAGCCTGTTCCGCTCCCTGCACGACATGGGTGCCGAAGCCCACGTGGCGGAAAAGGGGCTGGACCGGTTGCGGCGTTTTGCCCACTGGGTCGATGCCACCTGCGAACGCCTGCACAACGAAGATCCGATTCCGGTCATCAAGCAACTGTTCACTGACATTGAATACGAAGAATGGCTGCACCAGCACTCCGGCACCCCCAAGCAGGCGGAGCGCCGTATGGAAAACATCTGGTATCTGGTGGATTCCATTCAGCGCATGCTGGACGACGGCAAGGGCACCGCAGACGAAATCGGCATCGAGGACGCCATCACCAAGCTGATCCTGCGGGACATGATGGAACAGCGGGAAGAGGAAGACGACAGTGACAAGGTCCAGCTACTGACCCTGCACGCCTCAAAGGGTCTGGAATTTCCCCATGTGTTCATCATGGGACTGGAAGAAGAGATCCTGCCCCATCGAAGCAGCATTGAAGAGGGCAACATCGAGGAAGAGCGCCGCCTGATGTACGTCGGCATCACCCGCGCCCGGGAGACCCTGGCCATGACCTATGCGGCATCACGCAAGCAATACGGGGAGAAAATCGAAACCATCCCGAGCCGCTTCCTGGATGAACTGCCCGAAGAAGATGTGATCTGGGAAGGCAAAGGCGACCTGGACGCGGAGGCGAATCAGAAGAAGGGCAAAGCCACCCTCAGTGCCCTGCTCGGCGACCTGGGCGACTAGCCGCGCTCCGGCAGGCAACAAAAAACCCCGCGGTGCGGGGCTTTTTCTGCTTTTAGCCGGTGAGCTTATTTGCTCTCCGCCACAATGTGCTCGACCGCAGCAGCAATCTCTTCATCCGGGCAGTTAGCGCAGCCGCCTTTGGCCGGCATGGCGTTAAAGCCATTGATGGCGTGCTCGATCAGGGTGTCGACGCCCTTCTCAATACGGGGGGCCCAGGCACCCGCGTCGCCGATCTTGGGCGCGCCGGCAGCACCGGTGGTGTGACAGGCCATACAAACCGCATCGTAAACTTCGGAACCGGAACGCGGGCCAGAGCTGGCAGCCTGGGTCGGCGCTGCCGCTTCACCACACTCCTCGCCCTGGAGACAGACTTCTCCGACCGGCTCGATGCGTGAACGAATCTCATCTTCAACACTTGCCATCACAGCACCGGCAGTAAAACCGAAGCCAAGCAGCATGACAGCCAGGACTCTCTTCATCTTCACAATGCACCTCGCATTAGCGCGTTATAATCGTCAGTGGTCGCATTATAGCGACTGAACCCTGGCAAAAAAACCAAGTGGCTGAATCAAGGTAAAATCCTTCCATAAATTCATTGCCATTTATTCAGCCTGAAAGCACCCGAGCGCCTGTCACGCTACTATACGCCCTGACGACCAACCCCCTTTTCCGGAGCCATTATGATGCAACCCAACGCCCCCTCACCTCACCCACTTCGCAAGGTCCTGTTGATTGCTGAGTTCGGTGCGCTGGCGATACTCCTCGGCTCCATGGCCTGGTTTTCCAGCCACACGGCGGACGGAGGGACTCTGCAGGCGGGCTGGCTGCTGATCCCCGCACTGGCGAGTCTGGTGGTTTTCCTGAGCTTTATCGGGCTGATGTACCTGCGCTGGGTGGCAGCGGCCGATGCCGGCAGTCGCGTTAAACACAAGATTATTTTTGGCCTGCTGGCTGCGACCCTGATGGGGGTCTGGCTGTACGGCATCACAAACACCTGGCTGAGCATCCAGGCTGGATGAGCGCCATGACCGCAAAACGATTGGCCGCACTGGCAGTGATGGCACTGTGGGTACCGACCCTGCTAAATGCCCAGGAATCCAGTAACAACAGCGCGGACGGCGAACTCAGCATGGCAGACTGCGCGCTGATCGAGAACGGCGTTCAGCGATTGGCCTGCTACGACCAACAGCAAGACCCGCAAGCCGCTCGCAAGTCCGCATCGCCAGAACGACTGGAAGACGTTCAGCAGGAGGCTGCCGAAGTAATCCCTTCACCGAAAACGGATTCAGCTGATCCGGCGACGGCCTCGGACGAAGGAGTGATGGATGACGTTCTGGATCGGTATCTGGCCGCCGAAAAAGCCATATTTTCCTTTTCCGGCAGTTTCGTCGGCTACCGCCCGACCTACATCCTGCCGATCAGTTACGTGGTTGATCCCAATCCGGCTCCCGCCAGTCCGACCCTGGGAGCCACCAGCTACGACTACGACCTGGAAAAGGAAGAGGCCAAGTACCAGATCAGTTTCAAGGTTCCCCTGCTGACCGGGCTGATGCATAAGCGCACCACACTCTGGTTTGGCTACACCCAGAAGTCTTTCTGGCAAGTCTACAACCGGGATTCTTCGGCACCCTTCCGCGAAACCAATTACGAACCGGAGATTTTCGTCCGGTACCAGGCCGACTGGAAACTCGGCAAAGGTAATCTGAACGCCCTGACGTTCGGTTTCAATCACCAGTCCAACGGCCAGTCCGAACCCCGGTCCCGCAGCTGGAACCGCCTGATGGGCTCCGCCGGATACAGCTACGGACGCTGGCTGTTCCTGGTACAGCCCTGGTACCGGATTCCGGAGGACCGGGATGACGATGACAACCCGGACATCGAGCGCTATCTGGGCCACGCCAACTACATCACCGTGTACAAACTCACCGAAGACCGGACGTTGTCGATGCGGCTGATGAACAATCTCCGCTCGGAGAACAACAAGACCTCGGTCGAGCTTGGCTACAGCTTCCCCATGGGCGACACCGTGCGAGGCTTTATCCAGTATTACAACGGTTACGGGGAAAGCCTGATCGACTACAACCAGCGCATCCAGCGATTTGGCATCGGCGTGATGCTGAACGACTGGCTGTAATCTTCAGGGAAAGACAGTAATGGATCGCCCGCTCGGCCAGCGTATATATGGACCGAACGGGCTGGCAGGAATCGCCTTAGTGGTTAAGGCGATCCATCTCGGCGAGCAGTTCTTCAGTTTTTGCTTCCATCAACGCTTTGTCGCCCCGCGCTTCCACGTTCAGCCGGACCACCGGCTCGGTGTTGGACATGCGCAGGTTAAAGCGCCAGTCATCGAATTCGATGCTCACGCCGTCCACCTTGCTCACGCTACCACCCTGTTCGCTGTACTTGGCTTCAATGGCCGAAATAACCGCTTTCGGGTCAGCGATGGTGCGGTTGATTTCACCACTGGCGGGATAAGCCTCAATCCGGGCGTCGATCAGGGAAGACAGTGACTGGCCGGACTGGCACAGACGCTCGGCCACCAGCAGCCAGGGAATCATGCCGCTGTCGCAGTAGGCAAAATCCCGGAAGTAATGGTGGGCGCTCATTTCGCCACCATACACGGCGTCTTCGTCCCGCATCCGCTGTTTGATGAATGCGTGGCCGGTTTTGCTTTCCACCGGCGTGCCACCCGCCGCTTTGACGAGGTCCAGGGTGTTCCAGGTCAGGCGCGGATCGTGGATGACGGCGCCACCGCCAGTCTTGCGCAGGAACTGGTCCGCCAGCAGACCGACAATGTAATAGCCTTCGATAAAGCGACCGTTTTCGTCAAAAAAGAAACAACGGTCGTAATCACCATCCCAGGCAATACCCATGGCCGCTTTTTCCGCCACGACCGCCTCCGCGGTGGCGGACCGGTTCTCCGGCAGGATCGGGTTGGGGACCCCGTTCGGGAAGTTGCCATCGGCCTCGTGGTGGACTTTCACGAACGTGAACGGCAAATGCTGTTCGAGCTGGTCAATCACCAGGCCTGCGCCACCGTTACCGGCATTACACACAATGCTCAGAGGTTTCAGGGAGCTGGTATCGATGTACCCCAGAAGATGCTGCACGTAGTCGTCCATGGCATCGATCGTGTCGTAGCGACCCTTCTGCGGCGCGTCGGTAAAGGGTTCCAGAACCCGGTCACGAATGTCGTTCAGGCCATTGTCGGAACTGATCGGGCGGGATTCCGGCCCCACCATTTTCATCCCGTTGTGGTTTTTCGGGTTGTGACTGGCGGTGACCATAATGCCGCCGTCCATACCGTAGTGGCTGGTCGCGAAGTACACCTGCTCTGTGCCGCACAGACCGATATCGAACACATCGGCACCGGCCGCCATCAGGCCGTCACTCAAGGCCCTGGCAATGTCCGGGCTGGATAGCCGGATGTCGTAACCGACGATGACTTTTTTCGCCCCGGTGACTTCCACGTAGGCGCGCCCGATACGCTCGGCCAGGTCCGGGTTCAGTTGTTCGGGTACCTGGCCACGAAGGTCATAGGCTTTAAAGCAGGACAAATCCATTATCAATCTTACTCCGCAGGTGCTGACTGTAGCTGTATGTAGTTCTGTATGCCCATCTGGGCAATCAGCTCGAGTTGAGTTTCGAGCCAATCAATGTGTTCTTCCTCGCTGTCGAGGATGCTCCGGAATAATTGCCGGCTGCCGTAATCCTGAACCTGCTCGCAATAGGCAATGGCTTCTTTCAGCTCAGCCACCGCAGCCACCTCAAGTTTCAGGTCACAGGAGATCATTTCCTCAACGTTTTCACCAATCAACAGTTTGTTCAGGTCCTGGAGATTGGGCAAGCCTTCCAGAAAGAGGATCCGCTCGATCAGTTGATCGGCATGCTTCATTTCATCAATGGATTCCTCGTATTCCTTGTCCGCCAGCTTGGTGATGCCCCAGTCCTTGTACATGCGGGAATGGAGGAAATACTGGTTGATCGCGGTCAGTTCGTTGGCGAGGACTTTATTAAGATACTGCACAACCTTCTTGTCGCCTTTCATCGTCGGGGCTCCTTCTCAGGTTTGTGTACCGTCAGCAAAGGATAGCCGGTTCCGGGTCAATAAAAAATTGCAGACGGGAAAGAAGTGCAGACAGGAATCAGTTAAAGCAAAGCCGGCAGGCCTGCCGGCTTTGTTGGCTGAGGGACATCGGTGATCAGGCGGCAGGCTGAGCCAGCATATCGGCCAGTGCGACGTAATCGGGAGTGGTGCATTCATCGAGAATGTCCCGCGCCATGCGGGCACAACGGCCACACTGGCGCGCCACGCCAAGCTCCATACCCAGCTCACGCATGGAGGTTACGCCGTTCTCGGCAGCTTCACGGATGGCCCGGTCGGTGACGCCCTGGCAGAGGCAAACGTACATACTCACTCCCACTGACAAAAATATCGTTAGTGATAATTATTGTCATTTGCATCCCGAAGTGCAAGGCCCAGGCGTTTCGAATTGTTATCAGGCCGCCAGTTCCCGGGTCAGGTTCCGATGACCGTCCTCGGTGACGACCACATTATCCTCAATCCGAATGCCGCCACAGCCCCGAAGCTCCTCAATCACCGGACGGTTGAAGTGATTAGCCAACGGGCCTTCCAGGACCGGATCCAGCAGGGACGGGATGATGTACAGGCCCGGTTCGATGGTTACCACCATGCCTGGCTCCAGGGTGCGGGTCAGACGCAGGAACGGCGCATCGTCCGGAGACGGCGTGCGTTTGCCGGCCACATCATGAACCTGCACACCCAGGAAATGCCCGATGCCGTGGGGGAAGAAGGCACGGGTAACGCCTTCGGACACCAGGGTTTGCTCGTCCAGTCCCTGCACGATGCCCGCGGCAATCAGCAGTGCGGCAATGCCTTCGTGTGTCTTGCGGTGAATGTCCACATACGCCACGCCCGGCGCCACCATCTCGCACAAACGCTTCTGCAGTTGATCCAGCCCATGAATCAGTGCCGCAAAACGGTTTTCGCCCGGCGCCGCGGTGGTACGGGTAATGTCCGAACTGTAGCCACGGAAGCGCACGCCGGCATCGATCAGCAGGCTGCGCGAGCTTGAGGGGGCATCCACGTCGTAGTACTGGTAGTGCAGGGTTCCGGCGTGTTCGTTCAGGCCAATGATGCTGTGGTACGGGGACTCCGCCTCACGCTGGCCGGTGGCCTGCTGGTACGCGAGGCTGATGCCAAACTCACTTTCGCCCGCCAGAAAGGCATCCCGGGCCGCACGATGCCCTTTGACCGCCAACGCATTGGCCCGGGCCATACAGGCAATCTCATACGGTGTTTTGCGGACGCGGGTCTCTTCAACGGCCTCCAGCAGGGCAGACGGGTTGTGTTCGCCGGCCACATCGCCCAGATAGGCGGGGTCACCGATGACTGCCATCTTGCCCGCCTCATCAATAGCCGGTATCTCTCGCTGGGGGATAAACCGGATATCCACGAGCTGGTGCCAGGGCTCTTCCGGGAATTCCGGGTTGGCGTGCCAGAAGTCCACCGGCTGGAACAACCAGAGCACCGGTTTTTGATCCGGGCGAATCAGCAACCAGCTGAATTCCTGATCCACCAGCCCTGTCCAGTGCACGAAGGGGCCATAGCCGTGGAACACCCAGCCCTGATCGTCCGCGTAACGCATTGGGGCGGCGCCGGAGCTGATCAGCAGGCTGTCGTAACCCTGTGAGGCCAGGGCCTCTTCGTATCGGTGCTGAAGAGTCCGGATGTGGTCGACCTGGAGGGCCAGTAATTCAGAATCAGACATGGTGTTGCTCTTCCAGTGTTTTCCAAAGCGTTAATAGATCTTGTGAGCGCGGCTCTCGCAGGCGAATCAGGCAGATATCCACGGGGATGTCCCAGTGTTCCTCTCCTGCCCGGACCAGGCGGCCAAACTGCTCACTTTTTTCCGTCATACGTTGCGGCAGCCAGCCCATGCCAAACCCCTGCTTGACCAGTGCCTTGATGCTCGCTGAATGAGGACTTTCATTGAGTGGCAACAGGTTCGCCGACAACTTGCTCTGACCCAGGTGGGCTTCAATGGCCGAGTAGAGAAAGCCGCGGGGATGATGGGCGATTAATGGCACCGGCTGCTCTGGACTGCCCGGTAACGCAAAACGGGGGTTACCCTGATCGTCGGCTACGCTGACGGGGACCAGCAATTCCTCGCCGAGCGTCAGCCACTCGTAGCGTTCGGGCGACAACCGCTCCCGCCAGGGCAAATACCGGTGCCAGTAGCACAGCACCAGCTCACACTCGCCATCGTCCAGTGCATCCAGGAACTGCTCACCCAGCCAGTTGGTGGACTTCAGGTTCAGTTGCAGGTCGTCCTCCACCCCGGATGCAGCCAGCCACTCCTGGTAGAAGTGGGAAAACAGGCTCTGGGTGGACCCCACGCTGATCCGGGATTCGGCTGCTTCTTCAAGGGCCTGGATCCGTTCGCGGGTCTCGCGAACGTCACGGGTCGCCCGCTCGCAAAACTCGAAGAACACCTCCCCGGCCGGAGTCAGGGTGAGAGGCAGGGTCTGACGGTCAATGAGCGTCGTCCCCATGGCCTCTTCCAGCAGTTTGATGCGTCGACTGAACGTCGGTTGGCTCACGTGCTGCAATTCAGCCGCACGTGAAAAATGGCGGGCCCGGGCCAGCGCCATAAAATCTTCAAGCCAACGTAAATCCATCATGCCACCAGAAGCTGTTCATTCTGATGGCATGATAGCGTATCGGGCGCACCGATTCGCTTAAAGGCGGCCCTCTTCCACCGCGTGGCAAGCCACCTGAGCACCACCGTCGGTGGCGATCAGCTGGGGAATCTCCTGCTTGCAACGCTCGTTGGCGTACGGGCAGCGACCATGGAACACACAGCCGGACGGCAGGTTGACCGGGGTCGGAACCTCGCCCTGCAGACGGATGTGGTTCGGACGGTCGTCTTCCAGCTTGGGAATCGCCGACAGCAGCGCCTGGGTATAAGGATGGCGCGGGGTGCTGAACAGGGTCTTGGTATCCGCCAGCTCGCACACACGTCCCAGGTACATCACCGCAACACGGGTACCGAAATGCTCAACCACCGCCAGATCGTGGGTGATGAACAGGTAGGTCAGGTTGCGGCTTTCCTGGGCGTCCATCAGCAGGTTCAGAACCTGGGCCTGGATGGACACATCCAGCGCGGAGATCGGCTCGTCCGCCACGATGAACTCAGGGTCTACGGCCAGAGCACGGGCGATGGCGATCCGCTGGCGCTGACCACCGGAGAACTCATGACCGAAGCGGGCGCCCCAGTCTGGATTGATACCGACGGAGTGCATCACCTCGTGCACCTTGTCGCGGACTTCCAGTTCGGACCATTCGGGATGATGGAAACGGATCGGCTCTTCCAGGGTCTTCTGGATGGTCATCCGCGGGTTCAGGGACGCGTACGGATTCTGGAAGATCATCTGCATCTTGCGACGGTACGGCAGCACCGCGTCGCCGCTCAGGTTGTCGATCCGCTGGCCATCGTAATGAATCTCGCCAGCCGTCGGGGACAACAGGCCCATGACGGTACGGGCCACGGTGGACTTACCACAACCGGACTCGCCCACCACGCACAGGGCTTCACCCTTCTGAACCTGAAGGTCGACGCCGTTGATGGCATGCACGGCTTCCTGGCGACGCTGGAATTTGCCGTTCTTGAAGGTAATCTGCTCCAGCAGGCCACCGGTCAGATCAAACTTCTTTTCCAGACCCTGGATGTTTACCAGTGTGGATGACTGGGAGGTCATGATTCGGCCTCCTGCATGCGTTTCTCCTGCTCGATGAGATTGCTGACTTCATAACAGGCCACATCGACGTTGCCGGAGCGCACGTACTGTGGCATTTCGCGCTTGCACTGTTCAGTAGCGAATTTGCAGCGCGGGTTGAACGGACAGCCCGTGGGCACGTTCTTCAGGGATGGCATGGAGCCGGGAATCTGGAACAGGCGGCCACCGGGCTCGCCCATCTGCGGCAACGCGTTGATCAGCCCCTGGGTATACGGATGCTGGGCGTCGTTGATGATTTCCTTGGTCGATCCCTGCTCGATGATGCGCCCGGAATACATGACCAGCATGCGCTGGGTCACCTGGGACACCACACCGAGATCGTGGGTAATCAGCATCAGGGCCACGTTTTCCTGCTCACACAGTTCCAGCAGCAGGTCCATGATCTCTGCCTGGATGGTGACATCCAGTGCAGTGGTCGGCTCATCGGCGATGATGATTTCCGGATCCAGCAACAGCGCAATGGCGATGATCACACGCTGGCGCATACCGCCGGACAGCTCGTGCGGATACTGGTCCAGACGCTTCTCCGGCGACGGAATGTAGACCTTGCGCAGTTTCTCCAGGGCAATCTCGCGCGCGGCCTTCTTGCTGATCTTCCGGTGCGCCAGGATGGCCTCAACCATCTGCGTGCCGATGGTCAGCACCGGGTTCAGGGTCATCATCGGGTCCTGGAAAATCATGGCAATGCGATTACCACGGATCTTGCGCAGTTCCCGCTCGCTCATGGCCGCCAGGTCCTTGCCTTCGAACAGGATCTGGCCACCGGCGATGTAGCCGGGGCGGGCGATCAGGTTCAGGATGGAGAACGCAGCAACGGATTTACCGGCACCGGACTCACCCACCAGGCCCAGGCGCTCACCCTTGTCGAGAGTGAAGCTGATACCGCGCAGCGCCTTCAGGTCGCCGCCACGCACCGCAAAGCGGACATCAAGGTTTTTAACTTCCAGCAATGGCATGACGTTACCCCTTGTACAGCCGTGGATTCATGACATCCCGCAGCCAGTCACCCAACAGGTTGATGACCAGTACGAGTACCACCAGCACGAGGCCCGGGATCAGGGTGATCCACCAGGAGCCACTCTGGATGTAGTCAAAGCCGGACTTGATCAGGGAACCCAGGGAAGGCTGGGTTTCCGGCATACCAAGGCCAAGGAATGACAGCGCCGCCTCGGAAATAATCGCGTTGGCGATCTGAACCGTGGCGATAACAAAAATCGGTGACAGGGTGTTCGGCAGAATGTGGCGGAACATGATCCGCGGGGTGCCAAAGCCCATGACTTTCGCGGCATCCACGTACTCTTTCTTCTTCTCCGCCAGCACGGAGGCACGCACTGTCCGGGCAATCTGCGGCCATTCAGACACACCGATGATGAAGATCAGCATGTAGATGGCGATTTCGCCAAACATCAGGCTGCCGAAGGTAGCCTTGACCACCGCACCCACAATGATGGCAACCATCAGGGTGGAGAACGACAGCTGCACGTCCGCAATGCGCATCAGGATCGCGTCCACCCGGCCACCGAGGTAACCGGCCAGCAGGCCAAACAGGATACCCAGGGCAGCCTGCAGGACAACGGCACCGAAGCCGATCATCAGGGACACCCGGGTGCCGTACAGGATGGTGGACAGCAGGTCACGCCCCTGGGCGTCGGTGCCCAGCGGGAAGGCTGCGTCAGAGCCCGAGAGGCCAACCGGTGGCAGTTCGGAGTTCATGATATCGATCTGGGTCAGATCGTACGGATCGGTCGGTGCCAGCAACGGTGCAAACACCGCCGCAAACACCATCAGCATCAGAACCAGGAAGCTGGCAATCGCCACCTTGTCGCGTTTGAAGCTGTACCAGAAAAAGGAGTCGCGAAAGCGATCCCAGCGGGAAAGAGTCGCCGTCGTCATGCTTTCTTACCTGTCAGTTTTACCGTCGGGTTTACCAGTCCGTAGATCAGGTCGACCAGGGTATTGGTAATTACGAAAATCAGACCCACCACCATCAGGTAAGCCACGATCAGAGGAATATCACTGCGGGTAATGGCCTCGAGGAACATCAGGCCCACGCCCGGCCACTGGAACACGGTCTCGGTCAGGATGGTGTAGGCCACCATGATCCCGATCTGTACGCCGCCAACGGTAATGACCGGCAGCATGGTGTTCTTCAGGGCATGCAGGAAATTAATACGCGGAGCGGCCAGGCCCTTGGCACGGGCGTAGCGGATGTAATCGCTCTGCAGCACTTCCATCATCTCCGCACGAATCAGACGGATAAACAGCGGCAGCATGATGGAGGCCAGGGAAATCGCCGGCAGCAACAGGTGGAGCAGACCATCCTGGCTGAAGAAACCGGACTCCCAGGTACCGAACAGATGGGTCAGCTCGTCACCACGGCCGTAGGACGGCAGGCCACCGTTGGTGGACAAAGCACCGTTCAGCCAGCTGCCCCAGCCGGTGTCTTCCGGGAATAGCGTTACCGTGACACCGATGGAAAACAGTTGAATCAATACAATGGCCGTCAGGAATACGGGAATGGAAATACCCACCGTACTGACACCCATAAAGAATTTGGAAAGCCACGCCTGCGGTCGGATGGCGGCGTATACGCCAATGGGTACCGAGAACAGGACGATGATCAATGTTGCGCCGATGACCAGTTCCAGGGTCGCCGGCAGGTTCTCGAGAATGACATCCACGGTGGGCTTGCCGTAGAAGTAGGAGTTACCGAGGTCGCCCTGCAGGGCATTACCGGCAAAACGGAGGTACTGAACCACAAACGGGTCGTTCAGTCCCAGTTCGTCACGGAGTTTTTCCCTCTCCTCTTCGGAGACGGACATTCCTACCATCTCTTGAAGCGGGTCACCCAGGTTATCCTGAATGCTGAAGGCAATCACACTGATCACAAACATGACCAGCAGCGCCTGTGAAATCCGCTGAACCAAAAACGCTAACATGAGTTATTTCCGGAGATTACTGAAAACAAAAGGCCGGCTCCGGTCACCCAAAGCCGGCCTGCCCATAGAGACGATTACTCTATGACGAGGTCACCCAGGTACGGGAAGTTCATCACGTTGAGAACCGGCTCGATCTTCACGTTCTTCTTCGCAGCCCAGGCAAGATCCTGCCAGTGCAGCGGAATGAAGGCCGCGTCTTCGTACAGGCGCTGCTCAACGGTCTGCAGCATCTCTGCACGCTTGTCCAGATCGGTCTCGACGTTGGCCATTTCAACCAGCTTGTCGAGTTCCGGGTTGCAGTAGTTACCAGCGTTGTACTGGCCTGCACCGGTTTCGGAATCCGGACAGAAAGTCAGGAACTCGTAGAAGTTCGCTGAATCCTCGGTGTCGGCGTGCCAGCCGATCATCATCATGTCTGCCGCACGGTCATCAAACTCCGGCCAGTACTGGGCCTTCGGCAGAGTCTTCAGGTCTACCTTGATGTTGATGCGGGACAGCATCGCGGCAACCGCCTGAGCGATCTTGTCGTCGTTCACGTAACGGTTGTTCGGCGCCATCATGGTGATGGTGAAGCCATCTTCATAACCGGCTTCTTTCATCAGCTCCTGGGCCTTGGCGATGTCGTAACGCGGCTTCAGGTTGGGGTTGTGACCCTGGTAGCCTTCCGGAGACATCTGGGCAGCCGGGGTTGCAAAACCCTTCATGATCTTGGCGGCAATGCCTTCCTGGTTAACCGCGTAGGCGATGGCCTCGCGAACCTTCGGGTTCTTGAACGCTTCAACACGCTCCTGGTTGAGCTGGAACATGATGATGCGGGTACCGGTCATGGTGACCAGGTCCACGTTCTTGTCGTTGCGGATACGGTCCAGATCGGTGGGCGGTACCGGCGCGATGTAATCAACACCGCCGGACAGCAGCGCAGACACACGGGTGTTGTTTTCTTTGATCGGCGTCAGCACGATCTTGCCAACGTTACCCGGAGACTCGGTGTCCCAGTAGTCGTCAAAGCGCTCGAACTCAACGCGAACGCCCTGCTGGCGATCGGCAACAACGAACGGACCAGTGCCGGACATGTTGCGGGATGCGAAAGAACCGCCTTTCTTGTCGATCAGGTCCTTGGCTTTGCCATCTTCGGTTTCGCCGCTGTAGAACTCGCTATCCATCGGGAAGATGTAAGTCGCCGCGTTCAGCAGCAGCGGGTACGGCTTCTCGGTGACCAGCTCGAAAGTGTGGTCGTCAACAATCCGCACTTCAGTGAACGGACGGAAGATCGCCTTGTAGTCAGGGCTGGACTTGAGACGTTCAAAGGTGAACTTCACGTCTTCAGCAGTCAGCTCGTTACCGGAATGGAACTTGACGCCCTCACGCAGCTTGAAGCGCATGGTGGTTTCATCAACACGCTCCCAGCTCTCGGCCAGACGCGCCTCGAAGCCAAGATCCTTGGTCCAGCGCAGCAAGGGATCGAACGTCATGTGGCTCAGCTGGAGCATGCCACCGGAGAGCTGTTCATGAATATCGAGGGTCACGGGGTCGGCGTCATACGCCATTTTGAGTTCCTTGGTCGCCTCGGCAGACATTGCCATTGGCGCGGCCGAAAGGGCCATGGAACCAACAAATGCTGTCAACAGTTTTTTCATCGCGTTTTCCGTCGCAGTTTTGAGAATTTTATTGGTACTTCGGCACCTGGCGGCGCCCAAAGACTGCGCAAAAACTAGTCTCGGAAAACCATTACAGCAATCGAAATTGCAAAATTACGCTATGCGCGAAGTGAATGACAAAAATTAAGCATCATTAAAACAAGGTGTTATAGAGACAAGCCGACGACGCAGACAGTGACTAATTTTTAATCCCGGACCGGTTTCGCGCACGAAAAACGATTTCAGATGTCATCAATTCAAGGTAATTGCTCCGGCTAACTGCGATAATCTGACCTGAATTCGACCGCTCCGGAAACAGCATGGCACTCAAAGCAACCATCTTTAAGGCGTCCCTGAACATTGCGGACATGGACCGCCACTATTACCAGGACCACCACCTGACCATCGCCCGCCACCCATCGGAGACCGACGAGCGCATGATGGCACGGGTTCTGGCTTTTGCCCTGAATGCCAGCGAACACCTGGAGTTCACCAAAGGGCTGAGCACCGACGATGAACCGGAGCTGTGGCAAAAGAGCCTGAGCGACGAGATCGAACTCTGGATTGAACTCGGATTGCCGGAGGAGTCCCGGTTACGCAAAGCCTGCAACCGGGCAAAGAAGGTCCTTCTATATACCTATGGGGGACGAGCGGTGAGCCTGTGGTGGGAAAAGCACCGGCACAAACTGGAGCGATTCAGCAACCTGAGCATCGTCAACCTTCGCCCGGAAGACACCGCTGCCCTGGCGGAGCTGGCCGAGCGCACCATGAATTTCCAGGTCACGATTCAGGATGGCGAAGTGACCATCAGCAATGAAAACGCTCTGGTGAATATTACGCCTGAGCCATTGCCAGCCTGAGGAACCACCCGCCACAAGAGGGACTGGACAGCGCCCCGCTCCACACGTAAGATTGCGCACTCGAAATTGACGCACCGCGTTACATTTCACCCGCCCGTAGCTCAGCTGGATAGAGCGCTGCCCTCCGGAGGCAGAGGTCAGAGGTTCGAATCCTCTCGGGCGGGCCATTTATTTCAAAGGCCTGCGTGAAAACGCGGGCCTTTTTTTTGGGCTGTGTCCAGGCAGCGCAAATTTATTTCCAAGTGCCATTTCAAAGTTTCCGGAAGAGCAACTACTCTGATTGGAGAGTTGCCGAAAAATCGGTCAACGTCTCATGAAAGTAGCCCTTTTATAACAAATAGAGAGGACACCAATATGTGGACCAAACCAGCTTATGAAGACCTGCGCATTGGCTTCGAAGTCACCATGTATTTCGCCAATCGTTGAGACCTGAACCAACGGCCAGTACACGGACAGGCTGACCACCCCCTCCCCGGAGTGTTCCAAATGCAGATTCATGTACTTGGTTCCGCTGCAGGGGGAGGTTTCCCCCAATGGAACTGCAACTGTCACAACTGCGATGGGTTCCGTAAAGGCACGTTGAAAGCTCAGGCTCGTACTCAGTCCTCGATAGCCATCAGTGAGGACGGCGAGCACTGGATTCTCTGCAACGCCTCTCCGGACATTCGCGCGCAGCTTGCCTCTTTCGACGCCATGCAGCCCGCTCGGGCCGTGCGCGATACGGGCATCAGTGCGGTGATGCTGTTTGATAGCCAGGTCGACCACACGACGGGCCTGCTCATGCTCCGTGAAGGCATGCCTCTGGACGTCTGGAGCACGACTCAGGTGCACGAAGATCTGAGCAGCGGCTTTCCTCTTTTCAACATGCTGAGACATTGGAACGGTGGCCCACGTTGGCATGAGATCCCATCCTCAGATCAAACCTCTTTCAGCATCCCATGCGCGCCGTCGTTGCGGCTGACGGCCATTCCGTTACTCAGCAACGCGCCACCTTACTCACCGCGACGCAACAATCCCCACCCCGGAGACAATATCGGTCTGTTTATCGAGGACACCCGCAATGGCGCGACCGCACTTTACGCACCTGGGCTCGGCAAACCTGACGCCAATATTCTGGCTTGGATGGATAAGGCGGATACCCTAATGGTGGACGGCACGGTGTGGCAGGATGATGAGATGCAGCGCTGTGAAGTGGGCACCCGGACCGGGCAGCAAATGGGGCACCTGGCACAAAGCGGCCCCGGTGGAATGATTGACGTTCTGGACGGCATGTCTGCGGAACGCAAGATCCTGATCCACATTAACAACACCAATCCAATTCTGGATGAATCTTCAAAGGAACGCGCCATTCTGGCCAGTCACGGCATTGAGGTGGCGTATGACGGGATGCACCTTGAACTGTTGGGGCACAAATGAATCGGGCAGACTTTAAAGCCGCACTTCTCGCAAAAGGTAAGTATTACCATATTCATCACCCCTTCCATCAAGCCATGTACAGCGGTGATTGTTCGCCGGAAGAAATTCGCGGCTGGGTAGCCAACCGTTACTATTATCAGGTGAATATTCCGCGCAAGGATGCCGCGATCATGGCCAATTGTCCGGACGCATCGGTGCGTCGGTTATGGCTTCAGCGGGTGCTGGATCATGACGGCCATGATGAAGACGAAGGTGGCATCGAAGCCTGGCTGAGCCTGGCCGAGTCAGTAGGGCTAAGCCGCGAGGAGGTCGTCGACCAGCGTCACGTATTGCCCGGCGTCCGGTTTGCGGTCGATGCCTACCTGAATTTTGCCCGTCGTGCGACCTGGCAGGAAGCTGCCTGCTCCTCGCTGACAGAGCTGTTCGCGCCGGAAATTCACCAGTCTCGCCTGGACAGCTGGCCCACCCATTACCCCTGGATCAAAACCGAAGGCTATTCCTATTTCAGAAAGCGACTGTCCGAGGCCCGTCGGGATGTTGAGCATGGACTTGCGATCACACTGGACTACTTTACGACGGCCGATCAACAGGAGCGGGCGCTGGAAATACTTCAGTTCAAACTGGACATCCTGTGGACGATTCTGGACGCCCTGACCATGGCCTATCGCCACGGCACGCCACCCTATCATACCGTCACCGACCAGCCTGTCTGGCACCGGGGGGTGTAATGGACGACATGATCAAACCGCACCTTGTGCCTCGGTTCAGAGTCGGTTTCCGCTTTCAATGGGAGCCGGCGCAGAACGCTTATGTGCTGCTTTATCCGGAGGGGATGGTGCGGCTCAACGGCAGTGCGGGAGCCATACTGAGTGAAGTGGATGGCGAACGTTCCGTCGCTGAAATGGTCCAACGCCTGGAGGAACGCTACCCGGATGCGGGGCCGCTGTCTGATGATGTGATGGGCTTTCTTGGGGAGGCCCGGGAGAACGACTGGATTGATCTGATATGACAGACTGGGAAATAACGCCAGAACATCGTTCAACGGAGGTCGGGCCGCCGCTCTGGTTGCTGGCAGAGCTCACTTACCGTTGCCCTTTGCAGTGTCCCTATTGCTCGAACCCATTGGATTTCGCCAACTCCCAGAAAGAACTCAGTACCGAACAGTGGACGAGTGTGCTGCGGCAGGGACGCGAGATGGGGGCCGCGCAGCTCGGCTTTTCCGGGGGCGAGCCACTGGTCCGTCAGGATCTTGCTGAACTGATTGGAGAGGCCCGCCACCTGGGGTATTACAGCAATCTGATCACCTCCGGCATTGGCCTCACCCAAGCCAAGGTAAAGGCTTTCCTGGAAGCCGGGCTGGATCATATACAAGTCAGTTTTCAGGCGTCTGATTCCGAGCTGAACAACGCATTGGCGGGTTCACGAAAAGCGTTCGAGCAGAAGCTGGCCATGGCCCGGGCCGTGAAGGAGGCCGGCTACCCGATGGTGCTGAATTTTGTCATTCACCGCCATAACATCCATCAGATGAATGACATCATCGATCTCTGCACCCGCCTGGACGCAGACTACGTTGAGTTGGCCACCTGTCAGTATTATGGCTGGGCCTTCAGAAACCGGGAGGGACTGATGCCCTCAAAGGCACAGCTGGTGACCGCAGAAGCAACCGTGAAATCCTACCGGGAACGGCTGGCAGCCTCGGGCTCCCGGATGAAACTGATCTTTGTCACCCCTGACTACTACGAAGAGCGCCCAAAGGCCTGCATGAACGGCTGGGGAAGCCTGTTCCTGACCGTCGCGCCTGATGGCACCGCGCTGCCATGCCACAGTGCGCGAATGCTGCCGATCGACTTTCCCAATGTCTGCGAGACCGATCTGCGGACGATCTGGTACGACAGCCCCGGTTTCAACCATTACCGTGGCGACAGCTGGATGCCGGAGCCCTGTCGATCCTGCGACGAAAAAGACAAGGATTTCGGCGGTTGTCGGTGTCAGGCCTATCTGCTCACGGGCAACGCGGACAATGCAGACCCCGTGTGCAGTAAATCACCGCACCATGATCGTGTTCTGGCGGCCCGACGCGCTGCCGATCATGCCACCGCGGGGCTGGAGGATTTGACCTATCGCAACACCGAGAACTCCCGGCTTTTCTTCCGGAGCTGATATCCCGCAACTGACCGCCGAACAGGCCGCTGCCGGATTGATACAGCGTAGCGAGCTTGTGGCCTCGCAAGCCGGTGTCTTCTGGCTCGAATCCGACCCTGCCTCCGGCCTCAATCTGATTCACACCCTGGCCGAGTCTGGCGAGGGCTCTGTCCCCTTACTGCCTGATACCCTGGGCGTCCGAAGCCAGGTGAACGGCTATGGTGGTGGCGCCTTATGCGCGGCCCCGGATCGGCTATTCGCCATAGAGTCATCCAGCCAGCAGATTTACGACATCATGCCCGAGACCGGTATTGTCAGCGCAGTGACCGATGACGCCAGTGCCTGCTTCGGCGGCCTGGTGTGGGATCGGCACCGGGAGCGGCTGCTCGCCGTGCGGGAAGATGCCGACGGCCAGCAACTGGTCGCTATTCGTCAGGGGAAGCTGGAAACGCTGCATCAAGGTGAGGACTTCTACAGTGCGCCTGCGGTATCCGACAGCGGCCGGCAACTGGCCTGGATCAGTTGGCATTTACCGGATATGCCGTGGGTTTCGTCGGTGCTGTGGCTGGCCCGTGTCGATGACGATGGCATGCTTGTGGACGCCAGGCCAGTCATGCCCTTCCAGTCTCCAACTCGCGCCTGCGTGCAGCAACCGGTATTCGTGGGCGAAACCCTGTACGTACTATCGGATCATCTGGGCTGGTGGCAGCCCTGGCAAATGGATGAGAACCGGAGCTGGCGTTGTCTTGACGACACCCAGGCCGACCAGGCGAGCGCACCCTGGCAACTGGGTGAATGCCAGCATTTGCCGCTGCCAGAGGGCGGATGGCTGCGGGTGCGGTACCTCAGTGGTATTGGCGGACTGTGGTGGCAGCCCGATAGGGACGCTTTGCCGCAGCAACTGGGTACGTCCTATGTTGATTTCCGATGCCTGACACGGCAAGGAGACAGGGCCTACTGCATTGCGCGGTCATCGGACCGGCTGGACGCTGTCCTTTCTGTGGATATGGAAACCGGCCAGATCCATGTGCTGGCTGGCGGCGAGAAACCATTTGATGAGGTTGTCCTTTCATCGCCAGAGCCATTCCGGCTTCCGGAGAGTGAGGAAACAGCGTTTGTCGTGAGTGGATTTTACTACCCACCTGTGCGGTCGCAGTCTGGACAAACGGATAACGCCCCGTTGGTCATGATCGCGCACGGAGGGCCCACCGCCATGATCTGCCCCGTGCTGAATCCGCAGGTTCAGTTTCTCTGTCATCAGGGTTTTGCCGTTGCCGAGGTGAACTATCGGGGCAGTTCCGGTTTTGGGCGCGACTTTCGGCTGTGCCTGGCTGGCCAGTGGGGTGTTCTCGATGTTCAGGATATCGAGTGCGCCGCCAGACACCTTGTCAGTGAGGGTAAGGCCAGCGCTCAGGCCGCCTTTATGCAAGGGCGCAGCTCGGGCGGCTACACGGCACTCATGGCCCTGGTCTCATCAGCTTATTTCACCGCCGGAGTGAGTCAGTTCGGAGTCAGTGACCCCGAACGCTTGCGGGCAATGACCCATCGTTTTGAATCGGGCTATCTGGACTGGCTGCTCGGTTCCTTCGAGGAAGTGCCGGATCGATGGAGGGAGCGTTCGCCCCTGATGCAGGCTGACCGCATCCAGCAACCCATGGCTTTTTTCCAGGGTGGACAGGATGCCATTGTGGTTCCCGAACAGACTCATCGTATGGCAACGGCGATACGTGCAAACGGCCGGGAGTCGTTCGTACAGGTGTATCCCGATGAGGGGCACGGCTTTCGAAAGGCGTCGAATCAGGCGGATATGCTGACTCAACTGGCCGTATTTTACCGACAGTGCCTGCAACGCTGATTACGCGCTCGTCGGGAGGCTTGCCTACTTACCAATCTGGGAGATGAAGCCTGAAAGGTTGGCTATATCTTCATCACTCAAATTTCGCGCATTCGGAATCATCAGACTGGAGTTTGCCCCCACCCTCTCACCAGCGCGATAGGTTTCGAGACGGGATTGAAGGTAACTCGCATCACGTCCCGCCAGGGATGGAAAACTCGCCATGCCCTGGGCTTTGGGACCGTGGCACTGGGCACAATTATTCGCAAACAGTTTTTTACCCGCCTCCAGATCCGCCGCCTGCAGGGCAGTGGAGGTCAGAGCGATGGTTATCGCACACATCAGAATACGCAGCACAGGTTGTCCTCAATTGTCTGGTGGAAACCGCACTGCCCTGTGGCAGTGCGGTCGGCCGTTTTTACTCGGCGGTAAACCGATGAATCTGACCTTCATCCGTGGCGACATAGAGAGAACCATCCGGTCCCATCACCAAGCCACGGAAACGGGCCGGTCCGGCTGACAGAGGCATCTCTGTGTTATCCACGATTTCCGGCCCCTCTGGCACCAGGTTGATGACATTAATACGCTGGCCTACAGGCGTGTCACCGAAACCAATGCCCAGGAAACTGACCACCAGACGACCGTTCCAGTCACCCCACTGCTCACCCTCCAGGAACGCCGCACTGCTGATGCCCTGAGAATAATTGTTATTGGTCCACAGTGGCTTCATGGCATCCGGGTAGGTTTCGTAATCGGTCATCGGCATGTATTTCCTTCTTTCGTTAGGGTCCATGCCGTCATTCTGGTTTGGCTCATAGCCGCAGTAGTTGTCCGGACAATCGCCACGTCCTGCCATATTAGGCCGGGGGTCCCATCCACTGTTACCACCGGGCACCAGGGCATTTACTTCATCGGTATGCCATGGGCCATGTTCGGTGATAATGGGCTGATGACTTTTCGGATGAAAGGCGATGCCCTGAACGTTGCGGTGGCCGTAGGTGTAGGTGCGGGCATCGAATCCATCCGGTAACGCGTCAGCGTTCGTCGGGGCTGCCTTGCCATCACGATCAATGCGCAGGACCTTGGAGCCTAGGTTGTCTCCGAATTGCGGCAGGCTGCTGTTGTGATTGTCACCGGTGGTCACGTAGAGAAAACCATCACCCGGATTAAAGCGGATGCGGCCTCCATTATGAGCTCCTGCATCACCGAAGGGGTGATCTGTAGGAGCCTGCTTATAGGGAATGTTCTCCACAATGTCTGTGCGGTCCGAGACACTGGAAAAATCATCGCTGACGGTCAGTCGTAACACTCGGTTCGTCGCAGGGTCGTCACCCATGCGGGAGGCGGAATAAACGAAAACAGTCCGGTTGCTGTCGAAATCCGGATCCAGAGCCACACCATTCATGCCCGCTTGTCCGTGACAGAACAGATCGTCGGCGGTCATGGAATAGCCTTCGGTGCCGCCCATGCCAAGCAGATTATTGACCGTACCATCCGGTAGTCGGACCGAGAGGCCTTTACACTTCTCCGTAACAAACATGGTTCCATCGGACAGGAAGGCCATATCCCAGGGCTTGTCGAGGCCATCCATGAAAACAGTTTGATTGATTTGGGCCGGTTGGGCCTGCAAGCTGATCGGCAACCCCAGCAATACCGACGAGGCCGCGACGGCACTCACATAACGTATGTAAGAGGATTTTTTCATCATTCTTGAACCATCCGTATTGTTCTTGTGTTTATGAAATACATCTCATAAACAGATTAGGTCTGGTCAAAATTTAGTCAAGTTTGCCCTTATCCCTCCCGAGGCAGGGAGTCAGAGGCTCGAACCCTTTCTGGCAGGCCATATGTCAGGAAAAAAAAGAGCCCGCTAACTAGCGGGCTCTTTTGTGGATTACAACCGTTCAACACTCTCAATAAACGCTGAACCAGGTAACCTGCTCGCAAAAATCTGCGGGCAACTCACCCGGCCTCGTCTACGGACTGCAAGGCAGGGCTGATCCCCAGCTCGCGTTCCAGTTCGCTCAAGGCATCCTCCAGCCCGGTTGCCAGGCGCTGCATCTGCGGCAGCGTATCTCTGCAGGCAATAATCCCGACATTCAGGAAACCGGCATGACTGTAACAGGTAAAGCTTACTGCCAATCCCGGGAAAACAATGTTGGCAGGATAGAGATGTAGCAGGCGCGCACCCCGAAGATACTTTTCTTTCTTGCCTCCCGGCACATTGGAGACGACCGTATTGAACATCGGCGCAACGTGTTTGGCCGCACCGGTCATCATAGAGGCAATCGACGGCAACATGCTCAGGATCGAGTATGGCGTCCTCATTTGTGGTTCAAGGCCAAGGATTTGCTCCTTGGCAATGCTGGTGGACTCACTGACCTTTTTCAGCCGCAACACCGGATCGGCAATGTTGGTGCCGATCATGCTGTAAATCATGCCCACCGAGTTACCAATACTCTGATCGCCTTCCGAACGCAGGGACATGGGAATCGCGGCGGTCAGGCTTGTTTCTGGCAGCGCCGTTTTTTCTTTGAGGTAATCGCGCAGGGTCCCCCCAACCAGGGTAACCATGACGTCGTTCAGAGTAACCCCTGCGCGGCTGGCGACAGTCTTTAGCCGGTCAAGCTCGAAGGCCTGGGTCGCGAATCGCCGCTGGGCGCTGATGGCGCCGTTGATGGCCGTCTTTGGTGCAGAACGAAGCGTCGTCAGTCGGTCGTCACTACTGAACAGACGATACAGCTTACCGGCGGTCCCCAACAGGGCCTGGGTAGAGGGAACCCCCCGGGCTGCGCTCATCTGAAAGGGCTTTTCGGGCGCCGGATGAACCCAGAAGGGAGGCATCCGATGGTCCGTAGCGCTTTCCGACAACCCCCTCATCAGCAGGTTGGACGCGCTGATGCCATCAACCAGCGCATGATGAAACTTGACGTAAATGGCAAAACGCCTGCCTTCAAGGCCATCGATGAAATAACACTCCCAGAGCGGCTTGCGCATGTCCATGGGCTGGCTGTGAAGGCGGGCGACCATTTGTCCGAGCTCTCTTTCACCACCGGGTTTCGGCAGCGACAGATGACGCACATGGTATTCAAGGTCAGGATCAAAGGTTTCCTCCATGACCGGTGCCAATTGCCACCGTGACGGCGAGCGCAGCTTCTGGTTCCACGGGGCGCAGATGCGGGTCTCACTGCGCCAATCATCGACCAGTTTTCGGACGAACTGCTCGCCTGCTTTCGCCGGACGCTCGAACACCATGAGGCCAGCCACGTGCATGGGGGCAGAAGGGCTTTCCAGCTGAACAAAAGCGGAATCCATTGGGGAGAGTCGTTTGTACGTCATGTTATCTCTGTGTTTCTGTTATCAGTGAGGTGTTGTTTGATGAACGCTGTCATGTCATCCCGCGCTTGCCTCGCCTCCGGCATCCAATCCTCCAGAAGCGGAAAGGCGTGAGGCATGCCGGGCCACTGTGCGAGTTCCACCTCCACACCAGCGGCGCTGGCCTTACGCGCCAACAGCGCACTGTCATCCGCCAGGAGTTCGGAACTACCGGAGAAAATCAAAAGCGGGGGCAGCCCCTTGCATTCGCCCATGAGCGGCGAAATTTCCGGGCACGAGGCGTCAGCCTCACCGACGTACCAGTCGCGCGCCCGGGCAAGGTCGGCCAGGGGCAGCATTGCATCCGTACGGGCGTAGACTGAGCGGGAAGCCGCACCATGCAGCCGCGCAAGATCCAGAACCGGCGACACAGGCACGGCACACGCAGGCATGGGCAGCCCAGCCTTTCGAATTCTAAAAAGAAGGGCGACAAGCAGATTTCCGCCGGCCGACTCACCGCCAATCACGATGCGCTGGGGATCGATGCCGGCATTCAGCAGGAACCGGTAGGCCCGTTCACAATCGTCCAGCCCTGCCGGATACGGGTTGGCCGGTGCAAGCCGATAGTCCGGAACAAAAGCGTCGGCATCGAGCGAACGGCACAGGCGCTGGACAAAGGTGAGATGGCCATCAGGCAGGGCTGGAAGAACAAAGGCTCCACCATGCAGCCACAGAAGAACCGGCTTATCCGATGGAGCGAAGGGCTCGCCAAGGATATGCCCCGGCACCGCCCGCTCGTTATCGCCTAAGATCTGGTAGTCGAAGTTGGCAAGTTGACCGTTGCGCGGAAAACGGGCCGCAAGATTCAGCTGCGCTTTCGCGACCCGGCGCTCTCCTCCCCTGATAACAAAGGCGAGTAAAGGTCTTACAATCCAGCGCAGACAGACGAGAACGCAACGGGACCTGAAGCCAAGATGCAGTTCAGGGCGGGCATAGCGTGTTGACCAAGTTTCTTTATTCACCATCCATGATCCGAACAATTACCAATTGATCCAATCATGAAGAAAATAATTACGGGTCAGGTTTCTTCCCATGCCCTTTTTTTGTCTTCTTACGCCACCGGGCGAACACTTGCAGGATAGGGCTATTCATCGAGACCGGTCAGAAACGTTTCAAAGCGGGCTGGGTTAGTCAAGGTGATGGTGCCGTATTCCAGACTCACCAGATTCTCTTGCTCAAACACACGTATGGCTTTCTGAGCGGCCTGCCGGGTCAGCCCGACCATGTTGCCCACCTGTTCACGGGTTAACCGCAGTCGCATCGGCTGCTCGGTGATTTTGCCGTCGCCCTGGAAAATTTGCAGAAACAAAAGCCGACGCCCCACCCGCACCGGAATACTGCGGGCAGTGTCATCCTCGATGATCATCATGGCGGCACACATCCGTCGTGCTAACTGATCCACAATCACCGGGTAAGCCTGCGGGTAGGTGGCCAACAGTCTATGAACCTGCGCCTCGGAAAACTCCAGAACCTCCACAGGTTCATGGGCTATCGCCCCATAGACCCTGGCCGGTAGAGAACAAAAAACCGCATCACCCAACCAGTTGCCCGCCCCCACGATGGTCAGTATGGATTCGCGTCCGGAGGGCAGCGTGGACGTTACCCGAACCGAACCCGAAACGATCACGGTCAGAGCCTTACCACTGGCGCCTTTGATATACAGCGCCTGTTCTTCATGGAAGCTTTTGTAAGTGCATAGGCTGGCTGCCTCTTCCAGACCTTCCGGGGGAAAACCAGCGAAGAGGGCACAGCGGGACAGTATTTGCGACGTTTCAGACATGGATAATTGTTATTCTATTAACGGTGTTTCTCTTCACTCCCGCCGTAGACTACAGCAAGCCGACACCAATGACTCGGCCCGGACTCCACCAGCAAGGTTTACACGGGAGAACAAGATGAACAACAAGCGAACCGGCCTGACCCGACTGCTGACAAGCCTCACAGTCTTTGTGACCGCGATGCTGTCTCACGCCCTTCAGGCCGCCGAACGGCCGAACATCCTCGTCATTATGGGGGATGATATCGGTATCACCAATATCAGCAAATACAGCCACGGCCTGATGGGCTACAAAACCCCGAATATTGATCGCCTCGGTAATGAAGGCATGATGTTTACTGACTATTACGGCGAGCAGAGCTGCACGGCCGGCCGGTCAGCGTTCATTACCGGCCAGCACCCCATCCGCACCGGCCTCACCAAGGTCGGCGTACCGGGTGCGCCAATTGGCATTCAGCCCGAGGACCCCACCCTGGCCGAACTGCTCAAGCCGCTGGGTTACGTGTCCGGGCAGTTTGGCAAAAACCATCTCGGCGACCGGGATGAATTCCTTCCGACCAACCACGGCTTTGACGAGTTCTTCGGTAATCTCTATCACCTGAATGCCGAAGAAGCACCGGAAGATCCCGCCTGGCCGGACGATCCCCAGATCACCAAGCTGGTCACCCCCCGTGGTGTTATCCGCAGCAGCGCCGACGGCAAGATTGAGGATCTCGGGCCTCTGAATACCCAGCGCATGGAAACCATCGACGAGGAATTCCTGCAAGCCACGCTGAGTTTCATCGATCGGGCCCATGCCGAGGAAAAGCCGTTCTTTGCCTGGTTCAATTCCACCCGCATGCACTACTACACCCATATCAAGGACGAAACCAAAGGGCTGTCCGGCCAGGGCTTCTACAACGACGGTATGGTTGAACACGACAACCATGTGGGTGAGTTGCTGAACAAACTCGATGAACTTGGCATCACCGACAACACGATTGTTCTCTATACCACCGACAACGGCGTTCACTTCAACCAGTGGCCGGATGCGGGCATCACGCCGTTCCGCGGCGAGAAAAACACCAACTGGGAAGGGGGCTTCCGGGTGCCGGCCTTCGTTCGTTGGCCTGGAAAGATCGAGGCCAATACCGTCTCCAACGACATTATGGCCCACCTGGACTGGGTGCCGACACTGATGGCCGCCGCAGGCGAACCCAACATCAAGCAGAAGCTGCTGGACGGGCATAACGCTGCGGGCAAATCCTTCAACGTGCACCTGGATGGCCACAACTTCCTGCCCTACCTGACCGGCGAAGCCGAGGAAGGCCCTCGGGATCAATTCATCTATGCCAGCGATGACGGTGACATTATTGGCCTGCGTGATGGCGACTGGAAACTGGTGTTTGCCGAGCAGCGGGCAAAAACCTTTGAAGTCTGGCGTAATCCGTTTGTGAAACTGAGAATTCCGAAGATCTTCAACCTGCGGCAGGATCCGTACGAGCGTGCTGACCAGAATTCCAATGTCTATGAACGTTGGCTGGACCGCAAACTGCAGGCCCGGGCCATTCCGGGCGTCATCCGGGTCAAGCAGTTCCTGGAGACCTTCAAGGAATACCCGCCCAGACAGCGACCGGCCACCTTCACGATTGACCAGATCATGGAGCAGTACCTGAGCTACGACTAGTAAGTGAGGAGTAAGGCATGAGCCCCTGGCAAGCAATGAACGCCCTTCGGGAAAAGGTCAACAGTCAGATCCTGGGCCAGTCGGAACTGGTCGATCAACTGATCGTGGCATTGCTTGCCAACGGCCATGTTCTGCTCGAGAGCCAACCGGGGCTCGCCAAAACCCGGACCGCAAAAACACTGGCGCAGGCACTGGATGCGACGATGAAACGCATCCAGTTCACCCCCGACCTGCTGCCATCGGACCTCACCGGCTCGGAGGTGCTGCATCATGATGGCCAGCACCAGAGCTTCCGTTTCGAGCCGGGCCCCCTCTTTGGCAACCTGATTCTTGCCGATGAGATCAACCGGGCGCCCGCCAAGGTGCAGGCCGCTCTCCTGGAAGCCATGGAAGAAAGACAGATCACGGTAGCCGGCCACACGCATACAATGCCGTCCCTGTTCATGGTTCTGGCAACCCAGAATCCGATTGAGCAGGAAGGCACCTACCTGCTGCCAGAAGCCCAGATGGATCGTTTTCTGATGAAAATTACACTGAGTTACCCGTCTCACGAGCAGGAGTGCGAAGTGCTGCGACTGGTCAGAGGCGAGGAAATTGCCAGTGACACCGGGGGCTCGGACAACCAGCAACCGATTGCCAGTGAATCGGTTCTTCAGGCACGCAAGGAAATCAGCGAGCTTTTTGTATCCCCGGCCATCGACAGCTACGTGGTGGACCTGGTTCACGCGACTCGGCCAGAGGTGACATCGGACGAGACCATCCGCAACTGGGTCGAGACCGGCGTCAGCCCGCGCGGTGTCATCGCCCTGGACCGCGCCGCCCGTGCCCATGCCTGGCTGGCGGGACAGGACCACGTCACCCCGGACAACGTCCGTGCGGTGTGCCACCCGGTGCTCAGGCATCGCCTGCGATTCAATTACGAGGCGATCGCCAACGAGGTGCAGGCCGACCAGATCATAGACCGATTACTGGATCGGGTTTCCATACCCACTTGAGGTTTTGGCCATGCGCTCAGGACCAGCCCCACTCAAAAAGCCCGACACCGACGAAAGCCTGCTGGACGATCCCGCGGTTTACGTCGACCTGCGCCGACTGATGGGTCTGGAAACCGAAGGCAGACTGATAAATTTCCGACCTCCCTTCGGCCACAGCAGTCAGTTGACGGGACACCACAAGTCCCGTCTTCGCGGGCGCGGTTTGGACTTTGAGGAACTCAAGCATTATCAGCCTGGCGACGATCTCAGACATCTGGATTGGCGGGCAACCAGACGGACCGGGAAACCGTTTGTGCGCAGCTTCACCGAAGAGCGGGATCGCCCCACCCTGGTGGTATGCGATCAGCGCATGGACATGTTTTTCGGATCGTCCCTGAACTTCAAATCCCTCACCGCCGCCGAGCTGGCTGCCCTGGTGGCATGGAGCGCCTTTCACTCGGGGGATCGGGTCGGCGGCCTGGTGTTCAACGATCAGTGGGTTGAAACGGTCCCCGCGCATCGCTCCCGGCAGCGCCTGCAACAGTTTTTTGCGACGGTTGTTCGGCACAATCGGGCACTCCATGCGCAACAGCCCGGCCGGATCGACCACACCACGCTCGATCAGGTGCTGATCCGCTGCCTGAACATGGCCCATCATGACCACACCATCTGCCTGATCAGCGATTTTTCGGGGATTGGTGAATCCACACTCCGGCGTATGCGCCAGCTTTCGCAACACAACAATGTGATTGCCTTTCAGGTGTATGACCCCGTTGCCCTGAACCTTCCCCAGAGAAGCCGGGTCACGTTAGTTGACGGAAACCTTCAGGTGCCACTGCATCTTGGCAAAAAGTCGATCCACAAGCCGGTTGCCGATTTCCTGAAAGGCCGGCTGGCCAGGGTGGCGGACCTGATGCGCAAGAGCCGAATTCCTCTTTGCATGATCAGCGCCGGTGAAGCTACCGCAGGGCAATACCGGCGCGCCCTGGCCGGCCGCGCTGGAGGGCAGCGATGAGCCTGTCCCAGCAGTTGGCTGGTCTTAAGGAACTGCCGCCGCCGGAGATGCCCGGCCTGTGGCCGCAGACCTGGGGCTGGTGGCTGCTGTTTTGTCTGATTGGACTGGCGTTCGTGGCGCTTGTCGCGCGTCGTTTTCGCACCCACTACCGCAACCGCTACCGGAGGGAGGCACTGGCTGAGCTGGACGAACTTGAGCAGGCATGGCGGCAAAATCCGGCCCATGTCGCACCCCTGCGAACACTGCCAAGCCTGCTGAAACGAGTGGTAATTTACCTGTACGGGAAAGCCAGCACCGCTGCGCCCCCACAGTCGCTGGCAGTGGCCCTGAGTGAACTGGCACACCATCCTCTGACGGAGGATCTGGGCAGCCGCCTTGCTGATCTGGCCTACGCCCCCGACCACCGTTTGCTGGCGCTGGATCCCGAGGACCTGCTCCAACAAACCCGCCTCTGGCTGGAGACTCATCATGTTCCAGCTTGAATACCCGTACCTTCTGCTGCTGACCCCATTGCCCTTGCTGGGATATCGTTTCCTGCCCCCCTACCGGCAGGAGCATTCGGCACTGCGTGTTACCTACACCCATGAGCTCCACTCGGCACTGCCTGGCTCGGTGGAAGCACGCGCATCAGGCCGTCATCATCTGTGGTTATTTGCGTATTGGGTGGCATGGCTGCTAGCACTCGTCGCCGCAGCGAGGCCGGTTGAGTTGCCATCTCCGATAGTTGTTGAGGAACCCACCCGCAGCCTGGTTCTGGCGATCGATCTATCCCAGTCGATGGACACCAGCGATTACCGGCAAGTGGACGGTTCAACCACCGATCGGCTGTCGGCGGTCAAAGCCGTGGTCGGAGACTTCATTCAAAGGCGCCAGGACGATCGCATCGGCCTTCTGGTGTTTGGTGACCGGGCGTTTGTGCAGGCCAGCCCAACCACCGACCATGCCACAGTCTTCCGACTACTGACGGAAACGACCACTGGCATGGCCGGCCCAAGCACGGCCATTGGCGATGCGATCGGACTGACCATACGCATGCTTGAGGAGGACATCGAGGGCGATAATGTCTTGATCCTGCTTACCGATGGAAACGACACCGCCAGTCGAATTCAGCCGCTCCAGGCGGCGAACATCGCGGCCCGCAAGAACCTTCGGATTTACACCGTCGCTGTCGGCGATCCCGATACCGGCACTGAGGATGCGGTGGATATTAAAAGCCTGCAGGCTATTGCCACGGCGACCGGCGGCCAGTTCTTCCTGGCCTCGGACCGGGAGGCCCTGGCGTCGGTCTACGCAACACTCGACGAACTGACGCCCCGACAGAGCACCACCCTGTCGTTCCAGCCAAAAATCGAATGGTTCTGGCTACCCTTGGCGCTGTCCTCGGGGTTACTGCTTCTGGTTTTGGCGATTGAAATTATCCGCGATCGAAGAACGGGGGTGGTGGATTTGCCGAAGAAAGAGGTGGCTCATGGGGATTGATCTGGAGGTGCTGCACCTGCTGCGGCCCTGGGGCCTGATTTTCACGGTGGCAGGCGGACTGCTTCCATTGCTCTGGCGCCGTTACCAGGCCCGAACCAGTCACTTTTCCGAACTCATCCCGGAGCGTCTGGCACGCCATCTGGTGGTAAAAACCGATAATTCGCACAGGTTTCGCCCGATACATCTGCTCAGTGCATTGCTCATTCTGGGGGGGCTTGGCGTTGCGGGTCCGAGCTGGGATAAACAGCGACCCGCCTTCATGGAGAACAGCGCGCCGATTATCCTGGCGGTGGATCTGTCCAACAGCATGAATCGGGCCGACGTCACACCTTCGCGCCTGGAGCTGGCCAAAGCGAAGGCCCGGGCGCTGGTTTCACGCAATCCATCGACCCGGTTCGGCCTGATCGCCTACGCCGGCTCGGCCCACCTTGTGCTGCCGCCGACCCGTGACGCCGACTTGATCAATCTGTACCTGGAAGCCCTCTCGTCGGACCTGATTCCAGGCCCGGGGCGGAATACGTCGGCTGTGGTGAAAGAAACTAAAACGCTGCTGGCCGCCAGCCAGATCCCGGGCACGCTGGTTTTCATCACCGATGGCATCGACCCGGCGCAAGCCCGGGGCACCCGCCAGCAACTGCAGGGTTCACACCTGCAAGTGCTGATGCTGATGACAGCGGCGGACAACCCGGAAACGCCGGACACCACCGAGGCCATGAAACGCTTTGCTGATACCATCAACGCGGACATCGCCAGTACCACGGCCAACAGCGATGACCTTCGGTGGCTGGAGCTTTCCGCCCTCCTGCACTTCCGTGATGCCGGGCTCCAGGACGCCGGCCTGCACTGGAAAGACATGGGCTACTGGCTGGTGTGGCCCATTCTCGCCCTGACTCTACTCGGCGTGAGACGAGGCTGGTCCCTGCCGGCGGTTGTCCTCGCTCTGCTCCTAAACAGCCCGGGGTTCGTGCCGCCAGCCACAGCGGGCCCGTTAGCCGATGCCTTTCTGACACCGGATCAGCAAGGACAACTGGCCTATGAGGCAGGCAGGTTCGCAGACGCTGCCCGGCTGTTCCAGGATCCGTATCTGCGTGGTCTGGCCGCGTACCGGGCCGCACAGTACGACCAGGCTGTCGCCAGTTTCCGGCAAGTGGACACCGCACAGGCCTGGTTCTACCGGGGTAACAGCCTTGCCAAGCAGGTGAAGCTGAAACAAGCCATCAGCGCTTACGAGCAGGCACTGAGCCGGCAGCGGGACTTTCCGGCCGCAAGGGACAATCTGGATACGGTCCGCGAACTGCAAAGCAGCCTCGAACAGCAGCGCAGTGAAACTCCGGATATGAGCGCCGATGACGTCACGTTCGATTCCGAGCTCGATCAGGGTAAGCAGCGGGAGGAGGCCCAATCCCGGTCGCTGACCGAAGCGGTGTGGCTGGAAAACCTGAGCACCTCGCCCAAGGCCTTTCTGCGCCGCAAGTTCCAGTACCAGAATCATTCAGGCGGAGGCTCTGAACCATGAGTATCCGAATCGCCCTCTGGCTACTGCTGATAGCGCCCTGGGTGGCATACGCAAGCCCGGAGTACTGGCTCGAAACACGCCTGGAACCGGGTAACGAGGTGACCGTTGGCAGTACTGCAACGCTGGAGATTGATGTTCTTGTCGACACCTGGTTTGTCGAACCGCCGCGTTTCGAACCCTGGACGCTTGCAGGTGCCCGAATAACCTTCGACGGATCGCAGGGGCGCAACCTGCACCGTTCTCGGGACGGCAAGCCCTACTATGGCCTCACCTTCAGTTACCAGATTGTTCCCACAAGAGCCGGCGAGTTTCAGATTCCGTCGCTGACGCTGAACCTGAAGGCGGGCCGGGCCGAGGGGGCAACGTCCCTGCAGACTGAACCCGTCAGGTTTGAATCAAAGCTTCCGGCGGCCCTTGCGGGCCGCGGCCCTACGCTGATGGCGTCATCCGTGGAGGCGATCCAGAGCGTTCGCCCGGAGCCGTCCAGGCTGGCCGTCGGTGCCGTCTTGACCCGTGAAGTGACGCTCAAGGCCATGGGCGCCCGAACGATCACCTTTCCCGCCCCGGCGATTCCGGATCCCAAGGGGGCAAAGGGCGAGCGCAAGCCTCCTGTGGTCACTGACCTGACCAATGAGCGCGGCCAGGCAATCGGCGCACAGCGGATTGATACCATCACCTATGTGCTGGAATCCCCCGGAAAACTGACCTTGCCGTCGTTTTCCGTCACCTGGTGGGACACTTCCAACGGCAAGCTCACCGAAACCCCCATTCCTGCCACAGAAGTGATGGTGCAGCCGCCCTCCCGGGCGTCTTCGCCATTTTCGACGGAATCGAAACTGGCGACATTGCAGCGGCGTGTAGACGGCCATTTGCCAGCGTGGCTCTGGTCGGCGGTGGCATTGGCTCTGGTGTGGTCGGCCCGGAGACCACTACTGCAAGGATTCCGAAAGCTTCATCGTTGGCTACAGAAAATGAAGGCCCGATGGCAAAGTTCGCGGTTGCATCTGCGTTATCGCGCCCACTGCCTGCTTAACAACAATCCTCCGGACCTGATAGGCCTCTACCGGCTCCAGGCCCGGAACCGTCGATTAGAGCGGTTGCTGCCGAACGTTGACCAGGACCTTGCGCCGAGAAAACGCGAGGAAATAAAGCGGGGGCTCAGCGAATGCTTTGGCGAAAACCCGGCTCCGGCTCGCGGTCAACGAAGACTCAGGCGTGTTATTGGCGCTCTGGCGAAACGGCCTGGGCCCCTCCGGAGAAAACCGCAGCGCCGAGTGCTACCTCCCCTCAACGAGGCGGATTAATTTAATCGCCGTTCCAGATCCCGGATTAACGACCTGACCTGAGGATCACCCGGGGCCACCCGCTGCAGCCGGCGGGCGTAGTCCAGCGTCTCCCGCATCCGCCCCTGCTGGAGCGTGACAAACACCATGGCATTGAGCAGGCCCGGATCCTCAGGGTGTCTGGACAACCCTTCAGAGAGCACCGTTTCCGCGCTTTCAAGCCTGCCCACGCGGGCAAGAACAAGGCCATGGTTATAGGCAACTCTCGGGTTGCCGGGATTCAGCGAGCTGGCCTGTTCAAACCGCGACAATGCCTCGGGAACTCTTCCTGCTTCTACCAGCGCAAGCGCCAGCAAATAGCCCAAGTGCCCACGATCCGCTTCCGGGATATCGACGCGGGCAACGCCCTCTTCCAACACCTCGATCGCAGTCTCGATTTGTCCCTGTTCACTGGCCAGGCTGGCGAGATTGACACGGGCTGGAGTGAAAGCTGGATCCATACTCAGCGCCTCCCGGTAGTGCGCCATGGCCTCGGAAGGCCGCCCCGCTCGCTGGAGATAGGTGGCAAGATTGAGACGGGTGCCGGGCAGCGTCGCCAGTTCATGCAGGCGGCGCTCGTAATCTTCCCTCAATGATTCGACATGCGCCCGTTCGTGCTCAGGAAAGGCCGACAGCTCGACCCCCGCCAGCGCCCTGAGGGCCTGGTCCCTGACGGCCCTCGGCTGATCCTCTGACAAGCTCGGTCCCAACGCGCCCAGGCGCCGGTCTTCAGGCAGTTGGGCGGTGCTGTTGGCCGCGTACGCCTGAACCAGAGGCTCATCCGACAGCAAGCCCGAACGCACTGCAGAGCCCGCCCGCGACCCAAAGTTTGCGAGGTGTTCAGCCGCGGTGGCACGCGCGATCGCCGGTGCCTGGGAATCCCGGATCAATCCGGCGAGGCGGAGGAAGGCGTCATCCTGTGCCTGTCGGAAGGCGCCAAGCGCCTGGGCGAAATGGGGTGGTTGATTGGGCCAGTCGTACCAGCGATCAATGGCCTCGACGGCCCACTCGGGAGTCTTGTCATCGTGACAGCCATTGCAGGCGTTGGGGCTGCCGGTACTCAGCGTGAGATCCGGGCGGGGAACGCGGAAGCTATGGTCGCGCCGGGGGTCGACCACCATGTAGGTTTTCTCCGGCATATGGCAGTTGACGCACTGAGCGCCTTCCGAGCCCATTGGGTGGTGGTGATGGTCCTGCGAGGCGTAATCGCCTGACTGCAGGGAGGGGAAGCGCTCGGGTGGTTGGGCATTGTGGCATTGCAGGCACAGACCGTTGCCCTCGACGAGTACTTCGGCCGTATGAGCATCGTGGCAGTCCAGGCAGGTCACACCAGCGGCAGACATTTTGCTCTGCGCAAACGAACCATAGACATAGACCTCGCCATCGATCTGCCCGTCGGGGTGGTACAGGTCCGGCCGCAAGGTCGCCGGCAGAGCCTTATCCAGGTAGGACTCGTCGGCGTGCTGCCCGTCTTTGAGTGCCTGCCGCCGGCTGTGGCAATAAGCGCAGGTTTCCACCACCTGATCAGAGCTCATGGCATCGAAATCCACTTTCAGGCCGTAGTTGCCATGACCTTTTCCCTCATTGGCCGGCTCCGCCTGATTTTCAGCCCAGTCGACATGATCACGCCCGGGACCATGGCAGCCCTGACAGCCGACGTTCTGCTCCTGCCAGGTGGTGGCGAAGGTGTCGTTTTGGGCGTCGTAATTCATCTTCAGGAACGTAGAGTGGCAGTCCGCACACATGGCGTTCCAGTTCTGGTAGCGCCCGGTCCAGTGCAAGGCATCGTCGGGCGCAAATTTCTGCCCCGGGTAAAGGGAGAACCAGCGCTGACCGCCCTCGTCCCCGGTCCTCGTATCCCAGGCGATGGTGAGTGCCTGCAGTCGGCCGCCGGAAAACTCGACCAGGTACTGCTGCAGGGGAAAATAACCAAAGGTATAGGCAATCCGGAATTCCCCCGGCTTTCCGCTATCGTCCTCGGTGGCGACCCAGTACTGTCCCTCTCGTTTGAAAAAGCGAGCACTGACAGCACCGTCGCTGAACGTGGTGTCATCAAAGGCACCCAGCACCCACTCGTCGGTAGCCGGGCGCATGGCCCAGGCGTGATCGGAACCGGACCAGGCAGCCGCCTCACTCTGATGGCAACCGGCGCAGGTATCGGTCGGCACGTAACCGGCGTTTTCAGCCGATCGCCCCGGTGTGGCCTGCGCCGAGATCGTTGAAGGCCACAACAAGGCGAACAAAATAATTATCAATGCACGAGAGAGCAGCATTCGAAAAGAGCCGTTTCTGTTTTTGGAAGCTTAAAGGCGAGTTGGTTGAATGGGCAACAAAAAAGCCACCCGTAAAGGGTGGCAAGATTAAGGAAACTCGACGCAAAACGAGCAAGCCCGCACTCATCGGGGAGGCGAGAGATCAATGAACTTTCTCCCCTCCCCGCGTCCAAGCGTTCCATAGCCGGGCGCTCAGTTGCTGATCGGCTCCCCGCTACAGACGCCGTCCTTGTCGCTGACGGGGCGTCCTTTTTCCGCTTCTGATCGGGCGGTGCTTACCGTTTTTCGGCCACGAAACAGAACCGCGGCGATCGCCGGCAGCAACAGAATGGCACCGAACAGGTTTACCAGGAACATGAAGGCCAGCAAGATGCCCATGTCCGCCTGGAACTTGAGATCCGAGAAATACCAGGTGGCGACCGACACGGTCATGGTGAGCGCCGTAAAGGCCGACGCGGTGCCCCGCTGTTTCAGGGCCTCGAAGAAGGCCTCCTGGACACTGGCATCACGATCCAGCTCATGCTTCATCCGCTCGAACAGGTAAATGCCGTAGTCGATGCCGCTGCCAACACCCAGCGCGATAACCGGCAGCGTGTTGACCTTAAGACCAATCCCCAGCAGGGACATAAAGGCATTGCACAGCAGGGTGACCAACGCCAGCGGCAGAATAATGCACAGGCTGATTCTAAAGCTTCTGAACATCGCCAGGCACAACAGGGTTACCGACACAAACAGCGCGGCATTGACCCAGGGATTGGCCGCGGTGACCGCCTCGTTTGTGGCCGCCATGACCCCCACGTTGCCCGCCGCCAGGCGGTAGGTCAGCTCATCATTGTCGTAAACCGATTTGAACGATTTGATGGCTGACACAATGCCGGAAATGGTCTCGGCCTTGTGATCACTCAGAAAGACCGACATGGCCATGGCATCGCAATCGGCATTCATCATGGTGCTGCCGTTACGGGTGGCGAATGCCACACCCTGGGCTACCTGAGCCTTGTTGCCAGGTACCACGTGCCATTTCGGGCTGGTTTCGGCGTAGTTCTGGGTGACACCCTTGACGAATCCCGGCAGCGCACCAACGGAAGCCACGCCCGGCTGTTGGCGGAGGAACAGTTCAAATTCCTCCAGTTGCTGCATGATATGGGGCTGGACACAGGGCATGTTGTCGCCCTTGGCTTCAACAATTACCTGCAGTACGTCGACACCGACAGAATACTGCGAGGTTACGGCTCTGACGTCCTGGTTATACCGGGCGTTGTCCCGGAGCTCGGGCACACCGTCGCCCAGGTCACCCACATGCATCTTGCCCGCCTGATAGATACCAAAACCCGCCAGCACCAGGGCGCAGGCAATCGGCACATAGGACTTGGGCGTGGTAGCCAGCACACTGAGCTTTTCCCAGAACCAGTAATGGGAGCCCTTACGGGTTAGCCGGTCCAGTGCATGCTCGTCCAGTTTGATCATGGACAGCAGCGGCGGCAGCACCAGGGAGTTGGTGAGAATCATCACCCCGACACCGAGGGTGGCGGTCAGTGCCAGTTCATGAACCATTTCGATATCAACGAAGGCAATCACCAGGAAACCGAGCACATTGGCGGCCAATGCCACCACACTGGGCACCAGCAGATCGCTGAGACTGTCTTCGGCTGCATGGCGGATATCCGCACCCTGCAGTACATCCAGCTTCCAGGCATTGCACATCTGCACCGCGTGGGAGACAGCGATGGCAAAAATCAGGAACGGCACCAGGATCGACATGGGATCCAGAGTCAGTCCCAGCAAGGGCAGCAGACCCAGCAACCAGACCACCGGTACCGCCGCAGTAACGAGCGTCAGGGCCGTGAGTCGCTTGGAGCGCGTGTACCAGTACAGAAGGACGGCAATGATCAACACCGCGACGGCGAAAAACACCAGTACGCCCCGGGCACCGTTGGCAATGTCGCCAATGGCTTTGGAGAAGCCAATGATGTTGACCGTGATATCGTCCGTCTCAAGTTGCGCCCGAATCTCCTCGAGCCGGTTCCCGACCGCCTGCAGGTCAATGCGCTCGCCGGTATCGGGATTGACCTCCTGCAGCGTGGCGACAACCATGGCCGACTGGAGATCGTTGGACACAATCCGGCCAACCCAGTTGGATTTCAGGGTACGCGAACGGATTTCCCGCAGTTCCTGTTCGGTGCCCGAGTAGTCGGCCTCTATCAGGTTACCCCCGGTAAAGCCCTCCTCCACGACTTCGGAATAACGGGCGTTGGGCGTAAACAGGGACGTTACAGAGCTACGCTCTACCCCTTCCAGATAGAACACCTCCTCGGTGGCCTTCTTCAGGGCAGCCAGGAAGTCTTTCTCGAAAACGGTTCCCTGCTCGTTACGCAGGGACACCATGATCCGGTTCGCACCAACGAACTCGCCCTGGTAGTCGAGGAACGTTGACATGTATTCATGGCTGAGCGGAATCATTTTCATGAAACCGGCCTCAACACGCAGTTTACTGGCTGAATACCCCAGCCCCAGGGTGATCAGGGCCATGATGACGAGCAACAGGCGACGATGACGCAAGACCGCCTGAGCTAGTTTTCGGGTGAACCCCTGTTGAGTATTGGTTGCCTTCATCACGTTATTCCCCACTTGCTTGCCACAGGCGCACGCCGGCAGTGCTACCAACCAACCATTTGCCATTCAGACGGGAAGCTGCGGTGATATCGCCTGGCATACCGCTGCGCTGGGACGGCGCGAAATGGCGTCCATCGTCCTCGCTGACCAAAACCTGGCCTCCGTTACCAAACAGGTAGACCTCATTCCCGGGGCCAATGCCGTGGGCATTGAACGCGACTTTCGTGTCTACCGGGCTTTTTTGCCAGCTCGCTCCCCGATCTTCGCTGCGCCAGATCTGGCCGCGCATACCGTAGAGCAGCCAGGCACCGTCCGGTGTTTGCAGGCCACCGAAGAAAGAACCCTCGTAGGGCGATTCCAGTCGTGACCAGCTGTTACCAGCATCCTCGCTGACAAACAGTGAGCCGCTTTCGCCAATCAGCAGCCAGTCTCCGCCAGCCTGCGCGATGGTATACAGGTGGCGATCGAAATAGTCTTCGGAAATCGACACCGGCTGCCAGCTCAGGCCGCCATCGTCGGAGCCCATGACCAGACCAAAGGCGCCGACTGCCAGAAACCGGTTATCGCCAAGGTGGGCGACATCCATGAACGGGTCACCCCGGGTGTGATCACTGGCGTCAATCGAGGTCCAGGTTTCACCGTCATCGGTGGTGGCCAGAATCACGCCACCATGACCGACGGCAACCCCATGCCCCCCGGTACCAAAGGCAATTCCCATCACCGACTGCGGCGCGGGAAGACGCTGGCTTTTCCAGGCATCGGGGTTGGCTGCGGAACTGGAGAGCAGAACCCCACGCTCGCCAACGGCATAGTTGCCCTTGTCGGTGGTGGAAATATCAAAAATGGCTACGTGGTGCGGGGAGATTTCATACTCTAGTGGCGGTGTCTCCCCCCAAACTGTTTGGGCAGACGAACCCATGACGAGAGCCAGCAGGCCCGCGCCGAATTTGTAATTGGACATGACACGAGTCCCGGGTTGGAAAAGAAGTGAAGGGGGGCGGGAACCAAGGTCCCCGCCCTGCTCTCTTAGCGGCCGCGGCGGCGCAGAGCGTCTGGCTGGAATTCGATGTAACGTCCCTTGACGCCGAACTCCCAGGGGTCTTCCACCTCGTTGGCCAGGTTGGAAATCAGGTATGAGCCGTTATTCAGGTCGTGGAACAGGTTGAACCGGTACCAGGGCACCTTGGCGTCATAGAACTGAATCAGGCCATGCAGGCTGGCACGCCACAGATCGCCACGGGTGTCGTAGGCGTCTTCCATCAGCACAGACCAGGAGTCCTCGTCCAGGTAGAAGGTACGCTTGCCATAGATATGGCTGCTGTCGTCCCGAAGCGTCGCTTCAACCACCCAGACCCGGTGAAGCTCGTAGCGCATCAGATCCGAATTGATGGTGTTGGTCTCGAGGATATCTTCGTAGCTCAGAGACTTGTCGCTCAGCTTGTAGGTGTTGTAGGGCACAAAGATTTCTTTTTTGCCCTTGAGCTCCCAGTTGTAACGATCCGGTGCGCCGTTGTAGGCATCGAACTGATCTGTGGTACGCAGCCCCTCGGTGCCATCGTTGGCGTTGTCGTAGGCCAGGTCCGGCGCCCGACGCACGCGACGTTGGCCAACGTTGTAGATCCAGGCCGAACGCACTTCCTTGACCTGGTCGATGGGCTCATGAACCAGCTGAATGGTGCCTTCCAGCGTGGGCGGGTTGGTGAATTCCGCCATGTAGTTCAGCAGGCGGTTTTCAGACTGGCGATCCATATTCTCGTCGAATACGCGCTTTTCGTGGAAACCCACCTTGTAGTAATCGCCGTTGGCGCGGACCGGGAACCAGTTGTACTTGCGGTCCACACCGCCGCCCAGGTAACGGACGTTATGGTTCCAGATGGCTTCCAGACCGTTCTCCGGAATAGGAAACGGTACGTTCGAACCATTCAGGTTTTTGACGCCGAAGCCCTGCAGCTCAACCTTGTCGGCCTGCTCCTTGATGTTGGCGTAGACCTCTTCAGGGAGCGCCGCGGTGCGGCGGGTCTGGTACACCGGCATCTTAAAGTTGTCGTACTTCTTGAGCAGGGCAATCTGGCCCTCACTCAGGTTGTCCCGGTACTGATCCAGGTTGTCACGGGTAATCGTGAACAGCACCTGGTCCCCGGGGAAAGGATCCGCGTAGCCCTGCTCCGGGTCCCAGCCCTCAGGCGGAGTGGTGAGCCCACCGGTCCAGGCAGGGATGGTGCCTTCTTCATTGCCGTTGGGGTTGGCACCCACCGGGGTCAGCTCATTACCCAGCTTGGCAACTTGTTCCTGCGTCAGGTCTGCCAGAACGGGTCCGGCGACGGCGAAGGCGGTGGAGAAGGCAACCGCCCTGGCGAGAGAATTTCGAACAGTCTTCATATCATTGACCTCAAATTCTTGTTTTAGAAGGTGTAGCTGTAGTTAGCAGAGGCATAATCCCGGTCACGCAGATCGTTGTAGTCTGCGGAGTCCGCGAAATGCACGTAGCTGAGACCGAACTTGTGGCGCTTGAGGTAGGTAAAATCCGATCCGAGCGCAGCTGAAATGCGACCTTCCTTGAACTGGCCATCAAGCGCGTTGCCCTTGACGTCGTGGCCAACGAACAGGGAGGGCTGAACCAGCATGCCCAGGCCGAACGGATTCTGGTAATCCAGAGAACCGCGGATCCGATACCCCCAGGAGAAGTCGGTGACATACCCGTCGTTCCGACAGCCTTCCGGCGAGGTGTTCGCGCCAATGGCACAGGGGTCGGCGCCGCCCGCCAGATCCTGGTGCTGACCGAAGCCAAAGGTAAAACCGCGGCCGTAGCGACGATCGGTGAAGGAATCCGGGATATCCCCGCCATACTGGAAGCCGACTTCGGCAATCAGCAGAGCCGTTTGCGCGCCCAACACATTGGACCACAGGTTCAGACCGTTGATCTGGAACTGAGTTTTGTCGAAGCGGTCGTAGCCTTTTACGTTGGCGTTGGCACCCGCGTTCTGGAAGGTTTCACCCATGGGGCCTGCGCCGGTGGCAGCGCCAACCACCAAATCAGCACCGTTGATAATGACTGGCAGGTCCTTGGTATGGGTCAGCTCAGCGCCCACTGACCAGCTGGCGATATTGGATGCCGCACTGATACCGTAGAGCTGGATATCCTCCGGGTACACCCAGGCGACGTCTGCCGGCGTAAGCCCGGCAGCCTCGAAGGCCTGGAACGGGAGACCTCTAAACCCAGCATCACTTGCTGAGCCGAAACCACTGCCCGTGTTGACGTTGAGCATGGGGAATTTGGAGTGATAGTTGATTGCGTACAAACCGAATTCGGTCTGGATAGCATCAACCGGGAAACGAAGCGCCAGACCAAACTGTCCCTGGTCATCGGTGTCGTTGCGGTCAGCCTGGGGGTAATAGGTTCCGTTCTGCAGATCCTGCGGACTGGAGCCCGGCCCGACACCAACAGCAGAGACGCAGCCGCCAACGTTAGGCGAAATGGCGCTTTCTGTGACTGCCCAGTAGTGGCCGCAACCCTCGACAGGGGAATTCTGCCACTCGAACTGGTAGTAGGCCTCAACCGATACGCCGCCGCCCAAGCCCAGGTTGGCGTAAAGCATATTGCTGGGCAGCAACACCTCTCTGAGCTCGGTGCCCGGACGCCGGAACGCCGGCACATCGATCGGGTTAATGCCCTGGTTGACACCCTGGATGAACAGGCTTTCACCCCAGTTCACTACCTGCCGGCCCAGCCGAACCTGCAGAGGGCGATAGTTAATATCCCAGGTGTTGTAAACGAAGGCATCCATCAACTGAATGCCAGAATATTTCAGCAGGTTATCGTAACCCCGGTCGGACAACGGCTCACCCTGCTGGTAGCCGTTTGCCTGGTTGCCAAAGCGGACGTCCTTATCTTCCAGCGCCTGGTCGTACCAGCCTTTTACCCGAACCAGCGCCCCCATGTAGTCCTTCTCGAGAGACAGTTCGGTAAGAAACTTGGCAACGGTGGAAAAGCGATCCCCCTTGTCATAGTTCAGGTTGCCGCCGTCGGACTTGCCGCCGGTGCCGGGCTCTTCGCCCACGACCGCAGCATTCGCTGCCGAATACAGCGCCGGATCCGGGTCCTGCATACGCCAGCTGGAGCCAATTGAGACAGTGGTATTTAACGCACCATCCCACTCCCCCGCATCGAAGGTGAAGCCGTTGGCCACACTGGAAAAGCCGCCCAGGGCCGTCGCCAATGCGACACCGGCGGATAGTCTGCTTAAAGAAAAGATCTTATTACCGTGCATCGTGGTCTGACCTCCCACGCATAGAATCGACACTCTATGCGAATTTTGTTTTTATGGTTGAGACGGCACAGTATTGCCAAGCACGCATAACGGTGTTTGATCTGTGATGACAAACTTTTAGCTTTTGACGCCAAGACAGGTCAGACTAAAAAAATTAGAATGAAGGGAAGAGGATCCATCAAAATAAAAAGGCCGCCCTCGACACCAGCTTCGGATAGCAGCAGGCGGCCATCCCTAAGGTCCTCAGCAGGTTCGAGAAACAGTATTTAGAACAAAAAGTTGCGAGAACAGAATGACCCATACGATGCTCCGCGCCCGGTCCATGACGGGGGTAGCTGAAACCATCAGGGAATTGGGCGGTGACCCGAAAAGTTTCCTGGCGGACTTTCATCTCAACGAGGAGATGAGCAGCAACCCCAAGCAAATGATTCCCTACCTGACCCTGATTCAGATGCTTGAAAGGGCGGCCGTGGATTTCAACTGTCCGGACTTCGGGATTCGGGTGGGTCTCAAACAGGGGCTTAGTGTACTCGGCCCCATCGCCGTCATCGCCGAAAACTCGGCAACGGTCGAGAATGCACTGCAGCACATCATCAAATACATCAGCTACCACAGCCCGTCCATCCACTTGCGATTGGACCCGCCTACCCCGGAAAAGTATCGCGGGCTTCACTTTGAAATAGCGATCACTCAGGGGCAGACTCGCGCTCAAACCATCGAGATGAGTCTGTTATTGGCAACGAAGGTGATCCGTGCGCTGATCGGTGACGAAAATCGGATGCTGCCGGTTCATTTCCGCCACCCCAGAGTGAGCCCGCTGGCTCGTTATCGAGCGGCCTACAAAACACCTGTGACCTTTGAAACCAACTCGAATACTGTATACATACCAACGGACGCACTGGCAGGGGAGATTCACAGCCGGGATCCGGCGCTCAAGCAGATGATGGAAGAGTATGTTACCCAGAATATCGATACCACGGCTTACTCACTGCAGGAAAACGTTCGTTCCCTGGTTATCTCACTATTGCCGCTGGAACGGCGCTGTACCATTCCACTGATTGCAAAGCATCTGGCACTGAGTGAGCGGACACTTCAGCGCCGACTCAAGAAAGAGAACATCGTGTTTGAAGGCCTGGTCGATGAGGTGCGTCGCGAATTGGCAAAAGACTATCTCTCGGATCAACGAATGACGATTAGCCAGATTGCCGGCCTCATCGGTTATGGGCAGCAAAGCTCCTTCAACCGGGCCTGCATGCGCTGGTTCGGTAAATCGCCCAAAACCTTCCGGGAGGAGGTAGCCGTCACTAGCCATTAGAGTAGCGCTGGGTGCCACAACTGCCGATGGTAGAGGCAATGCCCCTCTCTCCTCACTCGACCAGGAGGAATCATGACTGGATTTACCTTCAACACAACCAAGAGCGTTATCTGCGAACCGGGCGCCATCAAACGCCTGGGCAATCTTGTCAGTGAACAGATTGGCAAACGGGTGTTGCTGGTTACCGACTCTGGTTTGATCAAGGCCGGCTTGCTCGAAGCGGCCACCTGTGCTCTCGACGAAGCCGGCGTGCAGTATCGTGTCTTTGACGGGGTCATCGCCGATCCGCCGGTCGCCGTTGTTGACGCGGCTGTTGCTGAGGCCCGGGCTGCCGAAATCGACGGTGTTATAGGCTTTGGCGGTGGCTCGTCCATGGACGTAGCCAAGTTGATCGCCCTGCTGATGGGTGGCGGAGAAAAGCTGGACGACATCTATGGCGTGGGCAATGCCAAAGGACAGCGACTACCGCTCATCCAGATCCCGACAACCGCCGGCACCGGCTCGGAGGTCACCCCCATTTCCATCATCACGGTGGGTGAAACCGAAAAAAAGGGTGTGGTTGCTCCCCAGCTTCTGCCAGACATTGCCCTGCTCGACGCCGAGTTGACACTGGGCCTTCCCGCCCCGGTGACCGCGGCAACCGGCATTGACGCCATGGTTCATGCCATTGAAAGCTATACGTCAGCCTCCGCTAACAACAATGCGGTCTCAAAAGCCCTGGCCCGGGAAGCCCTGCGACTGCTAGGCGCCAATATTGAAACCGCCGTGAAGAACGGGCGGGATGTGCAGGCCCGGTCTAACATGCTGTTGGGCGCCATGCTCGCTGGCCAGGCTTTCGCCAACTCACCGGTGGCGGCCGTCCACGCCCTCGCATACCCGATTGGCGGCATCTTCCACGTTCCCCATGGCCTGTCGAACGCTTTGGTACTGCCCCACGTGATGCGCTTCAACGCCAGTGCATGTGCCGATGCCTATGCCACGTTGGCCACCGATGCCTTCCCGGACCTCACATCCGTGCCCGCGGAGCAGCGGGTAGGACAGTTCATCGACCGGCTGGAGGCGCTGAGCGCCGATCTGGGTCTGGAACAGACGCTGCGAGAGGTAGGAATCAGTGATTCTGACCTGGTAAGACTCGCTTCCGATGCCATGAAACAGACCCGGCTGCTGGTAAATAACCCAAGGGACGTGTCCGAAGCCGATGCCCTGGCAATCTACAAGGCCGCGCTCTGAACCGATTGACTGTACAGGTTGCAATGGCATGAGCCGGAGCGCTGATTTACTCGCAGGGAGCCCCAAGGTGGAACGAAGCGACTTTCCGATTTTCTATCCCATGCAGACTCGCTGGATGGACAACGACATCTATGGGCACGTGAACAACGTGACCTACTACTCGTACTTTGACTCGGCCATCAACCGTTTTCTGATAGAAAAAGGCGGGCTTAACATCCACGCCTCAGACGTGGTCGGTTTCGTGGTCAGCTCAAACTGCCAGTTTCGAAAACCACTTGCGTACCCTGACGCCATTTCCGTTGGGCTTCGCGTTGCGAAGATCGGCCACAGCTCGGTGACCTATGAAACCGGCATCTTCAGAGATTCTGAAACCGAGGCATCGGCGTATGGCCAGGTCGTGCATGTCTTTGTCAGCAGAGAACACAACACAGCTACCCGCATACCGGAGTCTATTCACCAGGCTCTGGAGCAGATCGTCGTCCACCATTTCGATTAGATCTGAAGGACAGGTCCAGTTCGTGCACGGTCGTCGAGCCGATCATAAAAATCCGTCAGTCGGGACTGAGCGTCGTTCAAGAAACCTTTTTGCTGAACCAAAACACCTCTCCCTAATGTCTGATCGATTCGATACTGGCATCTCAGGCAGCGCGCTTAACGGCCGGGGACGCCAACAGGATAGACCGAAATGAGAGGATCTTACTTACTGAAACGAAACACTTTTTTTCTACAATTCAGTTGACTGCAAAGCAAACCCCTGCAAATCTGAGGGATAGAGCGTGCAATCTTCGACTTACTGGTGCAGGACTCCGCCTATACATGGATGCTTTGGCTGAAGCCTTTCGACTGATTATCACGCTGGATGCGGATCTGTACGAGATTCTCTGGCTGTCCATCCGGGTCAGCCTGGTCGCGCTGGCCATTGCAGCTGTTATCGGCTTGCCACTCGGAACCTACCTGGCGATCACCGACTTTCCGGGACGCAAACTCTGCATTCTTTTGCTCAACGCCCTCATGGGCATGCCTCCGGTTGTGGTGGGGTTGATGGTGTACCTGCTGCTGTCACGCTCCGGCCCCCTTGGCTGGATGGGTCTGCTGTACACACCAACGGCGATGATTATCGCGCAGGTGGTGTTGATCACACCGATCATCGCGGCCCTGTCGAATCAGGTGATCGAAAGCCTTCATCAGGAATACCACGACACCTTCTACTCAATGGGGGTAACCGGGCGCCGTGCGGTCGCTGCCTACCTGGTGGATGCCCGTTACGCGCTGACCACCTGCATTCTGGCCGGCTTCGGCCGGGCCATTGCCGAGGTGGGTGCGGTCATTATCGTTGGAGGAAACATCGATCACCTGACCCGTGTGATGACCACCGCCATCGCCCTGGAAACCTCAAAGGGTAATCTAACCCTGGCCCTGGCCCTGGGTGCGGTTCTGCTGACCATGTCACTGCTGGTTAATGCCTTGGTGATCGGTGTTCGTGAATACGCGGAGAAGCGCCAGTATGCCTGATTCGTTGTTACCCATTCGCATCTCAGACCTGCGCCTGAACAAGCGAGACAGAGCGGTGCTGGATGGCGTGGACCTGACAATCGAGGAACCCGGCATCACCGTCATCATGGGGCCCAACGGTGCAGGTAAGAGCCTGCTGCTGCGCTGCCTGCATGGGCTGATCCAACCGGACCACGGGCAAATTACCCTTGGCCAGCTTAAAGTCACAGACAGCCGCAACCAGCAGGCCATGGTCTTTCAGCAACCCGTCCTGCTACGCAGAACCGTGCTGCAAAACCTGGCCTTTGCGGCACCCGAGATGGCCAGGACTGAACCCAAACGACTGATGCAGGCACTGGAATCGGTCCTGCTGGCGCACCTGGCCGACCAACCGGCCCGGATGCTGTCCGGTGGTGAGCAGCAGCGGCTTTCACTGGCGCGGGCGCTGCTGGGCAAGCCCGCCCTGCTGCTGCTCGACGAAGCGACCGCCAGTCTGGACCCCGCGTCCGTGCTGCTGATCGAATCCCTGCTCAAAACCCAGATCGCCCGGGGAACCAAGGTCATTCTGGTCAGTCATGATCAGGGACAGGCACGCCGACTGGCCGATGAAATCGTGTTTATATCGAATGGGCAGGTCGCCGAGCAAAGCCCGGCGGATGCGTTTTTTGCCGCGCCCAGAACCCCGGTGGCCAAAGCGTACCTGGCCGGTGAAATTCCATGTTAGGGATAAACAATAACTATAAGGAGCACCACCATGAAACAGATGCTCGCCTGCCTTACATTGATATTCAGCACGTACACAGTGGCAGACACCCTCATCGTCCAGTCCACCACATCTACCAAAAACAGCGGCCTGTATGACTATCTGCTGCCATTGCTGAAAAAAGATACCGGTATTCAGGCAAATGTGGTTGCAGTAGGTACAGGCCAGGCGATCAAGAACGCCATGCGCTGTGATGGTGACGTACTGTTGGTGCACGCCAAGTCCGCCGAGGAGGAGTTCGTCGCACAAGGCTACGGGGAATATCGCCGGGACCTGATGTACAACGACTTTGTCATCGTCGGCCCGGGGTCCGACCCTGCCGGTATAGCCAGCGCCAGCAATGCGGTTGAGGCCCTTGGCCGAATCAAAGCGGCCGGCGCCAAGTTTGCCTCTCGCGGCGATGATTCTGGCACCCACAAGAAAGAACGCGCATTGTGGGAGAAAGCCGGTATCGACCCGGATGCCGGGTCCGGCCAGTGGTATCTGGAAACGGGCAGCGGCATGGGTGCCACCCTGAATACCGGTGTGGGCCTGACAGCCTACGTACTGACCGACAGGGCCACCTGGATCACGTTCGCCAACAAGCAGGATGCGGTCATTCTGTTTGAAGGAGACCCCGCCCTGTTCAACCAATACGGCATCATCCCGGTAAGCGCGGACAAGTGTCCGAAAGTGAAACAGGATGCCGCCAGGGTCTTTACCGAGTGGTTGTTGTCCGCAACCGGACAAGCTGCCATTGCCGCCTATGAAGTTGATGGCAAACAGTTATTTTTCCCGAATGCCAACTGAGGTATTGGCCGCTGGCACCGGTCATCTAGACTTAAAGAAGTGATGTTCCTGAAAGGATTACAACAATAATGACGATTTCATCCCTGCTCCCCAATCCCTCCGATCCCCGGCTGTCCCGCCAGGTTACCGGGATTGATGAAACCGGCCAGGCCAAGTCCATCAGCGTGATCGAAGAACGCCCCCTGACCATCTACCTGAACAGCCAGGAAATCGTGACAGCCATGACCATTGGCGATTACCCCGAATACCTGGCCCTCGGATTTCTGCTGAACCAGGGCATGCTGAAAGACACCGATCAGGTCACCAGAATCGATTTCGACGAAGAGCTGGAAGTCGCGGTGGTACGCACCGCCGGAACTACAGACGTCGAGGACAAACTGCAGAAAAAAACCCGAACCTCGGGCTGCGCCGTCGGTACAGTATTTGGCGATATGATGGCCGGGCTAGACGGGCTGTCCCTGCCAGATACACCGGTGCACACCAGCACCTTCTACGACCTCTCCTTCAAGATTAACCATACCCCCAGCCTGTATATGGAAACCGGTGCCATTCATGGCACTGCCCTGTGCCACGGACAGCAGGTTCTGGCGTATATGGAAGACGTCGGGCGCCACAACGCGGTCGATAAGATTGCCGGCTGGATGCATTTGAACGACATCCCGGCGGCGGATAAGGTGCTTTACACCACTGGCAGGCTAACCTCCGAGATGGTGATCAAGACCGCCCTGATGGGGATTCCCACACTCATCAGCCGGTCCGGCTTTACCGCCTGGGGTGTGGATATCGCCCAACAGGTTGGCCTGACCCTGATCGGCCGGATGCGTGGCAAGAAATTCACCTGCCTCAGCGGCCAGCACCGCCTGGTGTTTGATCAGGACCTGTCGCAGGTACCGGATGACGACAAAAAGATGCGTCGCAAGGGCGCACGGGACGATGGATAGGGACCGAACATGACGGATTGCGCAGTTATCCTGGCCGGTGGCCAGGCACGCAGGATGGGCGGGGGTGATAAAGGACGATTGATGCTGGGTGACCAGACCCTGATCCAGCGTGTCATAGATCGAATCACGCCGCAGGTCGATGCCGTTGTACTGAACGCCAATGGTGACCTGAGCCGCTTCGAGGATCTTGGCTTGCCCGTTGTCGCGGACTCCGTAACCGGCTACGCCGGCCCTCTGGCGGGCGTCCTGGCCGGCATGGACTGGGCGGCCGAGCAGGGGCATGAGTGGCTGATCAGTGTGGCCGCAGATACTCCGTCGTTTCCCCTGGACCTGGCGCAACGTCTGGCCGGAAAAGACACCCCTGTGGTGCTGGCAGCAACGCCGGACCCGGAACGGGGCCGCCTGCCCCAACCCACCTTCGGCCGCTGGCAGGTGGCTCTGCGGGACGATTTGCGTGCGGCCCTGAACGATGGCGTTCGTAAAATCCGGCAATGGACCCAGGCCCAGGGCGAATCGCTGGTGGTGTTCGGCGAAGACGACTTTTTCAATATCAACACACCGGAAGACCTGGCCTGGGCGGAGCAGAACCTGACGTGAAGGTGATAGGCATTGTAGGCTGGAAAAACTGCGGTAAGACGACGCTGGCCACCGCACTGATCCGGGAGATGTCTGACCGGGGTTTAACGGTCAACTCGATCAAGCACGCGCACCATTCAGTGGATGTGGACCAGCCCGGCACCGACAGCTACCGGCACCGTGAGGCGGGCGCCCGCGAGGTCATTCTGGTGGGAGGTCAACGCTTCGCCATCATGCATGAGCTGCGTGATACCGAAGAGCCAACACCGGAAGAACTGCTGGCCCGGCTCGGCCCTTGCGACTGGGTTGTGATAGAAGGGTTTAAAGCCCACGCGCACCCCAAGATTGAAGTCCACCGCCAAGACTGTGCCCGTGGCCCACTGCACCAGACCGACCCGAGTATTATTGCGGTGGCGACGGACTACCCGTCCGACTTCGCAGGGCCCGCTTTTGACCTGAACGATGTGCCCGGAATAGCCGACTTTATTCTGGGCCTTGATACCCATGAACGGAAATAACATGAAGCCACTGCGCAACGACTGCTTTGCCCTGCCCCCCGGCGTTAACTGGACGCCTGTCGAGGAGGCGCTCGAGCGGTTGCGTTCCCGGCTCCATCCGGTGGTGGGTGTGGAGCATGCCGTTCCGCTGTCCCGGGCCAATGGCCGGATACTGGCCAGCGATGTGATTGCCCCCCGCGCTCATCCTCCCAGCAGCAATTCCGCCGTCGATGGCTATGCGTTTGCCGGCCCGATTACCGAGGCACCCTGCACGCTGCCCCTGGTTGATGGCCGCAGTGCCGCCGGCGCGCCGTATACCGGCCGGGTACCCGCAGGCCACGCCATCCGGATCCTGACCGGCGCGGTGATTCCGGACGGCACCGACACAGTGGTGCTGGACGAAGACTGCGACGTGATCGACGGGCAGCTTCATCTGACAGGCACCCTCAAAGCCGGTGCCAACCGTCGCCAGGCCGGAGAAGACATTCAGGCACAGGACCGGATTCTCACCTCGGGGACGCGCATCACGCCAACCGGGATTTCAGTGCTTGCCAGCGTGGGTATTGAGTCGGTCGACGTCTACCAGCCGTTGCGCGTGGGCATTCTGTCCACCGGGGACGAGGTAAAGCCGGTGGGCTCGGCGGTCTCGGACTGGCAGATCTACGACGCCAATCACCCGATGCTCAGCGCACTGGTGGCACAGCTTGGCTATCAGGTGGTGGACCTGGGACATGTGCCGGACCGGGCCGACGAGGTCAAAGCCGCGCTCGAGCGAGGGGCCAATCAGTGTGACCTGATCCTGACCAGCGGCGGGATTTCGGCTGGCGATGAAGACCACGTTTCGAAAACTCTGAAAGCCCATGGCGAGATCAGCAACTGGCGTATTGCGATCAAACCCGGCCGCCCTCTGGCACTGGCCATGTTCCAGGGCACGCCTGTGGTGGGTCTGCCCGGAAACCCGGTGGCCGCCTGGGTGTGTGCGCTGCGCTTTGGCGCGCCCGCGATGGCATTGCTGGCCGGGGGCGAGTGGTTCGAACCCCAGGGTTATGTCCTGCCTGCTAACTTTTCCAAGAACAAGAAGCCCGGGCGCAGCGAGATGTTGCGCGCCCGGGTTCGCGATGGTCAGGTGGAAGTTTTTGGTTCAGAAGGTTCCGGCCGGGTCACCGGTCTGGCGTGGTCCGAGGGGTTGGTGGAACTCGACGGAAGCGCCCAGCAGATTGAGCCAGGCACTCCGGTTCGGTTTATTCCCTACGGCAGTTTCGGCCTCTAGTCACTCGACACTGCCATGCACCGCGAAGGCTTCCAGCGAGGCATCCTGCGGCGCCCGGGAGCGGTAGGTCTCTTCCACACCCAGTTCGGTCAGCTCGCGGCTCACCATAAGCAGGGTGTTGTCTTCAAAGTCTTCACACATGCTGCGCATCTGGTCGATTTCTTCGCAGGCAACGGGGTAGGCCGTATCGATGTCCGGCGCGCCATAGATCTCGACAAAGGTCTTCGCCAGGGTCTGACGCAACTGCTCCAGTTCTGCTTCGGTGATGTGGCAGACGCCAACAAAACTGGCGCGCCCGCCTGATTCGATGCTGTACCAACCGTTGCTGAACGCCTGACGGGCCTTGCCCATCAGGTCCGCTTCGGTCCAGTTGGAGAACTCGAACCCACCGGAAATCGCCCACTCACCGCTCGCCGCAGGCAATTCAAAAACGTTCTCATCGGATATATCGAGTCTCAGGGTTCGGGCCAGTTTCATGCACGCTCCGCGAATTCAATCAGGCTAACGGTTTCGGTCATAACACCCTCACGCAAAAGCATCCGGCCTTTTTCGTCCAGACCAACAAAGACACCGGGCCGTGGCTGCTCAATCATTTTACCCAGGGTGTCACATCTTGGCCGCCACTCGTCATGGACCCGCTGGAAACCGCTGTCCATGTAATAGGTCAGCCACAATAACGTGTGCTTGGACCAGCTTTCCAGCAACGCCATGGGAGTGATTTCCCCACAACCCTCGAAGTACAGACAGGTTTGGTTCGGGTTTTCTCCCGGCTCATCACCCGAAGGCAAAAACGGCACCTCAATGCCAATCACCAGCCAGTTTGGGTGGGCCTGGGGATCTGACACATCCGTGGCAAATCGAACGCCACCGCACACGGCTCCGTTGACCTTGATACGATCGGGCCACTGAAAATACACAGGCACCTCGGGCGGCGCCAGAGCCCCCAGACTCTCGGCCAGCCCGATCTGGGCCACATAGACGGCCTGAATGGCCTCTTCCAGGGGCGTTTCCGGTGCCAACACCAGTGCTGCCCGCAGAGTGTCACTGGATTCAGAGTAGAAAATTGTGCCTGAATCCACGCCGGCAATGGCCCGGCTCACAGCCTTGTCAAAAGGGTCTGTGTGTCTGGTAACCGCTTCACCCGAGAACAGCGGCGGAAACTGGGGCGATTCGATCATAGGATGGCCCGGGCGTAGGTATCGGAATGGATGATTTCGTCGGCGATGCGCTGAAAGGCCTGGGCCTGCGGGCTTTCCGGTTTGGACACTACGATGGGAACGCCCCCGTCGGAGCCAATGCGGATATCCAGATCAAGCGGGATGTCCCCGAGAAACGGCGCGCCCAGCTTTTCCGCCTCGGCCCGGGCGCCGCCGGAGCCAAAGGGATAGTGCTGTTTGCCGCAACCGTCGCAGACGAACGAAGCCATATTCTCGATCAGGCCAAACAGCGGTACTTCCATCCGTTTGAACATATCAATGCCCTTGCGGGCGTCCATCAGGGCGATGTCCTGGGGCGTTGATACCACCACCGCGCCCGCCACATGAAACTTCTGGCTCAGGGTCATCTGCACATCCCCGGTACCCGGGGGGAGATCCACCAGCAACACATCCAACCGGCCCCAATCCACCTGGTTCATCATCTGCTGCAACGCCCCCATCAGCATCGGACCGCGCCAGACAATGGCTTCATCATCCGGAGCCATCAGGCCAAGGGACATCAGGGTAACGCCATGATTCCGCAGGGGCAGGATGGTATGGCCATCCGGGCTGGACGGGCGGCCGGACACTCCGAGCATCCGCGGCTGGCTCGGCCCGTAAACGTCGGCATCCAGCAGGCCAACCTTCAGCCCCTTGGAAGCCAGTGCCACCGCCAGATTAGACGATACGGTGGATTTGCCAACGCCACCCTTGCCGGAGGCAATGGCAATAATGCGGTCGATCCCCTGGGGATTTTTATCCTGTGGCCGTGGGGCGTCGGTACCGATCAGGTTGTCTTTACCAACCTCGGTGTATTGAACCATGGTATGTCCTGATAAGAGTTAGTTGTCCAGATAGTCGTCGCTGGTGCGCACCCGCGGGCGTTCGCGCCCGGCCATAGGTGCACTGTCCCCATGAAACTGGGCCTTGACCCGACAGTCGTCGCACATCTTGATGAGCTCAACCTTATCCGAGTTGTCGTACATCCAGTGCTGATTTTCCAATTTTTCAACAATACGGTTTATGGTGCTGGCAACGCCAAACGGTGTACCACACCGAACGCATTCAAACGGGTCTTCGCCATGCAGTGGCCGGGCACTCAGCGCGTCCTTCGACAAGTCCAGCTGGGGCTTGAGGGTGATGGCCGTTTCCGGACAGGTACTTTCGCAGATGCCGCACTGAACACAGGCGTTTTCGGTGAACTGAACCTCCGGCCGGTCCGGATGGTCACCAAGGGCACCGGTAGGGCACAGGGATACGCAGGCCAGGCACAAAGTACACTTGTCGGAATCAATTTCGATGGCGCCGTAGGGGGCACCGGTGGGCAGCGGAATCGGCGCTTCGATTTCCTCCACCATAGCGCTGACGGTGACCCGGGTAATGTCCCTGCGACCACCTACCAGCAGAACCGGGTCGCTCACCCGCCCGGCGTTGTCGCCGGGATTGCTGAGTTCATCGACAGTCACCACCCGGACCCGACCCGGGGCGTGGTGGGCTCCGCTGAGCATCGCCTGGGCCAGGGTAACTTCAGATGCCACCGCCTCACGGTCCGTGTCGTTGTCGGGCAGGATCAGGACTTCGGCATAGCCGGCGCCCAATGCTGCCATAATCTCGGCATGGCCTACCCGATCGACATGCTCAAGCGCCAGAGGGATCAGGTCGTCCGCCAGCCCATTGCCGTAGCGTGCGAGGCGGGCAATGGCTTCCGCGCCCTCGTTCAGGGTATGGAATACCAGCCGGGGGGATTCACTGGCGTGCTCGCGATAAACCCGCGCCATGACATCCATGGCCTGCACCAGAGCTTCGAACGGCGTTTCGTTCATGGTCACGGCCGAGGTGGGACACACCGCTGCACAGGATCCGCAGCCAGCGCAGATATCGGAGTCGATCTGGATGTGGTCGCCGGCAGAGAAGATGGCTTCGGTCGGGCACACGTCCAGGCACCGGGTACAGCCAGGCTTACTCGCCCGGGAGTGGGCACACAATGAGGTTTCCAGCTTGAAGAACACGGTCTTCTCAAACTCACCGACCCGCTCCCGGGCCGTCACCGCGATACGTTCAAGTTCTCCCGATTTGGCCGGATCGGCCCAGAAGTAACCATTGCGTTTCTGATGACTTGGAAACGCCGGCTCTCCTCCACGCAGGTCGATAAACACATCGCACTCACTGCGGGCGGTGGCTTTCATCTCGCCAAATCCGGGGGCGCCCCGACCAGCCGGATTCAGGGTTTGCAGCCGGGCAAACTCCAGTTTGAAATTCCCCAGCGCGCCATAGGCCGACGTCAACTGCCCCCTGGCCACATCGTAACCGGCAGAGGGCAACTGGATAGGCCCGGCATCATTCACCACACAGGTAACGCCCAGTTCGTCCTGTACCAGCTCGGCCATTCTCACGGCCTGTTCGGTGGGACCGACGATGCAGCATATCCCGTTGGACTCGATGTTCTTCACCGGCACCATCGGCGACGGTAATTGAGCCGCAGCCACAAGAGCAGCCTGCTTGGCGTGCAGGCACCTGGGATTGGCATCCGCTGAACTCCAGCCCGCACGATCCCGAATATCGATGGTGCTTAAAGGAGCGACCTGCTGAAACTCCGCTTCAATCTCTTCGCTCAAACGCTCGAACAGAGGCGCCTGCTGGCCACAGGCGATGAGAACTTCATTCATTCCGCCCAGATGCTCGGCAGCGATTTGCATATCGCCACCGCACAACTGATCGACGACTACAACGTGCTCCGCGTCCGCAGCCAGTTGCAAAGCCTCGGGGTCAAAAGACTGGGTTTTGTCACAGGAACATAACAGTAGGGTTTTAGATGCCGGCATCGGAATTCTTACTCGCGTCATTATTTTTATAAGAGTAGTTAAGAATACCTTTTTACGCCTGTCGAGTAATCAGCCGTGGTTTGTAAGAGATCCTCTGGATATTTCTTTCAGCTCTGCTAGCTTCTAAAAGAAAAGAGAGTTGCCATGAGCCGTCGTATCGAAAACTGGAAACGCGAACTGAAAGTCGGAGCCGTCGTTCGACGCTCGCCGGGGGTAACCCAGTGGGCGCGAGAAATCTGGAAGCCGGTAGCGGTTATTCCCGGCGCGCCGGATGCTTTCTGGAAAGAGATGATTCGGGACGGCGATACGGTTGATTACCACGCGGGCACGGTGGACATGGAACTGTTCCGTGCGGATGTCGAGGCCTACCTGATTTCCCTGAACATGAAAGTGCCTTCAGTGTGGGTGATCATGGATCGCGACGAGAGCCGCCAATCCCCATCCGGCTGGTTTGTCAGCACCATTACCGCCAGCGCCTATGAGGCACAGGATGCTCTCGATAGCGGCGAAAGCATCGTGGAGGCGGTTCCCATCCCCGAGTCCATGGCGGCCTGGATTAAGGAATTCATCGACATGCACTATGTCGAAGAGCCGTTCAAGAAGCGCCGTCGTGACAAGCAGCGAATTGATGGTATCGAGGATGGCAAGGGTGATGCCCGTATCCGGCAGGAAAGCGATGTTTACCGAGCGCCCTCCAACATCAAGAAGCCGAGGGTTCACTGATGACCGAGTCACGTTTTGAGCGCTGGTCGCGGAAGAAAACCGAAGCTCGTCAGGATGCGGAACTTCCTCCCGCTGCAGCCGATGAATCCCAACCCTCCCACGAAGAACAAGAGCTCGCTGTTAATGAATCACTGTCCGAGCGTGAGTTGTTGGCCAAGTACGACCTGCCGGACCCGGATGCCATTGAACTGGGTACCGACATTACCGGTTTCATGCGCAAGGAAATTCCGGAATTCCTCCGCCGCAGGGCGCTTCGCTCGCTCTGGCGCTCCAATCCGGTACTGGCGGTTCTGGACGGACTGAATGACTACGATGAGGACTACACCAACGCCGCTGCGGTAACCAGCGGATTTAAAACCCTCTACAAGGTGGGCCAGGGTTACTTCGATAAATCCGCAAGGAGAGACAAACCCGCCGATGAGCCGGCCAGCGTCCTACATGATCAACCGAGTGACGTCTCCGAGTCGGCCGATCAGGTTTCGCGGTTAGGCCCCACTGAACCTCTCCCTAAAAAACCGGAACCAAAGTCAGAGCCTGAACCGGCGATGGTGCAGCTGATCGATCCGCAGCCCTACGACTCAGAGGATGCATCTGAAAACGAGGCGCAGTCTACCCTGCGCTACCGTCCGAGGATGCGTTTCGATTAGTCGCATTTGCCGACATATTTGCGCCAAACCCAGGTCCGGTCTATATAAAGTATCACCAATGCTTAAAACATGAACACGATTTCAAAGGATGTAACTTTGACCAACACGGCTGAAGCTCAGTGCCCTCGCTCGATCAGTGAGGAAGATCGCGCACGTGCCCAGATGTACCAGTTACTCAGTTCCCTGCTCGATGGCCCACCGTCGGCTGACCTGCTGCAAGGGTTGGCCTCCCTGCGTGGTGATGACACGCCTTTGGGATCTGCTCTCAAAAATCTGGCAGTGCTTGCGGAACGCACCGAACCCGGTGATGTCGAACGGGAATACAACAGCCTGTTTGTCGGAGTCGGTCGTGGCGAACTTCTGCCCTACGCCAGCTACTACCTGACCGGCTTTTTGAACGAAAAACCCCTGGCAAATTTGCGGAGCGATCTGATGACCCGGGGCATCAAATCAAGCAGCGGAGTCAAAGAACCTGAAGACCATATCAGCACGCTGTGCGAAATCATGGCGGGCATCATTACCGGTGAGTACCTGTGCGACAGTGACTTACCCTCACAGAAAGCCTTTTTTGACGCCCACCTGGCCAAGTGGGCAGTGTTGTTTTTTACCGATTTAGAGAACGCCAAGGCTTCCGTCTTCTATGCCCCGGTCGGTTCGCTGGGGAAGGCGTTCATGGAAGTGGAGGCTGGCGCCTTTGCAATGCAATGACCGGGAGCGAACCAATCCCTTAAAACCAGGTGGAGGTAACCGATGGACAAACAACAAGGTGAGAACAGTCGTCGCCGTTTCTTGCTAATGGCCGCATCCGCAGCTCCGGCTGCCGTTGCCATGGCCGTCGCACCAAACGCAGCCGCCCAGGTCGTCAACGACGCCCAGAAAAGCCGTGGCTTACGTGACACTGAACACACACGTAAATATTTCGAATCGGCTCGCTTTTAAGGAAGCGTGAATCATTCAAGGTTGCGAAAGGCCCTTGAATGGTCACACCTCCAGAAAAACGAGAATAACGAGAGAGGAATGAGACATGTTACGGAAGAAGACCAACGGGGTAGCGAAAGGCCCCCGTGCAGGATCTTTACTTTCATCCCTCGCGGCAAAGACGATGGACCGTCGAGGATTTCTGGCGGCCTCAGGCGTCACCGTGGGTGGTTTGGCCGCTTTGTCATTGACGAGCAAACGCGTTGAGGCTGCTACGCCATCGGATTCCGGAGGCAAAACCGAAGTCAGGAAATCGGTATGTACTCACTGTTCGGTTGGCTGCACGGTCGAAGCCGAGGTTCAAAATGGCGTCTGGACCGGACAGGAGCCCGGCTGGGACAGCCCGTTCAATCTGGGGGCCCATTGCGCAAAAGGTGCTTCGGTACGGGAGCACGCCCATGGGGATCGTCGCCTGAAGAGCCCGATGAAAATGGTCAACGGGGAATGGCAGAAGATTTCCTGGGACGAGGCGATCAACGAGATCGGCGACAAGATGCTGCAAATCCGCGAGGAGAGCGGCCCTGATTCGGTCTACTGGCTGGGCAGCGCCAAGTTCAACAACGAACAAGCCTACCTCTACCGCAAGTTCGCCGCCTACTGGGGCACCAACAACGTAGATCACCAGGCCCGCATCTGTCACTCAACCACGGTCGCCGGCGTAGCCAACACCTGGGGCTACGGGGCCATGACCAACTCCTACAACGATATCCACAAGTCGAAGGCAATCTTCCTGATCGGGGGTAACCCTGCGGAAGCACACCCGGTGTCGTTGCTGCATATCCTGAAAGCCAAGGAAGAAAACAATGCGCCGCTGATCGTCTGCGATCCGCGCTTTACGCGCACCGCCGCCCATGCGGATGAGTTTGTGCGTTTCCGGCCGGGCAGTGACGTCGCGCTGGTCTGGGGCATTCTCTGGCACATCTTCGAGAACGGATGGGAAGACAAAGAGTTCATCCGCACCCGTGTGTGGGGCATGGACGACATCCGGGAAGAAGTGAAGCGCTGGAATCCTGAAGAAGTAGAGCGGGTTACCGGAGCCCCGGGAGCGCAGCTTGAGCGTGTTGCCCGCACCCTGGCCAACAACCGCCCGGGCACGGTCATCTGGTGCATGGGGGGTACCCAGCACACCAACGGCAACAACAACACCCGGGCCTACTGCATCCTGCAGTTGGCACTGGGTAACATGGGCGTTACCGGCGGAGGCACCAACATCTTCCGTGGCCACGACAACGTGCAGGGCGCAACCGACCTTGGCGTTCTGGCCGATACCCTGCCCGGCTACTACGGTCTGGCCGCCGGTTCCTGGGCGCACTGGGCACGGGTCTGGGAAGAAGACCTGGATTGGCTGAAAGGTCGCTTCGCCACACTCGACCGGGGCGGCAAGTCCAAACCCATGATGAACGAAAAAGGCATTCCGGTTTCCCGCTGGATCGATGGGGTTCTGGAAGCCAAGGAAAACCTGGAGCAGCCCGATAACACCCGGGCCATGGTGCTGTGGGGCCATGCGCCCAACTCCCAGACACGGATGCTGGAAATGAAGGAGGCCATGGAAAAACTCGACCTGCTGGTCGTTGTGGACCCCTTCCCGACCGTATCCGCGGTGTTGCATGACCGCAAAGACGGCGCCTACCTGCTGCCAACAACCACCCAGTTCGAGACCTACGGTTCGGTCACTGCCTCCAACCGCTCGCTGCAGTGGCGTGAGAAGGTGATTGATCCGCTGTTCGACTCGAAGGTTGACCACGAGATCATGAAGCTGTTCGCGGACAAGTTCGGCTTCACCGATCGCATGTTCCGGAACATTGCCATTGAGGGTGACGAACCGTCGATTGAGGACATCACCCGGGAATTCAACCGGGGCATGTGGACCATCGGCTACACCGGTCAGTCGCCCGAGCGCCTGCAGAAGCACATGAAGTACCAGCATCACTTCGACAAGACCACCCTGCGAGCCGCTGGCGGTCCCTGCGATGGTGATGTCTATGGTATGCCATGGCCTTGCTGGGGCACTCCGGAAATGAATCACCCGGGTACGCCGAATCTCTACGATATGTCGATGCCGGTATCCGAGGGTGGTCTCACCTTCCGGGCCCGGTTTGGTGTCGAGCGTGACGGCGAGAACCTGCTGGCCGAAGGTGTTTACTCGAAGAATTCCGAGATCAAGGACGGCTACCCGGAATTTACCATGCAGATGCTGATGGATCTGGGCTGGGATGGCGACCTGACGGACGAGGAGCGCTCAGCCATTGAAGCGGTGGCTGGGCCGGAAACCAACTGGAAGACCGATCTTTCGGGCGGTATCCAGCGGGTGGCCATCAAGCACGAATGTGCGCCCTTCGGTAACGCCAAGGCGCGCGCCGTGGTCTGGAACTTCCCGGATCCGGTCCCCATTCACCGTGAACCCCTGTACACCTCGCGCCGGGATCTGGTTGAGGATTACCCGACCTACGAGGACAAGACCTTCTGGCGCGTACCGACCATGTACGAGTCCATTCAGAAGAAGGACTTCAGCAAGGAATACCCCATCATTCTGACGTCCGGCCGTCTGGTTGAGTACGAAGGTGGTGGTGATGAGACCCGTTCAAACCCGTGGCTGGCCGAGTTGCAGCAGGAGATGTTCATCGAGGTGAACCCGCGGGATGCGAACAACCTGAACATTCGGGACGGCAACGACGTCTGGGTGTCCGGCCCTGAGGGCGCGCGCATCAAGGTCAAGGCCATGGTGACCGAGCGGGTTGGCGAAGGCGTTGCCTTCATGCCATTCCACTTCGGCGGGCACCTGGAAGGCAAGGACCTGAGGGAGAAATATCCCGAGGGCGCTGATCCCATTGTTCTGGGTGAATCCACTAACACCGTTCAAACATACGGGTATGACTCGGTCACGCAGATGCAAGAGACCAAGGCCACCCTGTGTTCGATCGCGCCGGCATAATGGAGGGGTAAACCATGGCACTTGAAGGACAAGCACGAGCGAAATTCCTGTGCGATGCCGAACGCTGCATCGAATGCAATGCGTGCGTCACGGCCTGTAAAAACGAGAACGAGGTCCCCTGGGGCATCAACCGTCGACGCGTCGTCACCATCGAGGATGGTAAACCTGGCGAGCGTTCGATCTCGGTAGCCTGCATGCACTGTTCAGACGCGCCCTGTATGGCCGTTTGCCCGGTGGATTGCTTCTACCAGACCGAAGACGGGGTGGTGTTGCACTCCAAGGATCTGTGCATTGGCTGCGGGTATTGCTTCTATGCCTGCCCGTTCGGCGCTCCTCAGTTCCCCCAGGCGGGGAACTTTGGCAGCCGGGGTAAGATGGACAAGTGCACGTTCTGTGCCGGGGGCCCCGAAGAGGACAACTCTGACGCGGAGTTCTCCAAGTACGGACGCAACCGTATTGCCGAGGGCAAGCTGCCACTCTGCGCCGAGATGTGCTCGACCAAAGCACTGCTGGCCGGAGACGGCAACGAGGTAGCGGACATCTATCGCCAGCGTGTCGTAAACCGGGGCTTCGGTTCCGGCGCCTGGGGATGGGGCACAGCTTACGAGAAGAAGGGTGCATAAGCAGGCCTGAGCGTTCCGGGACCCTCCAAGGGGTCCCGGAATTCATCGAGGCAACGAAGTCTTCTTGTTGATTCCGCTGGAGTGCTTTCATGAATTCAAAACTGCTGGGTGCCGTCATTCTGTTACTGACGACACTGATCTGTCCCCCTGCGCTGGCTCAGGAGTCCGCTTCGGTTGACCGCTCCTCGACCGGCGGCGCGCAAACCCTTGAAGACATTATGGCTCGTCAGGAACAGCTTAAAATTGACGAGTCCTTCCGCTCTGAAAATCTGGGAAACCCTGACAGTGCGGCGCCGATCAGCGAATCGCTCGGTACGCTGGGCGGTCGCTCTGACGCCGACATCTGGCGTTCTATCCGCTATAACAAGATCGATCCCTCCATTCAGTCACCCGGACCCGCCAACAGCGTTCTGATTCAGGACGCCGGCATGCCCTGGTACAAGCTGCGTGAGGGACCGTTGATCAGCTATGGCGGCGGCGCACTCCTCGCCGTTATTGCGCTGCTGATCATTTTCTACTTTGTGCGTGGCAAAATCATGATCGACGGTGGCCCAGCCGGCACCACCGTCGAGCGATTCAAGGCGATCGAACGATTCGGTCACTGGCTACTGGCAGGCTCGTTCATCGCACTGGCAATCACAGGACTGATCACCCTCATGGGGCGCAGCTTCCTGATTCCGGTCATTGGCAAAGAGGCCTTCGCCCCGCTGGCGAACGGCTCCAAATGGCTGCACAACAACATTGCCTGGGCCTTCATGCTGGGCCTGGTGATGACCTTCTGCATGTGGGTGGTGCACAACATCCCCAGCAAGCTGGACTGGCAGTGGCTGAAAGCCGGTGGGGGAATCTTTACCAAGTCCCACCCGTCGGCGAGGAAGTTTAATGCCGGACAGAAGATTATCTTCTGGACCGTGATGCTACTGGGCCTGTCTGTCTCCTTGTCAGGTCTTTCCATGTTGTTCCCGTTCGAGATGCCGATGTTCGCCAAGACCTTCAACGTCATCAACAGCATCTTCGGAACGGATTTGCCCACCGTACTGGCCCCGCATGAGGAGATGCAATACGCCAATATCTGGCACTCGATTGTCGCGTTCGCCATGATGGTGGCTATTATTGCCCACATCTACATCGGCTCGGTTGGCATGGAGGGTGCGTTCGATGCCATGGGCACCGGCCAGGTGGACCGGGAATGGGCCCGCCAGCACCACGACTTGTGGGTGGCCGAGGTGGAATCCAAACAGGACAGGGGGAATTCATCGTGAAAGTTATGTTTTCCGCATTTGTCGCTGCCCTGGTGATTGCCTTTGCAGCACCCATGGTACTGAACCAGTTCGGCTGGTCCGTAGCCGAGCAAACCAGCAGTGCGAGTGTTCGACTTGACTGATCAATCCGCGGTACACCAGATCGATGCGGTGGGTCTGGTGTGCCCCCTTCCCATCCTGCGCTTCAAGAAGCGCACTCAGGATCTTCCCCGGGGCACCCAGGTTGAGTTTCTCGCCGACGATCCCAGTGGCCGAAAGGACTTACAGGCCTTGTGCGAGCTCACCGGCCACCGGATAGAGTGGATCCGCGAGGAAGATGCCGGGGTTATTCGTTATCGTATCTCGCTCGCCTGAACGCCCGCAGCCTTCTCGCTGAAGGCCTGCCTTTCCTGCTCGTCCTTAGCTGCCAATCGGACACTTTTCTCTTCGGTGAACTTTCCCCTACATTATATGGATATAACCAATTGGGAAGGATGCACCCATGCACCTGGCACCTCACATCAGGGTTTTGACCCTTATTGCGCTTTGGTGCGGCCTGCCAACGACTGCCAGCGCAGAACAAACGGCTCCGGTACAAAAGCGGGAACTCGAGGAAGCGGTCCGTCTTGATGGCCTGATCGAAGCCGTTCAGCAAAGCACGGTCTCTGCCCAAACGACCGGTACGGTGGTCGAGCTTCCCTACGATGTCGACGACTCGGTGGAGGCTGGCGCACTGATTGTCCGGCTCGACGACACCGAACAGCGGGCCCGCCTTGGCCAGGCTCAGGCGGGTCTGGAAGAAGCCCGTACTGGCCTGGCAGAAGCGCGCCGGCGGTTCGAGCGCATCAAGGAGATCTTCGACCGTGGCCTGGCCTCGCGGGCGGAATTCGATCAGGCTCAAACCACGGTGGATACCGCCCGCGCCCGTCTCGAACGCGCCCAGTCCGCTGTTGAGGAAGCCAACGAACAGCTGAACTACACCCGGGTTAGCGCACCCTATGGCGGCATTCTCACCGAGCGGCATGTGGAGGTTGGCGAATCCGTGCAGCCAGGACAACCACTTCTGAGCGGCCTTTCCCTGCAACAGCTCCGGGTTGCGGTGGATCTGCCTCAGCGCTACGCGGATCTGGCCCGCCGCGAACGCCGGGCCACTGTGGAGCTGGGTAACGGCCGGCAGCTGCAAACCGGCAAAATGACGTTCTTTCCTTACGCCAACGAGCAAACCCATACGTTCCGACTGCGCATGGAACTGGAAGCCCCTGATGGCAGCCTCTATCCGGGCATGCTGGTGAAGGTGAACGTCCCGGTGGGCTCCCGCCCGGCGCTCTGGATTCCGCAATCGAGCGTGGTACACCGTGGCGAAATGCGAGCGGTCTATGTTCAGCAAGCAGAGGGGGAAACCAGGCTTCGAATGGTCCGGCTTGGCTCCCGCTCAGACGATCAGGTTGAAGTGCTGTCAGGGCTGAGCGAAGGGGAACAGGTGATCGTGCAACCGACCCTACCGTTGCCGGACACTAGCGAAAACACGGACGATGAGGAACCTGGTCTGTGAGTGGCGAACTGCGCCCTGTTGGTCCATCCGGACAGATTGCCCGGGTGTTCCAGAACTCCCAGCTCACGCCCCTGCTGGCGATGGTCGCCATCCTCGCAGGCATTCTTGTGGTTATCGCGACGCCGAAGGAAGAAGAGCCGCAGATTGATGTCACCATGGCCGACATCATGGTGGGCTTTCCCGGTGCATCACCACGGGAAGTCGAGAGCCTGATTGCCACGCCCGGCGAGCAGATGCTGGACGAAATCAAGGGCATTGAACACGTTTACTCGGTGTCCCGGCAGGGACAGGCATTGTTAACGGTACAGTTCGAAGTTGGCCTGCCCCGTCAGGAAGCACTGGTTCGCCTCTATAACAAGGTTTATTCCAACGCCGACTGGTTGCCAGCCAATTTGGGTGTATCACAGCCCATCATCAAACCACGGGGCATTGATGACGTCCCCATCATGACCCTCACACTATACGATCCCGAACAACACCAGGGCGCCGAGCAGCTGACCCGCCTGGCCCATGCGCTGGAAGTTGCGCTCAAACGCGTACCGGGTACCCGGGAGGTGTACACCGTCGGCGGTATTGCCGACCGGGTGGATATCCGTTTTGATCCGGCGCTGCTGAAAGGATTCGGGCTGGCTGTCACCGATATCCAGCAGGCGCTGCAGGCGGCCAATGCCAGCACTCAGGAAGCCCGGATTACCCGCAACGGCGTGTCGATTCCCGTTCAGGCCGGAGGTCTTCTGGAATCGGTGGACCAGGTCAGGCAACTGGTGGTGGGTATCAACCAGGGCGCCCCGGTATTTCTGGCGGATGTTGCGCAGGTTATGCGCGGCGGTACGGTGGCCGATCAAAGCATCCTGATGGGCTTTGGCCCGGAAGGCAGCCGGGCGGCGGGCGAGCTCTACCCCGCTGTCACACTCGCCATTGCCAAGAAGCCCGGCGAGAACGCGGTCGATATCGCCGCCGCCATTGAGCAGCAGGTGTCGAGACTGAAAGGCGAACTGATCCCGGACCACGTGTCCATTGCCATTACCCGGGACTATGGCAAGACGGCAGCCGACAAAGCCCGGCGACTGATCAATGATCTGATCTCCGCCACCCTGGCGGTGATGCTGCTGGTACTGGCCGCCATGGGCTGGCGCCAGGCACTGATTGTCGGCACCGCGGTGCTGGTAACCCTGCTGCTGACGCTGGTGTTTTCCTGGGCCTGGGGCTTTACCCTCAACCGGGTATCGCTGTTCGCCCTGATCTTTGCCATCGGCATTCTGGTGGACGACGGCATCGTTATCACCGAAAACATCAATCGTCGCCTGCAGTCGTCCCATTATGACCCCAAGGACCTGGTGCCCCGTGCGGTGGATGAGGTCGGCACGCCGACGATCATGGCCAGCCTGACCATCATGGCCGCCCTGCTCCCCATGGCCTTCGTCTCCGGACTTATGGGTCCCTACATGAGCCCGATTCCCATCAATGCCTCGGCGGGCATGGTGATCTCGCAGATCGTTGCCTTCGTGGTGGCGCCCTGGCTCGCGCTTCGACTGTTGAAACGCCGCCAAACAGAACGGGCATCCGGCGACGACGAAGACTCGGCCTCCGGCGTCAGTAACGCCGCGCTCAAGCTTTTCCAGATGGTGCACCAACCCTTTCTGGGCCCGCACCGGTGGCGGCGATGGTTACTGGCTGCCGGCGTGATTCTGCTCACTCTGGCAGCGGCGGCCCTGCCGGTCACACAGGCGGTCATTCTCAAAATGCTGCCCTTCGACAACAAGTCCGAGCTGCAAGTGGTGGTGGACCTGCCGGAAAACACACCCGTGGAACAGACCCAGCGGGTGTTGTCCGAGATGGGACAGCATCTGGAAGGCGTTGCCGAGGTGCGCGACTGGCAGGCCTATGCCGGCACCGCATCACCGATCAATTTCAATGGGCTGGTGCGTCAGTATTACCTGCGGCGTAATCCTTACCAGGGCGATCTTCAGATCAACCTGGTCGATGCCGAAAAGCGAGAGCGCCAGTCTCACGACATTGCCCAGAGCCTGCGGCCCGCGCTGAAAAATATAGGTGATCAATACGGTGCATCGGTAAAGATTGTCGAGGTACCTCCCGGGCCGCCTGTGCTCTCGCCACTGGTGGCCGAAGTTTATGGCCCGGACCCCGGGTCACGGGCGGCTCTGGCACGCAAGCTTGAACACCAGATGGCGGATATCCAAGGCCTGGTGGATATCGACACCACCCTGGAGGCCCCATTCAAACGGTGGCAGATCCGGGTGGACCGGGACCGTGCCGCCCGGCTGGGGGTTGCCCAGGCACAGGTCGTCATGGCCCTGCAAACCATCTTGGGCGAACATGCGGTCAGTTACCTGCACGACGAGCACGCCAAGCACCCCGTCCCCATCCGGGTGATTCTGGCCGAAGGCGACAAGGCTCAGTTACCGGCCCTGCTGTCGTTATCCGTGCGCACCCGAAGTGGCGAACTGGTTCGGCTCGCCAGTTTCGTCGACATTGAAGAAGTCACCTGGCAGGGCGCCATTTTCCATAAGGATTTGCTGCCGGCAACCTACGTAACCGCGGACATGGCCGGCGAGATCGATTCGCCGCTGTACGGCATGTTCGACCTGGCCGCAGAATTGCGAAGCGCGCCGGATGGGCCAGAGCAATATTATGTCCGCCAGCCGGACTGGCCCGATAAAGCGTCGCTGAAATGGGATGGCGAGTGGCAGATCACCTATGAAACCTTCCGGGACATGGGGATCGCCTACGCCGTCGGTGTGTTCATCATCTACCTGCTGCTGGTGGCCCAGTTCAGCTCCTACGGCCTGCCACTGGTGATCATGGCGCCCATTCCCCTGACCCTGATCGGTATCCTGCCAGGCCATGCGTTGCTGGACCGCGAATTTACTGCCACCAGCATGATCGGCATGATCGCCCTGGCTGGCATCATTGTTCGCAACTCCATACTGCTGGTGGTGTTCATCCGTCAGCTGCTGGACGAGGGATTCGCCGCTGAAGAAGCGGTGTGCCTGGCGGGCGCGGTGCGCATCAAGCCCATCGCACTGACGGCCATTTCCGCGATGGTGGGCGCCTACTTCATTCTTGACGATCCCATCTTCAATGGCATTGCCATTTCACTGATCTTCGGGCTGGCGATGTCGACGCTTCTGACGGTTCTGGTGGTTCCCCTGATGTACTACGCGTGGTTCCTGAGGGGCCGGACTTAGGGCTCGGGATCTATATTGCCTGGCACACCACACCCAAATAAAAAAACAGCCAGCAGCGAGCCTTTTGGTTCCCGTGGAAGATAACCTCCCACCACAAGTGTTCGCGACTGCCTCAACCCATCGCCAAATTTCTGCTGAAAAAGTCTGCCCATTGCATTAGGCTCGTTGCGCAGTAGAACAACAAAACACGAGCGATACAGAGGTACGTGCTTTGCTCCTTCTGACAGGATTCGGTCTGGGCTGCCTGGCTTGCCTGTTTTTCATTATTGCGCGGGATTTCCGGCACTTGCGGGTTGGGCAGGTGTTTCTTCTTCTGCTGTGTGCGGCAACCGCCTATCTGGTTGCACCGGTGATTCCGCAGGAATGGCGATGGGTGGTCGCTGATCTTCAAACCGCGGCGCCCGGCCTCATCTGGGTACTCTGCCAGCTCATTTTTGCACCCAAGCCAAAGTTCCGCTCCATTTGGGGGCTGATGGCCCTGTACAGTTTTCTCGCGCCGGCTCTGGCCAAACCCTTTCTTCCCGACAGCGACGCATCACCGGTGGCCGTTTTCTTTGGCCTCAAACTCGGCCAGTGGTTTGAATATGTCGTGGTTTTGCACGGGCTTTACTATGTGATTCGCTATTGGCGAGAGGATCTCGTTGAATCCAGACGCAAGGCGCGACTGGTCTTTCTCGTTATCGTATGCGGGGCGGTAGGCATCGCGACTATTTCGCTTAATTTCGGTCTGTTGAATGACTACAGCCGCGGGATCATCGTGAGCCTGGCCGCGATGATATCCCTGATCTGCATGGTGAGCGGGCGCGAGGGAATCCTCGCGCTGACGCAGGAAAAGCCGTCCACGGAATTGGAAGCGGCAACACCTGCGACGGGAACCATCATTGAAGACCTGCCGCAGCAAGCACCTGAACCGGTAAATGATCAGGATCTGGAGGCCCTGAATGCCCTGATGCAAAGGGGCTTTTTCACCACGGAAAAGCTGACCCTAAAGCAATTGGCCATTGCTCTCGAAATTCCCGAATACCGGGTTCGAAAACTCATTAACCAAACGTTGGGGTATCGAAACTTCAACGACTACATTAACCATTTGAGAATCAAGGAAGCCGCCAAACGACTTGTTCTCGAGTCCGAAACACCTATCCTCAACATTTCACTTGATGTCGGATATCGAACACTCAGCTCATTTAACAGGGCGTTCCGGGACATCATGGAAACCACGCCCACGAAATTTCGCGAACAAAAATTGGCAAAAACATCCGAGCAAATTCTTCAAAATACAGATTGAAGGATTTGCTCATTACTAAACATTACAGCTCTAATCTACTGTTATTACTGGCTTTTCAATATTTGCACAGACCCCACTCAGTTCTGCACACCCGTTGTTCTGGCAAGCATCCCCCTCCCCGCATAGTGTTCGATTACGCATTTACAATAACGAACCAGCAATAACAACAACGGAGAACGTGCAATGGCCACAGGCTCTACCCCCCTCTTTCGCCGCTCAATTCTGGGCACCGCTATCTGCGCGGTCATGCTCACCGGTTGTGGAGGCAGTGATTCAGGTTCAGGTGTCTCCTTCCCGGAAGGCGCTATCATGTTGCCGGCGGAAAACCTGACCCAGGCCGCCAAGGAAGCATTTATTACCGCCGAATCCGGTGATGTGATCGTGTTTCCTGAAGGACGTTTCGAGCTAGACGACACTCTGACCTTTGATGGGGACACTGACGGCGACAACATTCCCACCAAGAACATCACTATCATGGGTTACGGAAAAGATAAGACCATCTTGGACTTCGGTCAGTCTGGAGGCGGTGACGGAATTTCTATTCAAAACGCCGCGGATATCGAAATTCGCGATCTCGCCGTTTACGAGGCGCCTAGCAACGCCATTAAACTGAAAGACACCAGCGGCATCATCATTGACGACGTGGCGACTGTTTGGGAAGGCGACCTAGATTCTGGCAATGGAGCCTATGGAATTTATCCGGTCGAATGCGACAATATCTTGATCGAAGACTCATATGTCCGCGGCTCCGCCGATGCGGGAGTATACGTCGGCCAGTCGCAGAACATTGTGGTTCGTCGCAACATTGCTGAAGAAAACGTTGCAGGCATTGAAATTGAAAACTCGATGAATGCTGATGTTTACGACAATATTGCTCGCGGCAATACCGGTGGCATCTTAGTGTTCGATCTTCCGATAGGCCAGAGCATTTATGGCTCTACAGTTCGGGTATTCGACAACCTCATTGAAAGTAACAACACTGACAATTTCGCCAACACTAGTGATTCCGCAGCTGGCGTACACATTGTGCCCCCAGGCACGGCTGTCATTGTGTTGTCTACTCCGGATGTCGAAATCTACAACAATATCATTACTGACCATGACACCCTGTCTGTAGCAATCAGCAGTTTTGTCCTTGCAGACGAGGGGCTCCTCTCCGATCCTAAATATCCACCCATCATTCAAGACGGCTGGCAGCCTGTACCCCGCAATATCAATGTGCATGATAATTCGATCACCATTTCCGGAACCAACCCCCGCGGCAAGCTGATCAAGGATATTATCGCCGGTTATCTGCTAGACCCCTCCAAAGGAAAAATGCCGACGATCCTTTACGACGGTGTTGGAGAGCTGCTTGCCAATGCAGGTGTTTCAGCATTGGGTGCACCTTTCGGCCCCGAAGACGCAATTTGCGCATCCAACAACGGAGACATCAGCTACGGCCAAGTGTATGGAACTACTCCCGATGGCACCAACCTTGACGGAAGTACCAATCCGCCTAGCCCAAAAGCCAGTTTGCTCCTGGATGAGCCTCAGAATGAGCTTCTGGCCTGCGAAAGTTCACCTGAGCGCCTGACCGCCTCCAAAGCAACCATTGCTGGCAAGTCCTACGGTTGTGGCAGTGACGAAACCGGGGACGCCAGCGCCGCATCCTGCAGTCTCTAATTTCGGATTTTTTTTGTCTATCGAACAGGCATTGCCAGGCTCCTCGTCTGGCAATGCACCTGTGGAGTTACTCATGCAATTCAAAACATTTTCACGAACTAGCCTGGGCCTGGTAATTGCGGCTTTGTTGACCGCCTGTGGAGGCGGTGGCGGCGGTGGAAGCACCGACACCGGTGGCAATGCGGGCAATGGTGGCACCCAGTCTGCCTGCGAAAGCACCGATGGAGCCATTAACCAGAAGGCCCTGGCCAGTGAGAACTGTGCGTCGTTGTCGAGCTACCGTCTGTTTGCCGATAGCTCAAACCCGACCACCAACCCCAACGGTACCGGCATTCCATTTGACCTGAACACCCCGCTATTTACTGACTACGCTACGAAATACCGGTTTGTTTTCGTTCCGGAAGGAGAGCAAGCCCAGTACAGCAAAAATGAAGCCTTTGATTTCCCGGTTGGCACTGTAATCAGCAAGACATTTTCTCTGCCCGCAGATACCGGCGTTCGCGGCTTTGACAATGAAACACTTATTGAAACCCGGCTTCTGATCCATCGTGAAGCCGGCTGGGTCGCCCTGCCGTATATCTGGAACGCAGCAGGCACAGAGGCCACGCTCGCGGTTGCCGGAGGCGCGAGCAAGCGGACCATCGTACACAATGGCAATCAGTTTGATTTCACCTACCGTGTACCGGACGCGAACCAATGCAAGCAGTGCCATCAGTACAAAGCTGTTTCAGGCGGATCGGTTAGCCAAATCACTCCGATTGGCCCTAAGGCACGCAGTCTGAATGGTAACTTCGACTACGCCTTGGGCACACTGAACCAACTCACCTACTGGGAAGATGCCGGCATTCTCGCCGGACTGCCCGTGGATCTGAACAGCGTACCGAAGATTCCTGCCTACCATGACGGCGACGAGCAAGGCCTTTACAGCAAGTCGGAAGCCGAACTGCTTGATCTTGCGAAGGGTTACCTCGATACCAACTGCGCTCATTGTCATCGCCCTGAAGGCGGTGCCAGCAATACCGGCCTTAAATTGGAGTACTGGCGTGATTTTGAAAGCGACAGATATGCCCACGGAGTATGCAAAAAGCCAGTAACCTACGGAGGCGGAGCGCTGAGCTTCGATGTTGTTCCTGGCGACGCGAATCAGTCCATCATGCATTTCCGTATGAACGCAAATACACCACTTGATAAGATGCCAATGCTTGGTCGTGATCTAGTTCACGCAGAAGGCGTCGCATTGATTGCTGCATGGATCAATAGCCTTACTGGCTCCTGCACGCTTTAAAGAGCAATCGAGGCAAAAAGGGCACCACCAGTGGTGCCCTTTTTTTACCCCTTTCCCGGCGAACCATCAGCCACAGGACAAAACAGGACTATGCTAGTAACCTGAAGAGATCCAAATAAAAATTATCCCCTGCAACTGAAAAGGATCTTCGGTGGCAATAACATGAAACTTCTGGAAACCTGCCTTGCTGCCCTGCTGGGCCTGTCATTCGCCTCTCTGGCCCAGGGTTCGGAGTCTCCATCTCAATCCTCCGAAAGCTCCGGCTATGCCCCCGCAGAATCTTGTGCCCAATGCCATCAATCCGAGCAAGAAAATTGGCGCCACTCTGATCACGCGTGGGCAATGAAGCCTGCCAAAAACCTTTCGGTACTTGGCGATTTCGACAACACCGCTTTCGATGATGGAGCGGTCAAGGCCCGGTTTTTCCAAAAAGACGAACGTTTCTGGGTGAACATCGAAGGGCGGGACGGCTTTGAGGACTTTGCCATCACTTACACCTTCGGCCACTACCCGCTGCAGCAATACCTGGTTGAAATGCCAGGCGGCCGCCTTCAGGCGCTCACCATTGCCTGGGACAACCGCCCAGAAGCCGAGGGTGGCCAACGCTGGTTTTCGCTCTACCCGGGCCAATCCTTTGCGCCGGACGATCCGCTTCACTGGACCGGTCGCTACCAGAACTGGAACGCCATGTGCGCGGATTGCCACTCCACATTCCTGACCATGAACTACGAGCCTGATTCCGACACCTTCGCCACCACCTGGCAGGAACAAAACGTGGGTTGCCAGGGCTGCCACGGGCCCGGCCAACAACATGTCCAGTGGGCAAAAGCACTGCCCTCCGAATCGGATGACTCATTCTCCGCCAGCGATATGAAACTACTGGTCGACTTCCGTTCCATGGAATCCCGTGACGTCATCGAAACCTGCGCCTACTGTCACAGTCGGCGCCAGCCTTTGAAAGATGGCCAGCATGCTCAGGAGCCGTACCTGGACAAAGCCTTACCCGCCACGTTACGCCCGGAACTTTACCACCCGGACGGCCAGATTCAGGGCGAGGTGTATGTGTATGGCTCATTCATTCAAAGCAAAATGAACGCGGCCGGTGTCAACTGTCTGGATTGCCATGATCCCCATACCGGTAAACGGCTGGTAGAAGGTAATGGCCTGTGCCTGCAGTGCCACAATGAGGCACCCTCCGAGCGCTTTCCTCGGCTCCAGCCAAAAAACTACGACACGCCGGAACACCACCATCACCCCGCTGGCTCGCCCGGTGCCCAGTGCGTGAACTGTCATATGCCGGAGGAAACCTACATGGTGGTGGACCCGCGCCGGGATCACAGCTTCCGCATTCCAAGGCCAGACCTGACGCTGTCCACCGGGGCGCCGAACGCCTGCAACGACTGCCATCAGGACAAAGACGCCCTGTGGGCACTCGAAACGGTCGAAAACTGGTATCCAGACAGCAAACTCTCAGACCATTTTGCGTCCGATCTGAGCGCTTTTCGGCGAGCGGAGCAGAGTGCCTTCGGCCGGCTCGCCGGGCTGGTCCGGGACCGCAGCGCGCCCGCCATTGCCCGCGCCACGGCGGCTGAGCATCTGGGCAGTTTCGGCCCGCAAGCGGTATCACCGCTACGCTCCGGTCTGTTGGCGAAAGAACCTCTCGTTCGGGCATACGCCGCCGGAGCCTTTGCCCAGCTATCTCCGGAAGGCAACGAAAGTTTTCTTCTCAAACTGCTGGATCAGGCGCAACCAAGAGCCGTTCGGGATCAGGCATGGAGAGCGCTGGCCGGAGTGGACCTGGAAGGTAGGTCAGAGATCGAACAGCAAGAGATCACTGCGTTCCAGGCAGACTACGAAAACCGGCTGGCAAGCCTTGCCGCATTACCCGGCAGCCGATTTCATTACGCCACCTATCTGCACCAGGCCGGGCGATATGCGGAAGCTTCTAAGCAGTACCAGCAAGCCCTTGCACTGGATCCAACCTTCACCCCGGCCCGAGTCAATCTGGCAACCATGGCCAGCGAACAGGGTGATCTTCCCCTTGCAGTGGAGACCCTCAAGGCCGGTGCGGACAGACCTGAAATTCCGGATACGGACCGAGGACACCTCGCCTACCTCTTGGCGCTAGTGCTGGTGGAGCAGGGAAACAGCTCGGCAGCGCTCAGACGATTCGAGCAAGCAGCGGATCTGAATCCGGATAATCCCAGGATCGGGTACAACCACGCGCTGGTATTGGGGCAGGAGAAACGCTGGCAGGACGCCGAGAACGTTCTGGCTAAATCCCTGAAGCAGCACCCGGATGACTATGGCCTGCTGCAGGCTGCAATCTACATTCTCATTGAGCAGGGGCAGCTGGAAAAAGCCCTGGGCTATGCGCGTCGGATGCAGTCGCTTTACCCTTCGGACAATTACGCCAACAGCGTGGTCCGCGATCTGGAGTTACGCACGCAATGAAAAAGCCGCCCCGGAGGGCGGCTTTGCTTCTTCGTTATCCGGGTCAGTTTCAGACATCAAACCGATCCGCATTCATCACCTTGGTCCAGGCAGCCACGAAGTCATTCACGAACTTCTCCCTAGCATCATCCTGGGCATACACCTCTGCCAGTGCACGCAGCTGAGAGTTGGAACCGAAGATCAGGTCCACCCTTGTACCGGTCCACTTCACCTCACCGGTGTTACGATCCCGGCCTTCGAACACATCCTCGTCATCGGAGCTCGGCTTCCACTCGGTGTCGAGATCCGTCAGGTTGACGAAGAAATCATTCGTCAGCTGTCCGGGCGTCTTGGTAAACACCCCGTGCTGAGCGTTCTGGTAGTTGGCGTTCAACACCCGAAGCCCGCCAACCAGAGCGGTCATTTCGGGAGCGCTGAGCCCCAGCAACTGGGCGCGATCCACCAACATTTCCTCGTCAGACACGGCGAACTTGGTCCGGCGGTAGTTGCGGAATCCATCGGCTTCAGGCCGCAGGTATTCAATCGCATCGGCGTCCGTCTGATCATCCGTGGCATCCGTACGGCCCGGTGCGAAGGGCACGTTGACGGACTGGCCCGTATCCTGAGCCGCTTTCTCAACCGCAGCACAACCACCGAGAACGATCAGATCCGCCAGCGAGACTTTCTTGTTGCCGGACTGGCCGTTAAAGGCGGACTGAATGCCCTCGAGCGTCTGCAGCACCTTCGCCAGTTGCTGAGGCTGGTTCACTTCCCAGTCTTTCTGGGGAGCCAGACGTATGCGGGCACCGTTGGCACCACCGCGCATGTCTGAGCCTCGGAAGGTAGACGCGGATGACCAGGCTGTATAGACCAGTTCGGACACAGACAGGCCAGAGTCCAGAATCTTGCTCTTGAGGTCGGCTGCATCCTGATGGTCAATCAGTTCATGGTCGACGGCCGGTACCGGGTCCTGCCAAATCAAGTCTTCCTGCGGGACTTCCGGGCCGAGGTAACGGGCTTTCGGCCCCATGTCCCGGTGAGTGAGCTTGAACCAGGCTCGGGCAAAGGCGTCCGCAAATTCGTCCGGGTTATCACGGAAGTGTTCGGAAATCTTCCGGTATGCCGGATCTTCCCGCATGGCAATGTCGGCCGTGGACATCATGATCGGCACTTTCTTGGAAGGATCTTCCGGATCCGGCGCCATGTCACTTTCGGTCAGGCCAATCGGTTTCCACTGGTTGGCACCCGCAGGGCTCTTGGTCAGTTCCCACTCGTACTTGAACAGGACATCGAAGTAGCCCATGTCCCATTTGACCGGGTTGGCTGTCCAGGCACCTTCCAGGCCACTGGTGATGGTATCCCGGCCTTTACCGCTGCCATAGCTGTTACGCCATCCGAAGCCCTGCTCTTCAATCGGGGCACCTTCCGGTTCCGGGCCCACGTTATCCGGATCGCCAGCGCCGTGTGCCTTACCGAAGGTATGCCCGCCGGCTGTGAGAGCCACGGTTTCATAATCGTCCATGGCCATTCGGGCGAAGGTTTCACGAATGTCCTTGGCGGAAGCCAGCGGGTCGGGGTTACCGTCCGGGCCCTCAGGGTTAACATAAATCAGCCCCATCTGCACCGCCGCGAGCGGATTTTCCAGGTCACGATCGCCGGAGTAGCGGCTGTGGGGCTTGTCGCTGGTAGCCAGCCATTCATCCTCGGCGCCCCAGTAGATATCTTCTTCGGGCTGGTAGATATCGGCCCGACCACCTCCGAAACCAAAGGTCTTGAAGCCCATGGTTTCCATGGCCACGTTACCGGTCAGGATGAACAGGTCGGCCCAGGAAATCTTGTTACCGTACTTCTTCTTGACCGGCCAGAGCAGCCGGCGGGCCTTGTCCAGATTACCGTTATCCGGCCAGCTGTTCAGTGGCGCGAAGCGCTGGTTGCCCGTGCCCGCACCCCCGCGGCCATCACCGATACGATAGGTACCAGCCGCGTGCCAGGTCATGCGGATAAAGAACGGACCATAATGGCCATAATCCGCCGGCCACCAGTCCTTGGAGTCGGTCATAACTGCGGCCAGGTCTTTTTTGACCGCGGCCAGATCCAGGCTCTTGAAGGCTTCAGCGTAGTTAAAATCCTCCCCGAGCGGATTGGATCTGGGTGAGTGCTGGTGAAGGATGTTGAGGTTCAGCTGGTTCGGCCACCAGTCACGGTTCGAGGTGCCCTCACTGTCCAGTCTGGTCATGGCGCCGTGCATTACCGGGCACTTTCCTGCACCCGGCTGATTTGTTGTTGAACTCATGTCTTTCTCCGGTTCTGCTGCTATGGATGAGGCAAATACCAAGATAGACCACGTTCATTACACCGCTTGGCAGGATCGCACTCTGCCGAGAAACGCGATCGGTACTCGCAACACTGCGTGTTTGTGTAAACTTATATGTAGCAACGGATGGGAGCTGCCGACAGTAAGAATTTCTAACCGCAGCAATAGTTTTTGGTTTTCAGGAGGACGTGCGGGGGTTAAACGCAGCTGCGCGAACGGGTTCCCGGGTTACGAAATCGAACTGGATTAAATTTAACCAATTCCCGATAATCGCGACCACTTTTTAAACAGCCGTTTAAATTTCGAACAGAGGTCCCATGCCGTTATTCAACATCGCTCAAGCCCTTATTTTCATTGCTCTGCTGATTAACACCGTGCACCTGATGCCGGCGATGGGCCGCTGCTTTCGTTCTGCCGAAACCGCTCTGCAATCCGGTCTGCTTGGGGCAACCCTTATGGTGCGCCTGGCACGCAACACCCTTGGCATGGTGCTGGTCACCGCCGTCACCGCCCCGAACCCGGCGGTGCATGCCATGGTGCCCAAGGGCATTGCCCTGTTCGTCACCCTCGCGGTCGTTAATGTCCTGCTGACACAACAACGCCAGCGCCGGCAGGTGGAAGGACTGCCCTTCTAAAGCGGGAATCCAGGTCCGGTGTCGGGTCGGCGAGTCAGGAAATTCTTGTTGGCCCGGCCACCTTCGATCACCGTATCATCCGTTCTGTCCTTGAGCCCCACGCCCGTGAATTTCAGGCGACGCGCTTCCCGCATCAGATAAAGCAGGCGGCGACAGGCCTCCTCAGCAGACAGCCCTCCGGGCCGCACATTCGATATACAGTTGCGGCGTTCATCGGTCAGCCCGCCCTTCGGCCCGAAGGTAAGGTAGATCCCCAGACTGTCTGGCGAACTCAAGCCCGGACGCTCGCCAATCAGCACTACGACCATGCGGGCATTGAGCCGCGCGCCGATTTCATCTCCGATGGCCACCCGTCCTTGCTCCACCACGGTCAGCGGGGCCAGTGTCCAGTCATGATTATCCTGTTCAAGCGCGTTCAAAAGTCCGCCGACCATAGAAGGTGCCGTGTTCTGCACACCCACGGACGACAGGCCATCGACAATCACAATGGCCAGGTCGACTGGTTCATCCAAGCTCGCTGACGGTAGCCGGGCCCGGCTCTCGTCACTCAGTTGCCGACCAAGGTCCGGTCGCTGCAGATAAGTGAACCGGTCTCCGGCGCAGCTCTCAAGGACAATGGGTGGGCTCGAAAGGTGCTTCTCAATGGCAGGTGTCAGGTTCGCCATCAAACCAGCAACATCCAGCGGCAGGTGCACCGCATCCCGGGCCCGTGCGTGAGCCAGTTGAAAGGCGAGAAGCTCCGGGGTGGGCAAGCTGACACCCGCCCGCCCCAGGCCAATACGGGCATCGGTAAAACGTCTGAGCGCTCGCCAGTGATTGGCGACGACCGGAGTTTTCGCTTCACTCACTGGCAATCTCCCCTGGCAGCCCCTTGAGTCGATCACGGAATACGGACGGCATGACCGAACTCGGCTCAGACCGGTTCACATCCCTGAAAATGTTCATTTTCGCCAGCCACTGCTCGAACTCCGGGGCCGGCTTCAGGCCAAGGGCCCGCCGCACATAAAGGGCATCGTGAAAGGAGGTAGCCTGGTAATTGAGCATGATGTCGTCCGCCCCCGGTACCCCCATGATGAAGTTACAGCCCGCTACGCCCAGCAGGGTGAGCAGGTTATCCATATCATTCTGGTCGGCCTCGGCGTGGTTGGTGTAGCAGATGTCGCAGCCCATGGGCAGGCCCAGCAGCTTGCCGCAGAAGTGGTCCTCAAGTCCTGCCCGGATAATTTCCTTGCCATCAAACAGGTATTCCGGGCCGATAAAGCCCACCACCGTATTCACCAGCAACGGGTCGAACTTGCGTGCCACCGCGTAGGCCCGGGCCTCACAGGTTTGCTGGTCCAGTCCATGATGGGCATTGGCCGATAACGCGCTGCCCTGCCCGGTTTCAAAGTACATGACGTTGTTACCCACCGTGCCCCGGTTCAGGGCCAGCGCCGCGTCCCGGGCTTCGGCCAGGTTTTTGAGATTAAAACCGAAGCTGCGATTGGTGGCCTCGGTGCCGCCGATGGACTGGAACACCAGGTCCACCGGCGCACCCTGCTCAATGGCCTCCAGGGTGTTGGTGACATGGGTCAGCACACAGGACTGGGTGGGAATGTCGTATTCCTGAATCACCTCATCCAGCATCTTGAGTAATCGGCTCGCCTGGCTCAGATTGTCGGTCGCCGGGTTGATGCCGATGACGGCATCACCACTGCCGTACAAAAGCCCATCCAGAATGCTCGCCGCGATGCCGGTGAGATCATCGGTTGGATGGTTGGGCTGAAGACGCGTGGAGAACCGACCCGGCAAACCGATGGTACTGCGGAAGGCTGTCGTCACCTGGCACTTGCGGGCCACCAGGATCAGGTCCTGGTTGCGCATCAGCTTGCTGACGGCCGCCACCATTTCCGGGGTAAGGCCGGGCCGGAGTGATGCCAGCGCTTCCGAAGACGCCTTATCGCTGAGCAGCCAGTTCCGAAAATCTCCCACCGTCAGATGGGATACTGCACTAAAGGCCGAGGCGTCATGCTCATCCATAATCAGCCGGGTGACTTCGTCCTGCTCGTACGGTACCAGCGCTTCGTTCAGAAACAGGCTCAGGGGTAACTCCGCCAGCTTCATCTGGGCGACAACCCGCTCTTCGTCCGAACTGGCGGCCACGCCCGCAAGCCTGTCTCCGGAACGGGCTGGCGTGGCTTTCGCCATCAAATCCGCCAGATTCCGGAACGTCCAGGTACGTGCCCCTAATTGATATGCGTATTGATGGTGCATGATGTTCCCTGAATTCCATCCCTGAACTGTCGGCAGCAACAACCATGCCGCCCCGAATTCAGTGTAGCGTGGCCACCAACGCTTTAAGCGCTAGACGTCCACCCGCTGCCAGACCGTCAGTTCGGAAAAACTGTGCTGGAATTTGTTGCGGGTTTCGCGAATCACGAACGGCAGACTGCGGGGCTGCCCAAGCAGACGAAAATTCGGTGCCAGCGTATCCCGCAGGCCATCGAGCGTGCCGTACGGCTGGCCATCTTTCAGGAAACCGCCCACCCAGGACTCCCGGGGCGTGTATTCCTCAAGCCAGGTGTAGGGTGAAGCAATGACCAGCAGGCCATCGTGGGTGAGGCGCTCATGGATGGTGGTCAGGAATCTGGCCGGATCGTACAGGCGATCAATGAGATTGCCGGCCAGAACAAGGTCGTAGTCCTTGAACTGGGGTGGCAGATCACAGGCATCGCCCTGGTGGAAAGCCACCCGTTTCGGAGTTTGTTCCAGCCCCAAGTGTTCCAAAGTACGCTCCTGATGGGTAAACAGCTCGCCTTCTTCGGGGCGGGCGTAGCGGATCACCTTGTGGATGGCCATTTCCTTGCAGGCCTGGACAAACCGATTGGAGTAATCAATACCATCGACGTGATCGAACACTCTGGCCAGCTCGAAACTGGTGCGCCCGCATGCACAGCCGATATCCAGGGCCCGCCCAGAGTAACGTCCATCCATCGCCTCCAGAGCCGCATCCGCCAGCTCCTTCGGGAAGTTCGGCTCGCCGTGCCAGAGTTCACCAAAGTGGAACTCCAGATATTGTGCAAGTGCGGCGTCGTGCTCATAAAACCCGTTGGATTGCATATCCATGGCCTCCGCTTAGGCATCAATGAGTGCTACTGACCATCTTACAAGGTTTCACCGGCCCCGGTACGAATCCAGTCGCGCTGGCCGGCTATCATCCTCTCTTGGCAAGCAGCCCATCGATCCAGGGCGGCAAGTCAGCGTAGTGGTCCAGGTCCAGCACGAATTCCTGGCCGCGAGCGGCACAGGAGAGGTAACACCAGGGCGATTCATGGTGCCACCGATCGCCTTTCGTGTGATAACTCAACGGAGCCCGGTCCGGGCCCGGGAAGAAGGCTTCAGGAAGACGCCACTGAGTGGGCAAACGCCCGTCTGGATAAGTCAGTACCTGCGACTTTTCAAGTAGTGGGAAAACGCCGCTGCCCGGATAGACGCCGCCCTGCCAGGACACCCGGACTCCGTCCGAAGCCAGGTAGAGCGTATCGGTCCCATCCCCGTGTCCCTGCAGGTGCGGGTGATAGGCGGCCCAGGGCAGGCGGTCCGGAGTCTCACTGGTTACCGGCACCACCTCGCCAATGTGCAACCATCCCCAGATGGCATGAAATGGCCGGGTGCCCGGCACAAACCGCCAGCGCCGGCGCCAGAGTTCTGCCTGGCGAAACACCCCGAAAAACAGGAACAGATCGCCTTCGCCCACCCCCTGATTGCGCAAGTGCCCCTGGGCGGCCCCCGCCTGCCCCAGCACTGGTCGCCAGCCGGCTAACCGGGGATAAGCCGGCGCCACGATATCCGGGTCCAGATGGGCACCATGACCACCACGAACTCGCCCGCCGCTCAAGTCATGAACCAGCTTGCCCAGCGTTCGTTTACCGGCCCGAATATCGCCATAACGGATACCTGACCGTGCATCGGGTATGGGTAAAACACACAGACTACCGTCCGGCATGACCGGGCTGGGGCAGCCACCGGCGGAGGAATCAAAACCCTTTCGGCTCAGAATCAAGCGCATGAATCAGCTCGAAATACCTCGTTAAACACAAGAACACAGCATAGGTCAGTGGCTGGACATCCAGACACGAAGCCGGACACCATAACTAAACTTCCACTCAGGTTCACACAGGGTATTAACCATGACAGCCCCAGAGTTCCACGTTTTCCTGTCCCACGGCCTGGAAAGTGGCCCCGGCAGCACCAAGATTCAGGCGATGAAAGACGTTGCCGACGCTTTTCCCGGGGTGACGGCCACAGCCATTGACCATCGAAGCTCCAGAGACCCGGAAGTTCGGTTCCGGCAAATGGCAGAGGCCATGTCCGAAGCCGGCGCCGTGCCTGCGCGCACCATCCTGGCAGGGTCCAGCATGGGCGGCTGGGTCTGTGCGCACACCAGCAGCCAGACGCCAGTGCTCGGCTGCTTCCTGCTGGCCCCGGCCCTCGCGCTGCCTCAGTACCCGCAATCCAGCCCACGTATCCAGGCGACCTTCACACAGATAATCCTTGGCTGGGAGGACGATGTGATTCCGGTGATGCCGGTTCTGGAACTCGCCCGGGACCAGAGACTGCCGGTGCTGGTGTTGCCGGACGGACATCGCCTTGAAAACAGCGTAGAGCGGGTAGCCAGTGAATTCAGAAGCTTCCTCGGGAAATGCCTTGCGGTGTGAGCCGGCGTCGCTTTTCAGCAGCTTACGAGCGGTTCATAAACTCGGTAACACCTTGACTAATTTGGCCAATTTCTTGCGAAAACGGTTACGCTTTGCCAGTCTTAAATAACTGGACAATAAAACTCAGACACAAAAGGAACGGAGAAAACCCGATGAGTAGGATGAACAAATTCAGAAAACTGGCCGGAATTTCAGCGTTCGCATTTGCGGCTATGACCGCGGTTAATTCGGCTAACGCAGCCAACTGGCGTTATGCTCACGAAGAATACGAGGGTGACGTCCAGGACGTTTACGCTTACAAGTTCAAGGAATACATCGAAGAGAATTCAGACCATACCCTTCAGGTGTTCCGCTTCGGTGAACTGGGCGAATCCGATGACATCATGGAGCAGACCCAGGCGGGCATCCTGAACTTCGTTAACCAGTCACCTGGCTTTACCGGTTCGCTGATTCCGGAAGCACAAATCTTCTTCATCCCGTACCTGATGCCGACGGATATGGAGACCGTTGTTGAGTTCTTCCGCACCAGTGAAGCGATCAACGAGGACTTCCCGGAGCTATACGCCGACAAGGGCCTGGAACTGCTGAAGATGTACCCGGAAGGCGAAATGGTGGTTACCGTGGATGAGCCGGTCACCGAGCCTGCCGACTTCAACAACAAAAAGATCCGGGTGATGACCAACCCGCTGCTGTCCGAAACCTACGCAGCCTTTGGTGCCACTCCGACCCCGCTGCCCTGGGGTGAAGTATACGGTGCCCTGCAGACCAACATGATCCAGGGTCAGGAAAACCCGATCTTCTGGATCGAGTCCGGCGGCCTGTATGAAGTGTCCCCGAACCTGGTCTTCACCAAGCACGGCTGGTTCACCACCGCCATGATGGCCAACAAGAGCTTCTACGACGGCCTGTCTGACGAAGACAAGAAGCTGGTTCAGGACGCAGCGGATTTCGCTTTCGAGGAGATCATACAGCACATTGATGGTCTGGCAGACGAATCCCTCGCCAAGATCCAGGAAGCTTCCGATGACGTCACCGTCACTCGCCTGAGCGACGAGCAGATCGCTGCTTTCAAAGAGCGGGCTCCACAGGTTGAAGAGAAGTTCATCGAAATGACCGGTGACACCGGTGAAGAACTGCTCAACCAGTTCAAGGAAGACCTCGAAGAAGTTCAGGGCGAGTAACCTGAGCCGATCGACTCCGTCAGCAATTGCTGACGGAGTCTTGCTTCAACCTCACCCCTCGGGGGGCCTGACCTTCCGTTCGGGGTAGCAAGTTCTGGAGAGCATTCCATGGCCGAGAATTCCCCGGATCTCACGGACGATACAAGCGGCTATAAGTCGGGCCTACCCGGTTTCCTGGGCACCATCGACACCTGGATCAGCAAAATAGAGGCCGTCATGCTGGCCCTCGGCGTGATCCTGATGGCCATCAACACATGCGTGAACGTGATCGCCCGCTATGTGTTTGGGGAAGGACTGTTTTTCTCTGGTGAAATCAACCGGATTCTCATCATCCTGATCACCTTTGCCGGCATCGGCTACGCAGCCCGCCACGGACGTCATATCCGTATGTCTGCGGTCTACGATGCCTTGCCGACCAAGGCCCGCAAGGCGCTGATGATCTTCATTGCACTGTTCACCTCGGCGGTGATGTTCTTCCTCTGTTACTACTCATACCAGTACATCGAAACCCTGTATGGCCGGGGTCGAATTCTGCCGGCGCTCGGCATCGAAATCTGGCTGATTTACATCTGGGCGCCCATCGGCTTTGCCATTACCGGCATCCAGTACCTCCTGACCGCCATCAAGAACTTCACCAGCAAGGATGTGTACCTGTCCACCGGTGTCACAGATGGCTATTCCGATACCGAAACGGAAGTGTAAACCCAGCAGCTGAAACCAGGTAAGGATACGAAAACATGGCCACCATAATGATGCTGATCATGATCGGGCTGCTGCTACTGGGCTTCCCGATGATGGTTCCCCTGATCGCCGGCGCGATCTACGGCTTCGTGATGATGTTTGATGGCTTTAGCCAGATGGGGACCTTTGTCCAGCAAATGATGGGGGGTATTCGCCCCGCTTCCCTGATTGCCGTCCCCATGTTCATACTGGCTGCAGACATCATGACCCGGGGCCAGTCAGCCGATCGTCTGATTAATATGGTGATGGCCTTCATCGGCCATGTGAAAGGCGGCCTGGCCATCAGTACCGCCACCTCCTGCACGCTGTTCGGCGCAGTCTCCGGTTCGACTCAGGCAACGGTAGTCGCGGTGGGATCGCCCCTTCGGCCGAAGATGCTCAAGGCCGGTTACTCAGACCCGTTCACCCTGGCACTCATTATCAACGCCAGTGATATTGCCTTCCTGATTCCTCCCAGCATCGGCATGATCATTTACGGGGTTATTTCAGAAACCTCCATCGCCGAGTTGTTCATCGCCGGTATCGGCCCGGGCGTGCTGATCCTGTTCATGTTCTCCATCTACTGCCTCATTTACGCCTACAAGAACAACGTTCCGACTGAGGAGAAGGCCAGCTGGGGTCAGCGGGCGGTCGCTGTGCGGGAGGCCACCTGGCCACTGTTTTTCCCGGTCATTATCGTTGGCGGTATCTACGGGGGCATTTTCAGCCCGACCGAGGCTGCGGCTGTGTGCGTGCTCTACGCCTTCCTGCTGGAATTCGTGGTGTTCCGCTCGCTGAAACTCGCCGACGTATACAAAATTGCCAAGTCTACGGGTCTGATCACGGCGGTGGTGTTTATCCTGGTGGCCGTGGGCAACGGTTTCTCCTGGATCATTTCATTCGCCCAGATCCCTCAGGCCATCCTGTCGGCCGTCGGTGTTAACGAGGCCGGCCCGGTAGGGGTGCTGATCGCCATCTGCGTGGCGTTCTTTATCGCCTGTATGTTTGTGGATCCGATTGTGGTGATCCTGGTACTGACACCGATCTTCGCCCCCGCCATTGAAGCCACGGGGCTGGACCCGGTGCTGGTGGGCGTTCTGATTACCTTGCAGGTGGCCATTGGCTCGGCCACGCCGCCGTTTGGCTGTGACATATTCACGGCCATCGCCATATTCAAACGGCCCTACCTCGAGGTTATCCGGGGCACGCCTCCATTTATTTTCATGCTGGTCGCTGCAGCAGGGCTGATCATTGCATTCCCGGACATTGCCCTGTTCCTGCGTGATCTTGCCTTCCGGGATTAGCGAGGGTGCTGACCGGAATCGCTCAAGGAGAAAGCCATGTTCAACAGGATCCTGGTTGCTGTGGACGGCTCCAACAACGCGCTTAAAGCGTTGGAAAAAGCGGTGGAGCTGCAGAAACTGACCGGTGCGGAAATCTATCTGCTGTGCGTCTACAAGCATCACAGCCTGTTCGAAGCATCCCTGTCTATCGACCGGCCAGCGGGTATGGATATCCCGGACAAGATCCTTTCCGAATACGCCCGGGAAGTGGTCAACCACGCCAAGGAGTTGGCGACGGCCCAGGGCGCGGACTCAGTTCGGGGGTTCGTCAAAGGCGGAAAACCATCGAAAACCATTGTGGCCTTTGCGCAGGAAAAGGGCGCTGATCTGATTGTGGCTGGCTCCCACGGCACAAACAGTGACAGGGACGGGCTGGTGCTTGGCAGCGTGTCCCACCGGATTGCTTCACACAGCAAATGCCCCGTTCTGATCGTATAGACCCGCCATAAAAAACGGAGGCCAGCGGCCTCCGTTTTTGTTTCAAACTGCGCCGATTAGCGGCCAGATTTCAACATCTCCCAGTATTTTGCATAGATTTGCAGGGCTTCATCGCCAATATCCGTCTGAAATTCTGCGTTGGCCATGTCATTGGGCGTCGGGTAGCTGGCCCGGTTGCTGGCCACGTCCGGCGGCAGCAGATCCCGGGCCGCCAGGTTCGGCGAAGCGTAGCCGATGTCCTCGCTGATCAGGGCCGAGATTTCCGGCCGCAGCACGAAGCTGATGAACTTGTGCGCCGCTTCCGGGTTCTTGGCGTTCTTCGGAATCACGAAGCTGTCGAGCCAGGCGATGATGCCTTCTTTTGGATAAATGTATTCCAGGGACGGCAGGGTTTCCTGGCCCATCACGGCCTCACCATTCCAGATCATGCCAATGTCAGCTTCGCCCTCCAGAAAGGGCATGCGGGGCGCATCGGAATTAAAAGTACGGACCGACGGCATCAATTCTTTCAGCTTCTCGTAGGCGGCTTCGATCTCTTCCGGGTTGGTGCTGTTGCCAGAGTAGCCCAGTACCCGCAGGCCGACGTGGAACACTTCCCGCATGTCGTTGGTCAGGTTAACCCGGCCTTCAAAGCGCTCATCCCACAGATCTTCCCAGGCCTCGACCGGTTCACCTTCCACATCGGCGGTGTCCACACCCAGGCCGGTGGTGCCCCAGAGGAATGGAATGCTGTACTGGTTGTCGGGATCCACATCCAGGTTGACCAGGTCCTGGTCCAGGTTTTCAAAACCCTCTATCTTGCTGCGATCAATCGGCATCAGCAGGTCTTCCTGCCGCATCTTGCTCACATAATAGGTAGAAGGCACAGCCAGGTCATAGGCCGCGCTGTCATCCAGCAGTTTGAGCCGGGCGTACATGGCTTCGTTGCTGTCGTAGGTGGTGTAAACCACCTGGATACCCGTCTCTTCCTGGAAACGATCCAGCACTTCCTGTGGCATGTATTCCGACCAGTTATACAGGTTGAGAACCTGGGCCTCCTCGGAACTACAGCCGGTCAGCACGACGGCCAGCAGACCAGCCAGTGCGATTTTTTTCATCGTTTACTCCTTATCAGGATCCATTGAGACAACATCAGCATTACCAGTGAAAACACCAGCAACAGGGTACCCAGAGCATTGACCTCTGGTTTCAGGCCGACGCGCACCATTGAGTAAATGCGCAAGGGCAAGATTTCATAACTGGGGCCACTGACAAAGGTGCTTACCACCACGTCATCCAGGGACAGTGTGAATCCCAGCAGCCAGCCCGCCAGCAGGGCCGGCATGATGGCCGGAATCAGCACCGTGCGAGTCATAACGAAGTCCGTCGCCCCCAGATCCCGGGCTGCCTCCGGCAAACTCTCATCAAAGCCACTCAGTCGTGCCATAACGGTAATCACCACAAACGGCAGACAGAAGGTGACGTGCGCCAGCAACAGCGACACATACCCCAGCTGCAGCCCTACCAGCAGGAACAGGGCAAGCAGTGATATGGCCAGCACAATTTCCGGCGACATCATCACCACAAAGAGCATGCCATTGAGTACTTTCTTGCCCCGGAATCGGTACCGATGCAGCGCCAGAGCTGTCAGCGCGCCGATCAGGGTAGACACCGTGGCTGCAGACAGGGCCAGCCACAACGAGTTCCACATGGCCTGAACCATAGCCGGGTTATTGAACAGGGCCTCGTACCACCGCAGGCTGAATCCACCCCAGGCATAGCCCGTGCGGGAGTCGTTGAATGAAAACACCACCAGAACCAGGATCGGCACGTACAACAGCACATAAACCAGCGCCAGGTAGGCGCGGGGAAACCAGCGGATCATGCGCCTTCCTCCCCGAGACGCCGCTTACTGACCCGGTGCGCCAGCAGCAACACCGCCATGGCCAGGGTCAGCACAATGCTGGCCGCCGCCCCGAAGGGCCAGTTTCGGGCATCCAGAAACTGATTCTTGATCACATTGCCCACCAGCAGATTGCGGGAACCACCGAGGATATCCGGCACGAAGAACAGACCCATGGCAGGCAGCAGAACCAGCATGACACCCGCGATGACCCCCGGTAGCGTCAACGGGACAATGACGTGGATAAAGGTTGGCCAACGACCGCCCCCCAGATCGTGGGACGCCAGCAACAGTTCTTCCCGCAGGTCATCAAACACCGAGTACAGCGGCAGGATCATGAACGGCAGCAACAGGTAAACCAGCCCAATGATGACGGCACCTTCGGTGTAGAGCAGCTTGAGCGGCTCTTCGATCAGTCCAAGAGACATCAGGCCGTTATTCAACAGGCCATTGGTGGCCAGAATCAGTTTGAGCGCGTAGGTCCGGACCAGAGAGTTGGTCCAGAAGGGCACAATCAGCAGGAAAATGAGCAAAACCTGCCTTTGCTTGCCCACCCTGGACAGCGCCCAGGCAAAGGGATAGCCGATCAGAAGGCAGATCAGGGTCGTAATCGCGGCCATGTACAGGGAGTGAAGGAACACTTCGAGGTACAGGGGGTCCATCAACTGCCGGTAGGCGTCCAGGTTGAGCGGCAGAGAAATGAACGACGACGGGTCTCGGGTCATGACGCTGGCACCCACCACCATCAGGTTGGGTGCCAGAACCAGAAACAGCAACCAGCCCCAGACCAGAGCCAGGACTGCGTATTTAAAGGGTTGTTGGCGGATACTATGCATCGGCTTGCAACGCCTCTTCCACCGATCCTGAAGTTTCCCCTTCCTCTTCCGGCAACAACCACTCCCAGCCATCCACCCAACTGACCTTCACCGGCTCGCCCAGACGGTAGTCGAAGTTGGGGTCGTCCTCGTCAAAGAATTCACTGGCCAGGACCTCCGTACCATCCACCAGGTGAATCACTGAATCCAGCGTGCTGCCCTTGTAGTTCCGCTCAACCACTTTGCCCACCAGTCCACCTTCGTCATCAGGCTCCAGCACGCGGATATCTTCGGGGCGCAGAAGGACATGCAGTTGCTGACCATCCCGGATGGTAAATTCCGGACGACGGAGCCGGCGCTTCAGCCCGTGCACGTCTACCAAAATGGTGTTGTCTTCCTGGCTCTCGACAACGCCGGGCAAGAAGTTGGTCTCGCCGACAAACCTGGCAGTAAACAGATTTGCTGGCCGTTCGTAGACTTCCCGAGGTGTACCCAGCTGCTGGACGAGGCCGTCTTTCATGACCACCACCCGGTCGGACATGGACAGGGCTTCCTCCTGGTCGTGGGTGACAAACACAAAGGTAATGCCCAGCTCCCGCTGCAGGCGTTTGAGTTCCCCCTGCATGGTGCGACGAAGTTTGTAATCCAGTGCCGACAGCGGCTCATCCAGCAACAACAGCCGGGGGCGCTTGACCACGGCCCGGGCAATCGCCACCCGCTGCTGCTGACCACCGGATAGCTGGTGGGGTTTACGGTTAACGAATTCCCCCAGCTGCACCATGTCGAGGACGTCTTTGACCCGCTGGCGGATTTCATCCTTCGGGCGCTTTTCCATTTTCAGGCCATAGGCCACGTTGTCGAAAACCGACATATGGGGAAACAGCGCATAGTGCTGGAACACGGTATTCAGGGGGCGGTATTCCGGCACGACATGGGTCAGATCCGTGCCATCAAGGGTAATTGTGCCGCTGTCAGGGTGCTCGAAGCCGGCCATTAACCGAAGCAGGGTAGTCTTGCCGCAACCGGAGGGGCCCAGCAAGGTAATGAACTCACCGTCCAGGATATCGAGATCGAGGGAATCCAGTACGGTTCGATCACCGAAATGCTTTGACAGGCCGCTCAACGAGAGCAATGTCTTCTTCATTGGCACACCCCCTTGAAAAAAGCGCCATTCTTCCAGAAAGCCTCTGACAACAGAAGCTTGCCAGTGATAAGGGGATGTCAGGATATTCCGAAACCCGGCGCAGACGCGCCGGGTGAATGAATGGAATTTATTCGCCGGCGACGCTGTCCAGATAGGCCTTATCAGAAATATTGGTCCACTGCCGAACCTGCTTCAGATAGTTGCGCTGGGATGAGATGATTTCCTGCGCCAGCGGGTCACCTTCGGCCACCTCTTTCAGGCGCTTATCGGTGGCTGCTCGCAGGGCTTCGATCACCTCCGCCGGGAACGTCCGGTGTGTCACATCCGGGTAATCGTCCTTCATCCGGCTCCAGGCTTCACCACTTGAGTGCGTGCTTTGGATGTACATATCGTAGGCCGCAGTGCGCATGGCGACGCGCAGAATCTCCTGCAGATCGGGCGGCAGCTTCTCCCAGCTCTTCTGACTGATCAGGAACTGAACCTCGGCACCAGGCTCCTGCCATCCGGAGTAATAGTAGTTCGCAATCTGGTGGAAGCCCATATTGAAGTCCAACGCAGGCCCGACCCATTCCACCGCATCGATGGTTCCGCGCTCCAGCGAGGTATACAGTTCGCCCGGCGGGATGTTCGTTACCGCCACGCCCAGTTCTGCCATGACTTCACCGGCGAAGCCCGGAATCCGCATCTTCAGGCCGTCCAGATCCTCTACGGCATTGATCTCCTTGCGAAACCAACCGCCCATCTGGTTGCCGGTGTTACCACCGGGAAACGACAGCAGGCCAAAAGGCTCGTACACCTTGCGCATCAGTTCCATGCCCTCGCCATGATAGAACCAGGCATATTGCTCCGGCGCGATCATGCCAAAGGGCACGGTGGTAAAGAACATGGCGTTGGGAATGCTTCCCTTGTAGTAATAGGAGGCGGTGTGCCCCATGTCGTACTGCCCGTTGCGCACCAGGTCGAAAATGCCAAACGGGGCTTTATGCTTGTTGGCCGGATCGATGCGGATCTGCAGGCGGCCATCAGACATCGTTTCCGCCATATCGGCCATGTGCTGCACCGTTTCCGCCAGAATAGGCGTGTTGGGCCCCCAGGTCTGGGCCAGACGTAAGGTGTGGGTTTCCTGGGCATGGCTGAGCGGCCCGGCAGCAAGCAACAGCAGAGCCACCAACCCGTAAGTCAGACGTTTGATCATGTTGGGCATCCTTCGGAGTTGTTTTTACGATCTTTTTTATTCCATGTGCCCGAATAGTAGCTTGCAACGAACGCCCACGGAAAGCCCCCGCTCCACGACGACTCATCTGGTTTACGGCGCAACGGCGTACCTACTTCAGAACTTCACAGGTTCAGGAGTCTGGCTGGTTGGGAGGTCCTATGACGAATCAGGGCGACACACTGTTTTACGACGGGCGCTGCCCCTTGTGCCGGCGAGAAATACACACCCTGCGCAAGCTTCAGACCGGCGGATTGAGCTTCGTCGACATTCACGAATCCGACAAAGTGGCCGCCGGAATCCCGAGCCGTGAATTGCTGCTGCGCCGGTTGCACCTGAGAACCAGCGACGGCCACTGGGTGGTTGGCCTTCGGGCCAACGTGCAGGCCTGGTCCCACACCCGGTTTGGCGTGCTGTTCAAGCCACTGCTCTGGCCCGGCGTGTTTGCCATCGCTACCCGGGTCTACGAGAACTGGGCCGATCACCGGTATGAGCGCAAATATCAGTGTGCGGTGCGGCAATCACCCGATCAGTCCTGAGGTTTCAGGTTGGGTGGCCGGTACTCCGGATCCTTCTTACAGCGTTCATGCACTGAGGGGTGGATGCTGGTGTCGATGCCCTCGGGGTCAAGGTCACGGATCAACGGCTTCTTGAACCGGAATATGTGTCGGCGGGAGTTATGCAGTTTGGCCCGGGCATCGGGCCTGGCGCCCTTGGGCAGATGGGGCTCGATATCCAGGCCCACTGCAGCCGCTTCGTCAATCATCCAGGCCAGTGCAATGTCGGAACTGAACAGGCCTTTATCGTCCGGTTCGTATCCGCCCCCGATGTCACTGTGGGAACCGGCAAACCAGACCTGCTTCAGATCCAGACCGGTCCGTGGCTGCCAGAGTGTAGGCTCGAAATCCTCCCGGCGTTCATCGATGGCCAAGGCATGGCGGGCGAAAGCAACATTGGGCCCCAGCTTGGTGTCGTAGAACTCATCGGTGCGTTCAAACAGTCCCAGCAGAGAAAACGGCACACCCAGCGCACCGACGGTATCCCAGACACCCACGAAGGTGATTTTCCGGGACGGGTGGCAGTGTTTTTTCCGGAACTGCACTGATTTCTCGCCTTCCGGTGCAAAAGGCTTGCTGGTCCGCTTGTAATGCTCGAAGGCTTCCTGAATCAACGGAGCGCTGGGGCGCTTGAGTATGCCGCAGTTGTTGATCAGGCCGCACAGGGACCTCACGGTATAGGCGCCGCGACTGAAACCGAAGAAATAGAGCTCAGCCCCGGCCTCGTAGTTCTGCACGATGTAGCGGTAGGCATCCATGATGTTTTTGTGGATACCCTGGCCGGTTACCCCGCCAACCACCGTCTGGTAGTAGGAGCCAATCCCCCAGTCGTAGAACACCTGCTGATCGGTACCGTCACTGGCCACCGGACGAATCGCCCGCGCCATGCGCAGGACGTTGGTAGGGAAATCCTTCTGAAGATCTTCTTCGGGCCGGTTCCAGGTCCCGTCTGCGCAGATCACAATTCGTTTTGCCATGGCACCCTCCGTTGCCTGCTCAACGACCGTCGGGCGTCAGTATAGACCAGCCTGCCGGGCCGGGACGGGCTTTGGCACCTCTTGGTAGGCCTGCTGTCTCTACCTCAGGCAGCAGGCTTTGTACTTTCTCCCGCTGCCACAGGGGCAGGGATCGTTCCGGCCCGGCTTCAGCACGCCTTCCTCGGTATCGCCGGAGACATAAAACCAGCGGCCGCCTTCCCGCACGAAGTCCGAGCGCTCTTCCAGAAATCCCCAGCCAGAACCTGCCTGATACATCGCCCTGAAATGTACCTGCCCCCGGTCACCGCGTTGCTGTTGATCCAGCACCTGCAGCGAGGCCCATCGGGGCGAATCGTCCAGGTTCAGAGAACCCGGCCGGGTGCTGGCGTGCCAGGAGGCCAGCAGGTAATCGGCAAGCCCGAGAACAAAGGCGCTGTAGCGGGAGCGCATCAGCGCTTCGGGGGTGTCCGGGGCCTGCCCGGCGTGGGCCGGCTGGCAGCAGGCTTCATAAGGCAAACCGGAACCACAGGGGCACCTGTCCGGAGTGGTACTGGCTGAATCGCTCATTGGTTTTTCCGTCTGCATGTGATCTGATTGCGGCCCACAGTCTAGCAACTTCAATACCCACTGGCCTGTGCCCTGACCTCGCAACGATTAACCCGGTAGACCATGTTGGACGACATCAGCCTTCTGCAGATTATCCTTGCCAACCTGGCCATCCTGGCCGGTGCCTGCCTGCAGGGCGTGGCGGGTTACGGTATCGGCACCTTGTCGGCGCCTTTGCTGTTTCTGATCAGCCCCCTGTTCCTGCCCGGCCCGCTGATTCTCAACGCCGTGATCCTGACCGTGCTGATGCTGATTCGCAATCGGGCCGCCATACAGGTGCGGGAAGTGCGGTACACCATCGGCGGTGGCGTGGCCGGCACCCTGTTGGCGTGGGCCACACTGCTGGTGCTGACGCCCAAAGGTTTCGAGCTGATCTTCGGGGTGCTCATTCTGATCGGCGTGGCCCTCAGCATCGGTGGCTTGCGCCCGGCACTGAACGCCCGCAACAGTGTGCTGGCCGGCGCCGCGTCAACCTATATGGGCACCATCACAGCCGTGGGCGGCCCCCCCATCGCGCTGATCTACCAGAACGAACGGGGCCCGCTGGTGCGCGCCAACATGTCCGCGTTTTTTCTGGTCGCCAGTTTTCTAAGCCTGGGGGCGCTGCTGTTTGCCGGCTACCTGGGCAGCCGGGAGTTTACCCTGCTGGCACTGACCTTCCCGGGCGTTCTGGCCGGTTTCTGGCTGTCCGGTCTGCTGGTCAATCGATTGCCGTTTGAAGGCCTGCGACCACTGATTCTGGCGATTGCGGCCGTTGCCGGGACGGCGGCTCTGGTGCGCGGGCTGATATCCCTGTAGCCATCATCTGGTCCACAGCCTCCCCCGGAATCCCGATTGGCGCCAGAGCCAGGCAATCCAGAGCGCATGCAGGTTAATCAGCAGCGCAAACACCCATTCAAACGCATTGTCGGTTCGGTGATACAGATCGGGACTGACAGCATTGAGAATGACCGATGCAATGCCCACCAGCAGCACCAGCTCGCTCAGCCACAACATGCGCCGGCCCTGACGCTGCCACCGGGGGTGCTGGCATAACGCACCACTGATCAACAATTCACACAGGAAGGTGAAAGAGAGGTACACCACCACACCAATGCGTCGCATCAGATTAAATCCATCGCCTTCGTGGCCAAGGGCCACGGTATAGGCGCCCAGGGCCAGACACGACGTTACCCCCAGCAGCGGCACCCAGACCCGCGCCCGGGGCCCTACCCCCAGATGCTTGAGCCAGAATCCATTCAATATCCAGTACAGCAGGCCCAGCATGGCCGCTGGCAACATGGTGCCCTTGAAAATGAAATAGGCGGTGCCGTGACGCCCGGTCCGGCTGATGCTGGTGCAGCTGTCCCAGTAGGGCACGCACAATGCCACATGCCCCTCGACCACGGAGACCAGATACGTCAGGTGAATGGTGATCAGTGGAATCAGCGCTGCCGCCAGCGCCAGCCACCAAAGCCGGATGGCCCTCTCCTGCATGCTATACACCTCTTGATAACCCGCCCGGCCTCGCCGGGATGTGCCAATGCCCGCTCCATCGTGATTTAACTAAAGTTTACAATCTGGGTGATTCGAATTGCGCAGTTTAGGTCCAAAATAACAATGTCAAAGGAATAAGCTGGCATACGGAAACGATGCATACCGCCCATCAGGAAACCGTCGAAAAACGCGTTCACGTGTCCGAACTGTCGCTCGGCATGAACGTGGTGCGATTGGACCGCCCCTGGGAAGAAACCGACTTCCTGATGCAGGGCTTTGTCATCCGCGATGAATCCGAACTCGAAGCACTTCGCCTGCAGTGCGACTACGTCTTTATTGAAGGGCGAGTAGAGCACACCCAAAGAGCTTATCCCGGGAAACCTCAGCAACCACCACCTGCTCCTCGCAAAGGCCTGTTCCGTGGGCGCTCTGCGCCCGCGAACGACAAAAAGCCACGGTCAGAACCGCCTCGTCGCCGGGTGAACTACATCAACAAGGTCGACACCGCCACGGAACTGAGAACGGCCACGGTCAAGTTTAAGGACGCCCAGGAAACCGCCAAGTCCATCATGTCCGGCCTGCGAATGGGCCGCACCCTCGACCTGAACAACGCGAGGGCGGTGGTTGACAACTGTGTTGATAGCGTCCTGCGTAACGAAAGCGCCCTGCTGCTGCTTACCAAAATCAAGAATCAGGACGAGTACACGGCCGAACACTGCCTGAACGTGGCCATTCTTTGCGCGGCCTTTGGCAAGCACCTGGGTCTGCTGGAGGGAGAAATCCGCAACCTGTCACTGTGTGGCATGCTGCACGATGTGGGTAAGACCCGAATCCCCAATAAAATCCTCAACAAGCCCGGCGCCCTGACGCCGGCCGAGTTTGAGGTCATGCGAGAGCACACCACTCACGGTCGCAATATTCTGATGAGTACCAGCCGCTCATTGGATATGGCCGTGGATGTCGCCTTCAACCATCATGAACGAATGGACGGAAAGGGCTACCCCAGAGGCCTGAGCGCTCAGCAAATCCCGTTCTTTGCCAAGATCGTCGGGCTGGTAGACAGCTACGACGCCATCACAAGCAGCCGAGTCTACGATAAAGGACGCGCCTCCATGCAGGCCCTGGAGATCATCCACAAGTATCGGGGCTCCCAGTTTGATGAAGAACTCGCTTTAGCCTTTATCCAGCTGATTGGCGTTTACCCACCCGGCTCCATTGTGGAAATGATGAATGGAGAGGTGGGCATAGTGGTGGAAAATCAGAGACGGCACAAACTCAAGCCCAAGGTTTTGCTCGTGCGCGAGGCCGACAAAACTCCCTTGCCCAATTTCCATACGGTCGACCTGATGCTGGGTAACACGGACAACAATGGCAAACCCTATGTAATTGCCAAGGAAGTGCCCGACGGCACCTACGGTGTGGTACTTCGTGAATTTGTCGACCAGGGGCTGATTTTCTCCAAACCAGCCCTCTGAACGCCCAAATCAAAACCGCCGTTACACCTTCGGCCGGCGGGTCACCGCCATGGTCAGGCGGGAAATGCAGGTCGGCTTACCCTCTTCATTTTCCAGTTTGATTTCCCACACCTGGGTTGCGCTGCCGATGTGAATGGGGCGGGCAGTTCCATATACCCATCCCTTGCTGATCGGACGCAAATGGTTGGCATTGATATCCAGCCCCACCGCCACCGTTTCCGGATCCTTCAGGCAACAGTTCGCCGCCATGCTCCCCAGGGTTTCCGCCAGCAATACCGAAGCGCCACCATGCAGGATGCCGAACGGCTGAACGGTTCGCTCGTCCACCGGCATGCGTCCACGCACGAAATCGTCGCCAATCTCCAGGTATTCGATACCCAGATAATCCACAGCGGTGTTTTTGCTGGCAGCCGCCAGGTGTTCCAGATTCGGGGTGCGTGTCCAGATGGCCATATAGGTGAAACTCCAGTTACAGCATTCGGGTTCGGATTTGGGTTAAAAGAAACGACAGTCTAACCAGATAGCAAGCGAACGACTATCCCCGCACATTCCGTTACTCAACCCGAACCAGTTCCTGTTTTTGCCAGCCCAGACGACCGGTTTCGGCGATCTGCCGGCGCATACCCGGTACCGGGCGAATCATGAACAGGTCCCCGTTTCGGCCCACCAGGGTCTTCGACACACCGCAATCTTTGGCAATACGGGCATGCACATCCATATGCTCGGCCTCACCGTGCACTGGGATGGCGATCTTTGGGCGCACCCACTGATACATGGCCTGCAATTCTTCCTGCGCCGGATGCCCGGAGGCATGGATCGGCACCGGCGAGTGCTCGGCGGTGACCACCCGAACGCCCATCTCCTTGAGCCGGGCGATCAATCCGTCAATGGCTTCCTCATTGCCGGGAATGGCCCGGGCGCTGAAAATCACCGTATCGCCGGATTCCAGCTCCAGATCCGGATGAGTGCCGGCCGCCAGCCGCCGCAATGCAGTGCGGGGTTCACCCTGACTGCCGGTGGCTACCACCAGCACCTCATCCCGGGGCAGGTAGCCCAGGTGTGACGGGTTGATAAGGCGATCGCTGCTGTCCCACACGCCCGCCGCTTTGGCCGCCCCACTCATGTTGATCAGTGAACGCCCCAGCAGCCCCATGTAGCGCCCGGTTTCCCGGGCAATGAGCCCCAGCGTATGCAGGCGGGCAATGTTGCTACCGAAGCAGGTCACCACCACCCTTCCTTCGGAGCAGCGCACCGCGTCGAGTAAGCCCTTATGCAGGGCCGCTTCCGAAATGGAATGGCCCGCCACGGTGGCGTTGGTGGAGTCGCACACCATGGCGTCCATGCCTTCGTCCGCCAGTTCGGTAAAGGTCTGTTTCTTATAGCCATGGCCCACCAGGGGCTGAGCATCCAGCTTCCAGTCGCCGCTGTGGAAGATCCGGCCGATGGGGGTGCGGATCACCAGGGCATTCGGGTCCGGAATGGAATGGGTCAGCGCCAGCCACTGCACGCTGAACGGCCCGATCTGTCGGGTATCGCCGGTGTCTACCTCGATGATGGGCACCCGGTGCAACAGTTCGAACTCGGCCAGCTTGCGCCGCAGGATTTCCGCCGTGAACCGGCTGGTGTAGATCGGGCACTGGAGCAGGGGCCACAGATAGGGCACCGCGCCCACATGGTCCTCATGGGCGTGGGTAATCACCAACCCCGCCAGCTGATCACGCCGGTCGGCGATGAACGCGGGATCGGCCATCTGCACCGGTGGCTCGCCCCGATGGTGGACCGTGCCATCGGCTGACACCCGCCCGGGTTTCGGGAAGGTCACGCCGCAATCGACCATCAGCCACTGGCCATCGTGGCCATAGAGGTTCAGGTTCATGCCAATTTCGCCGGTTCCTCCCAGGGGCAGGAACCAGAGGTCGTTCTGATCGGGAGTCATAGAAATTCCAGCGTTAACACAAGCGACTACACTATACCTTTTCGCCTAACCGACAAATCGAACTTTCCCTCAATTACGTAACAGACGGTTGAATTTTCCCGCTTCAGACCAAGTTCAGTAACAGTCGCGAAGCAAGCACACTCACCCTCAAACGATGAAGGAGGGATTGCAGATGAACATCCTGATGGTTCTGACGTCACACGATCAGATGGGCGATACCGGGCACAAAACCGGTTTCTGGCTCGAAGAGTTCACCTCACCCTACTACGTATTCCGGGACGCCGGAGCGAAGATTACCCTGGCCTCGCCCAAAGGCGGTCAGCCACCGGTAGACCCGAACAGCGAGGCGGACGACGCCCAGACCGATTCCACCCGCCGCTTTCAGGAGGATGCACACGCCAGGGAAGCATTGGCCAGCACTCGTAAACTGAGCGACGTGGACATGAACGACTACGACGCCATTTTCTATCCTGGCGGCCATGGCCCGCTCTGGGATCTGACCAACGATGCCCACTCGGTAGCGCTGATCAAGAAAGCCTACGAGCAGGACAAGGTCATTGGTGCTGTCTGTCACGCGCCGGCCGTATTCCGGGACGTGGAAGTGAAGCCGGGTCAGAACATCGTGGGCGGCCGCAACGTTACCGGCTTTGCCAACAGCGAAGAGGAAGCCGTGGGACTCACCAACGTGGTGCCCTTCCTGCTGGAGGACATGCTGCAGGAGAAAATGGGCAACTACTCACGGGGTGATGATTTCACGCCCCACATTGTGGTGGACGGCAAGCTGATCACCGGCCAGAACCCACCGTCCTCGGAAGGCACCGCCAAAGCCGTGGTGCAGGCCCTTCAGGACGCCTGACCACTGGCCACAATATGCTCCCCGGCGTGGCTGATCAGCACGCCGGGCGCTCCGGCCTCCAGCCGGGCACGGATGTTGTCGGGGATGGGGGTTTTCTCCATCTTCGACGATCGAATCATCACGTCCGTGATGTCCGCGTCGGCGATGAATTTGTCGTCGCCATAGCGGTAGAACTCCAGATGCAAGGTGAAGGATGTGTTGCCAATACGACCAGCGCGAATTCTGGCTTCCAACACATCATCAAACTGCGCCGGTGCCTTCCAGTTGACGGTCAGGCTGACCACCTGAATATCCAGGTCCTGATCCAGCAGCCGCTGGTAGTCACCGAACAGGGTTCGGATGTACTCGTTGATGGCAATGTCCACGTAATCGGCATAGCGTGCGTTGAACACGACCCCCTGTGCGTCGCACTCGCCATAACGGACTCTGAAACGAAAACGAAACGGCTGTTCTGACGACATATCCCTCTCTCCCCCGATTAATAGCTGGCAATAATGGCAACAGCATCGCACATCCTGTGCTACGTTTTTTGAGACTATCTCAAATCCCGCGAAATCCGGTCCATTGCCATGAGCAATCCCAAGCATACTCTCTTCTGGATGACGCTGTTTCTGGCCGTGGTGGTGCTGGTTGGGGCGCTGATTCACAAACCCCTGATCGCCGCCTTCATGGCCAACTGGGTGTTTAACCTGCTGATTCTTTGCGTGCTCATCGTGGGCATAGCCATGACGTACCGGCAAGTTATGATTCTTTTCCCCGAGCTTCGCTGGATTTCCCAGTTTCGGACCGGACACTCGGGGCTGTCGGTACTTCAGGAACCCCGTTTGCTGAAGCCCCTGGCCCGGCAACTGGGGGAGGAATCCAAACGGGACCGTTTCAAGCTGTCTACCCTCTCCCTGCGGACGGTACTCGATGGCATTCATTCCCGCATGGACGAGCAGCGGGAAATCACCCGTTATTTCATCAGCCTGCTGATCTTCCTGGGCCTGCTGGGCACCTTCTGGGGCCTGCTGGGAACGATCAATTCGGTGGGCGATGTCATCACCAACCTCAACATGAGCGAAGAGGACTTCGGCAAGGTGTTCGGTGAGCTGCAGGCCGGACTGCAAACCCCGCTGCAGGGCATGGGCACCGCCTTCAGTTCCTCACTGCTGGGCCTGGGCGGTTCGCTGATTCTGGGGTTCCTCGACATCCAGGCGGGCCACGCCCAGAACCGGTTCTACGATGGCCTCGAGGAATGGCTCACCGGCGTTACCAACCTCGTCGACATCGTGGATGAAGAAAGCCCGCGCTCATGATCGGCTCCAAACGTCGCGCCAGAAGCACCATCAACGCGTGGCCGGGCTACGTGGATGCGCTGTCGGCACTGCTGATGCTGATCATCTTCATGCTGCTGATCTATGTGGTCAGCCAGCTGTACCTGTCCCAGACCCTGACGGAACGTAACACCGAACTGGCCCGCCTGAACGAACGGCTGGACGAGATTTCGTCCCTGCTCGGGCTGGAACGAAACCGGGCCGGGGTGCTGGAAGATCAGCTCAGCGCCAGCCAGGACAGGAACACGCAACTGCAGGATCGCTTGAACGCGACCCGCAACCTGCTGATGCAGCAGACCGCCGAGAGCGAGGCTCAGGCCGAGCGGCTGGCCAGACTGGATGAATCCCTGTCCGACAAGGACGAACTCACCGCCAGCCAGGAAGCCCTGATCCTCAATCTGTCCAACCAGATCATTTCGCTACAGAGGCAGCTGCAGAAAATCACCGCAGCCCTGAAGCTGCAGGAAGAAGAAACCGCGGAGCGGGAAAGCGAACTGGAGGACGTGAGCCAGCGCCTGAATACCCTGCTGGCCGAGCGGGTCAATCAGCTGGAACAGTACCAGTCCGAGTTCTTCGGTCGCCTGCGGGATATTCTGGCGGCGAACGAGAACATCCGGGTGGTGGGCGACCGCTTCCTGCTGCCGTCCGAACTGCTTTTCGCTTCCGGTTCGGCCGAGCTGGGGCCTGAGGGGCAGCAGGAGCTGGACAAGCTGGCTGCCGTGCTGCTGGACGTGGCCGAATCCATCCCGGATGACCTCGACTGGATCCTGCGCATCGATGGCCACACCGACATCATCCCCATCAACACACCTCAGTTCCCCTCCAACTGGGAGCTGTCCACCGCCCGGGCCGTCGCCGTGGTGCGTTACCTGGCCGAGCAGGGTGTGCCTGACCGCCGCATGGTCGCGGCCGGCTTTGGCCAGTATTTCCCGGTCGCCGAGGGCACCTCACCGGAAGCCCTGCAGAAAAACCGGCGCATCGAGATCAAGCTGACCGACCGGTAAATCCGACGCTGTCAGCCCTCGGTCAGAAGTGAATCACCGTGCGGATACTCTTGCCCTCGTGCATCAGGTCAAAGGCCTTATTGATGTCATCCAGAGGCATATTGTGGGTGATGAACACATCCAGCGGGATGTCGCCGCGCTGGGCCTTTTCCACATAACCGGGAAGCTCCGTCCGACCTTTCACCCCACCGAACGCGGTACCCCGCCACACCCGGCCGGTGACCAGCTGAAACGGACGGGTGCAGATTTCCTCACCGGCGCCCGCTACCCCGATGATGACCGACTCGCCCCAGCCCTTGTGACAGCACTCGAGCGCGGCCCGCATCACGTTCACGTTACCGATGCATTCAAAGGAATAGTCGACCCCGCCATCGGTCATATCGACGATGACTTCTTGAATGGGCTTGTCGTAATCCTTGGGATTGACCACATCCGTGGCCCCCAGCTGGCGGGCAATCTCAAATTTCTCCGGATTGATGTCGATGGCAATGATGCGACTGGCTTTGGCCATGGTGGCTCCCAGAATGGCCGCCAGCCCGATGCCACCCAGGCCAAAAATCGCCACGGTCGCGCCCTCTTCCACCTTGGCGGTATTGAGTACCGCACCGATGCCCGTGGTCACACCGCACCCCAGCAGGCAGACCTTGTCCAGCGGTGCATCCTTGGGAATCTTGGCCAAAGACACCTCTGCCAGCACTGTGTATTCGGAGAAGGTCGACGTGCCCATGTAGTGGTACAGCGGCTTGCCCTGATAGCTGAAACGCGAGGTCCCGTCCGGCATCACGCCCTGCCCCTGAGTGGCCCGAACCGAGCTGCACAGATTGGTTTTGCCCGAGGTGCAGAACTTGCACTGCCCGCACTCTGCCGTGTAAAGCGGAATCACATGGTCGCCTACTTCCACACTGGTGACTCCCTCGCCTACCGCCTCGACGATCCCGCCGCCCTCGTGCCCGAGAATGGTCGGAAACAGGCCCTCGGGGTCCGCGCCGGACAGGGTGTAGGCATCGGTATGGCAGACACCGGTAGCCACAATGCGAACCAGCACCTCGCCTTTCTTCGGTGGTTCAACATCCACTTCAACAATTTCCAGTTTCTGGTTGGGGGCAAACGCAACGGCGGCGCGGGATTTGATCACGACAATTCCTCCAGGCAGGCTTCACGGCTGATTTCCTCCTAACTGTAGCAGCCATAAGGCGGCAAGCACGGTTGTTTCCGGCACCCATCGGCGGGCCGGCGTGATAATCCCCGGCGGGACCGGCCACGTAAACAGTTACACGACACCTGATCGGTACTCTGAAAACCGGCCTCATGAAAAAGGAGCCTGCGTGAACACCCTCTACTGGTTTACCCGGGACTTGCGGTTGCACGACAACGCGGCCCTGCTGGCGGCGGCCAAGTCCGACCTGCTGCTGTGCGTGTTCGTGGTGGACCCGCGCTGGTTCCAGCCCGGCCCGCGCCAATGCCTGACCATGGGCGACCATCGATGGCGGTTTCTGTGGCAGAGCCTGATGTCCCTGGAACGAAGCCTGAGGCCGGTAGGGCAACGGCTGCACATCGCCTTCGGCCATCCGGAGGAGGTGATTCCGGAGCTGGTGCATCGGCATCGTCTGGCCCGTGTCGTCCGTTCCCGACTGCCCGGCACCCGTGAAGCAAAACAGTGGCTGGCCATCAAGGAACGGTTGCCCGACACTCTGTGCCAGCAATTCGAAACACTCAGTCTGTTTACCCAAAGCACCTTGCCAATGCCGCTGGACGATCTGCCCGATACCTTCTCCCAGTTCCGCAAACTGGTGGAGAAAACCGGCGACCGATCCTGCGAACGCCTGCGTATACGCACCCATTCGGCGCTACCCCCTCCGCCCGGATTTCCAGAGGACAACCGGGGCGACTGCCCGCCCATTTCCGAGCCGCAGCATCCGGGCCGGTTCGCCGGTGGCGAGCAGGCCGGTCTGGCCCAGCTAGAGCGTTTCCTGTTCAACACCCACGGCATCGCCAGCTACAAGGAAACCCGCAACGAGCTGGACCGCTGGGACAGCTCCTCGAAGTTTTCCCCATGGCTGGCCAACGGTTCCCTGTCCGTGCGGGAAGTGGCCGAGACGATCGGCGACTATGAACGTGAGCAAACCAGTAACGAGTCCACCTACTGGCTCTGGTTCGAACTCCTGTGGCGGGAATATTTCTACTGGTACGCCCTGAAGCACGGGGCGGCACTGTTCCGGCGCGACGGTGTGCAGCGCAAACAACGGCCGGCCACCTTCTACCCCCAGCGTTTCAAGGCCTGGTGCCAGGGCAACACCGAGTATCCGCTGGTCAACGCCGCCATGAACCAGCTTCGGGAAACCGGCTATATGAGCAACCGGGCCCGACAGCTGGTGGCCAGCTGCTTCATCAACGAACTGGAACTGGACTGGCGTTACGGTGCCGCCTGGTTCGAACAACAACTGATCGACTACGACGTCGCCAGCAACTACGGCAACTGGCAGTATCTGGCCGGGGTGGGGGCGGACCCACGGGGCCTGAGGCAGTTCAACCTCGACAAGCAGGCCGCCCAGTATGACCCTCAGGGCACCTTCGTCGACCGGTGGGGTGGGCACGCTGAGCAGCCCGTGGGATTACATTCGGTGGACGCAGCAGACTGGCCTATTTCCTGACTGCACTCCTACCGCACATGTTTTGACCTCATATCCTGGCCGCTCGGCCTACGCTGTGGTGACATAAGCCACGGGCTCTGTTTACCCAACGCGATCTGGACAGCGGGTGTCGAGCAACGATGACCGCGCAGGCGCTTTAGAGCGGATGATCTATGATGTAGCTGAGTGACTCGTGTCATCACTTGCCGGTTCACAGGAAAAGAAACCATGAAAAAACTAGCCCTTCCATTCCTCTCATTTTTTGGCGCTCTTTCATGTTTTGGATCGGTAAATGCGACAGAAACGAGAACCCCTCTCGTTCCGCTTCCCTCTATCGTCGATTTCACAGATGGCGATGGCTGGGGTGTTGGGTTTGGGCTCGGCGTTGAATATGAGTCCGCCTATGAGGGTTCGGACGAATTTGAGTTTGAGGTCGATCCGGCCGGGGGCGTTCAGTGGCGAACGGGCGAACATGTTTTTTTCTGGGCAGGTGAAGCCATTGGGTGGCGAACCGTTGCCAGGGATGCCTGGTTGTTTCAAACCTCTTTAGGCTACGAAGAAGGCCGGGAAGAGGGCGATTCCGAAGATGGCAGGCTGGATGGGTTAGGCGAATCGAATTCCGGGGTGACAGTGCTGTTGGAAGTGCGTCGTGCCCTTGCCGAAAACTGGCGTTACTTTCTGGATGGCCGTGTATTGGCCGGAGAAATCGGTACGCTCGGACTGATCGGCGCAGGAACCTGTTTGGGTTGCCAACCCAACGGCACTGGCTGGGAAGTTGGCGCCGCTGTCACTTTCCACGATAGTAAACTGGCCAACCGGGACTTTGGCGTAAACACACAACAGTCCATAAACTCGGGCCTTCCGGAAACCGATGTGGATAGCGGGTACAGATCAACCGGTTTCAACGTTAACTATCGAAATTACCTGAACGAGAGTTGGCAGATCTTCGGTGAAGCTCTTTACGAAATCTATGGGAGTGATGTCAGAGACAGCCCGATCTCTCGAAATGATTATGAAGCGGAAATCGGTATTGGCTTCATTTATGTTTTCTGAGGTTCCTTCATGGGGAATCGCATAAATTCCCGTTCAGTCGCGGTCAATTTGAAGCAACTTTAGGGGGGTTGTGACCCTCATCCTTTGCCCCCTCCATCCCAAATGTCCGCCTGGGGACCCAAGTGAGCGATTACGGGTGCCAAAGACATCAGCCTCCAACAAAAAAACGCCGGCACAAGGCCGGCGTTTTCGGTTTCCCGGATTTTCGGTCAGAGGCTTAATCGCTCTCCGGCCCTTCCTTGATAGCCGCCCGCATGCGTCGACGCAGCAGGGGGCCGATCAGGTAAGGCGCAGCCAGCCCCAGGGCAGCAAAGCCCCACAGGCCAATGGCCAGCGGCGAGCCCCAGAGAATGCCCCAGTCACCGTCCGACAACACCAGCGCGTGACCCAGGTTCTTCTCCATCTCTGGCCCCAGCAGCATACCGAGGATGATCGGCACCAGGGGGATTTCCAGCTTACGGAGAATGTAACCGGCAATACCGAAGGCGATCATGAAATACAGATCGAAGGTACTGTGGCTGATGGAGTAGATGCCCACGAAGGCCACCATGGTCACGATCGGCAACAGGTACATCGGCGGCACCGACAGCAGCTTCACAAAGAAGCCCACCAGTGGGATGTTCAGCACCAGCAGCAGCACGTTACCGATCAGCAGGGCAGCAATCACGCCCCAGACGATGTCGGCGTTCTGGGTGAACATCAGCGGCCCCGGGGTGATATTGAGGGAAATCAGCATCGCCAGCAGCACCGCGGTAGTACCACTGCCCGGCACACCCAGGGTCAGCATGGGGACCAGCGCACCCGAGGACGCACCGTTATTGCCTGCTTCCGGAGCCGCAATGCCACGGGCATCCCCTTCACCGAAGCGACCACGCTTGCCCAAGTACTGCTTCTCCAGGGTGTAGCTGATGAAGCTACCGAGGGAAGCACCCGCACCCGGCAGCACGCCGGAAATAAAGCCCAGAATACCGCCCCGGACCTGGGTCGGTACGGTGGCTCCCACTTCCTTCGCGGTCAGGGTGAGCTTGCCCACCTGAACCTGTTCACGACCGGCACCGGCTTTGGACTCGATGAAGAACAACAGCTCGGAGATAGCGAACAGCCCCACGATGGCCAGGATGAAGTCAATGCCCTCGAACAGTTCCAGCACCCCGAAGGTATAGCGCTGGGTACCGGTGGCGATGTCGATGCCTACCGTCGAGATCATCACACCAAGCGCCGCGGCCACAATGGTCTTCACCGGGTTCTTGCCGGTAATGCCACCGAGGGTGGCAAACGCCAGCATGAACAGGGCGAAGTATTCCGCGGGGCCGAAGGTCAGGGCAAATCGGGCCAGAACCGGCGCCAGCAGGATCAGGCCAAGGGTACCGATCAGACCACCGGAAAACGACGCAATGGCGGAAATGGCCAGCGCATCAGCTGCACGGCCCTTCTGGGCCATGGGGTAGCCATCCAGGCAGGTCATCATGGCCGGTTCGTCACCGGGAATGTTCAGCAGGATGGACGATATCCGCCCGCCGTACATGGCCCCCGCGTACACCGAGGTGAGCAGGATCATGGCGGTCTCTGGCGGCAAGCCCAGGGTAAAGGCCAGCGGAATCAGAATCGCCACGCCATTGGCAGGCCCCAGTCCGGGCAATGCGCCAATCAGGGTGCCGATAAAGGCGCCGAACAGCGCGAACATCAGGTTGTAGGGCGTTAATGCGACAGCAAAGCCGTCGATCAGAAACTGTAAGGTTTCCATCACTCAGCTCCCAACGGCCCTGCGGGCAGACTCAGAGACAGGCCATAGTTGAAGATCACAAACACCACGACAGCACTGATCAGGCCGGTCATAAAGGCTGGCAATAGCTTTGCGCCCATACGCCAGCTCAGGGCACCCACGGCTAGCGTGGTGGCCGGAATGAACCCCAGGGGCTCCAGCAGGAAGGCGTAGGCAACCAGAATCACCATCGCCAGCCCCAGCTCAGCCGCCGTCTTACCCAGCGGCCACTCGGCATCCGGGTCGGGCTTGAACATCAGGTACAGACTGGACAGGCCCAAGACAATCGCCAACAAGGTTGGGAAGGTCTCGGGCCCGACTTCCTCGGCACCGCCGAAGGGCTCGGGCCACTGCTGGGCGCCCCAGCCATAGGCCAGGGCTAGCACCAACAGAATCAGTCCGAGGACACGATCACCGCGATTGCTCATTTAAGCAGTCCGATTTCACGTGACAGGGTTTCTACAGCGTCGATCTGCTGGCCAACAAAGTCGGTGAAGTCGCCTTCCGGCTGGAACGGAATCAGACCGTTCTTCTTCATGACCGCTTTCCACTCGTCGCTGTCGTACATGGTCTGAACCGCCTCGGTCCAGTAAGCCTTGGCTTCATCGGAGGCGTCCTTCGGCATGTAGAAACCGCGCCAGTTGGCACCGATGGCATCCACACCCTGCTCACGGGCGGTCGGAATATCACCGAATGGCTCCGGCAAGCGCTCTTCAGACAGTACCGCCAGCACGCGCAGGTCACCGGACTCCAGGAAGCCAGTCACTTCAGACACGTCACCGGTGAAGGCATCCACCTGGCCACCGACAACCTGGGTCAGGGCTTCGCCACCGTTGTTGTAGGACAGGAAAGGCACCTTGGGCAGGTTATCCACATCCGCGGCTTTGGCCGCAATCAGGACTTTCAGGTGGTCCCAGCCTCCGCGGGCACTGCCACCGGCAAACTTGACGGAACGTGGGTCGGCCTTCATCGCCTCCAGCAACTCGTTCAGGTTCTGGTAGGGGGAGTCCTTGCTCACCGCAATCACGCCGTAATCCGCGCCGATAGCGCCAACCCAGGTCACCATGCCGGCATCCATACCCGGGAACTGCTTCTGGGCCAGACGAGTAGTCGTCGCATTGGAAGCGGCGACGATCAGCTTATCGTCGTCCCGGCGCTTGCTCACGGTGTGGGCGAAGGCAACACCGCCGCCGGCACCCGCCATGTTGAAGGTCTGCACGTTACCTGGCACCAGATCCAGATCCTGCAGCACCTGCCCGACGCTACGGCATGTGAAGTCCCAACCGCCGCCCGGATCCGCCGGCGCGATACATTCTACTTTGCCGGACGGTTCCCAGGCCCAGGCGTGAAAACTGACGGCAGCCGCCGCCACAAAAGACAGAGTTCGTTTCATCAGCATTGGTGTCACCTCACATTTGTTGTTGTGACCGAACCTAAGGCATAGTCGAAAGACCCATGCCTGACCAGAAGGCCGGTTAAGTTGCGAGGGTAAATACTGACTACCCGTGATCGACAGTTTGTGCGCGTAAAGCGCTTAAAAAATGTTATGAGCGTTTTGTTCATTAAGTTCACGGGCAATTCACCGGCACCTGCATTACCCTCAGGGCCAAATACCTGACGCTGCATTCAGAGAATTCCCCACACCATGCTGCGCAAGCTGAAACTCAAAACCCGCATGATCCTGGCCCTCGGGCTGGTGGGCGCCATGCAGACCCTCCTGATCGGCGGCTTTGCCGGCTACTACCTGAGCGAGTCCCTGTACGAACAGATTGGCCAGAGAGCCCTGATGGTGGCGAAAACCGTTGCCGCCATGCCGGCCGTGATTGACGGGGTGCGCGAAGGAGACAGTCCGGCGCTGATGGCGCTCAGCCAGCGTGTGGCCGAAACCAATCAGGCGCTGTTCATCGTTATCGGAGACCGTGACGCCATTCGCCTGGCCCACCCGGATCCCAACCGTATCGGCCACTCCATGGGAGACGACGACGGAGATTACGGCATCCGCGCCCTGAAACAGGGCGAAGGCTATGTGTCGAGGGCGGTGGGCAGCCTGGGGGACTCCATGCGCGGCAAAGCCCCCATCGTTGACCCCACATCCCGCGACATCATTGGTATTGTCTCGGTCGGTTATTCACTGGATCAGGTGCTTGCCAGCATTCGCCGGTACGAGCTGGTTCTGTACGGGGTGCTGGGCCTGATGCTGGTGGGCAGTGTACTGGCGGCCGTGCTCATCGCCGGTCGGTTCAAGCGCGCTATCTTTGGCCTGGAACCGGAAGAGATTGCCCGCCTGTTTGAAGAGCAGGCCGCCACCCTGCAATCGGTGCGAGAAGGCATTATCGCCATCGACCGGGAGGGTACCATCACGACCTTTAATCGAACTGCCATCGAGAACCTGGGCCTGGACCCGGACATCCAACTCACCGGCCGCGCCATCAGTGCCGTCTTGCCCGATGGGGAGCTGATGAGCGTTCTGGAAAGCGGTGAACCGGATTTCGACAAGGAGGTGTGGTTCCGAGGCCAGCAGATGGTGGTCAACCGGCTGCCCGTGCGCCAGGGCGATGACATCATCGGTGTGGTGTCGAGCTTCCGCCGGCGGGACGAACTGGACCAGATCAGCCAGCAACTCACCCGCATCATGGAATACGCCGATACCCTGCGTAGCCAGACCCACGAGTACTCCAACAAACTGCACACCATCGCAGGCCTGATTCAGATTGACGCCAAGGACGAAGCACTGGCGCTGATCGGGAACGAGGTCAGTGACCACCAGGCGCTGATCCACCTGCTGCTGGAAGCGGTTCCCGACCCCGTTATTGCCGGTTGCCTGCTGGGCAAATACAACCGGGCCCGGGAAATGGGGCTGCGGTTGGATATCGATCCCGACAGCCAGATGTCCGATGTACCAGCGGACCTGCCACGGGATCAGCTGGTGAGCGTGCTGGGGAACCTGATCGACAACGCCCTGGAAGCCACCCGCCAGTATCGGGGCGCCGGCGGGCGGGTGAGCCTGAGCATGACCGACCTAGGCCATGACCTGATCTTCGAGGTGGAAGATCAGGGGCCAGGCATCCCCGAAGACCAGCAGGAGCGTATCTTCGAACGGGGCGTTTCCTCCAAGGAGCACGCGGGCCATGGCATAGGGCTGTTCCTGGTGCGCCAGTTTGTAGAGCGCTGGGGCGGTTCAGTTACCGTGGAGAACCTGAAGCCGGAGGGCAGTCGGTTTACACTGTACCTGCCCAAAGATCCGGGCAGACAAGATCACCTGTGAACGGAGCAGAAGTGGTGGCCCCCATTCGACTGTTGATTGTGGAAGACGATCGCCAGATTGCTGAAATCCAGCGGCGCTATGTTGAACGCCTGGAGAATGTCGAACTTTGCGGCATTGCCCACACCCTGACCGATGCCCGGGATCAGATCGACGTACTCTCCCCCGATCTGATTCTGCTGGATGTGTATTTCCCGGACGGCAATGGCCTCGACCTGCTCCGGGAACTGCGGGCCAACGACCGGGCCAGCGATGTCATCCTCATTACCGCCGCCAAAGAGGTCGACACCCTGCGCAGTGCCTTGCGCGGCGGTGTCTTCGACTACATCCTGAAACCCCTGGTGTTCGAGCGACTGGAAGAAGCCGTCGAGAACTACCGCCAGCATCACCAGCGGCTGGCCACATTGCACCGGCTTGAGCAGAGGGAGGTGGATACCCTGCTTCCCAGAAGCCTGGCCGAACCGGAGCAAAAAAAAACACCCCAACGGCTGCCCAAAGGCATCGACGCACTGACCCTGGAGACGATTCGGCACGTACTACAGGAAGGTGGCGACTGGAATGCCGAGGCCCTTGGCCAGCAGATGGGTGCATCACGCACCACCGCCCGGCGCTACCTGGAATACCTGGTCAGCACAGGAGAACTGCTGGCCGAAGTAAATTATGGTGCCGTAGGACGCCCGGAAAGACGTTATCGTGTTGCCGGACCACCTTCGGACTAGACTCAATCGACGTCGATAACCATCAGGCGAAGGACAATATGTCACACAACCAAGCCGATTCCGGTCTCAGCTTGCCCGCGGCACTTGCCGCGGTCATGGATTCGTGCAAACCAGGTTCTGTCGTGAGCTGCGGCACGACGGCCGCCCGAATCACCGAACTCTGGGCCCGGGAATTTTCAGACACCCGGATAACCAATCTGGATCCTAAAGACCCCAATGCCCGCCTGCCACTGGAATCGGTTCACGACCTTGCACTGGTGTCAGACACCCTTGAACACCTGTCATTTGATGAAGGTGCCCTGTTCCTGGGTCAACTGCGCAACTATGGCACTCACCAGATTGCGGTCCTGGTCGGGGAGTCACCGGACTGGGCCTTTAAGGATTTCATTGGCCTCGGATTCCGTCGCCACACAGACCCGGAGCTGGAAACGGGCGCTATTGCGCTCTACACCTACAATCTCGACAACTACAACCACAAACGGCAATGGAATAACTCCAAGCACTGGGCCAATCCGGAGATGTGGGGCAAAGCCTGGTGGTAACCGTTCATCTGGTTGACGGGACTCCGTAATCACCACCATGCCTCGTGACCTGTGCCCTCACTGCAACCTGCACCTGAACATCTGCGTGTGCGCCCACTGCCGTCCAGTGGCGAATCGAACCCCAATCACCATTCTCCAGCACCCAACGGAGGTCGACCGGCCCAAGGGCACCGTGCGGATTCTCCAGCGCTGTCTCGACAGGCTCCGGGTACTGGTGGGCGAAACACCGGACCAGTTTCGCCGGGGCGGCTTCGACCCGACAACGCTGTCGGATACCACGGCACTGCTGTTCCCCGGCCCCCGCAGCCAGCCGGTTGAACACGCCGATCTGGCCGCCATCAGCCACTGGGTCGTGCTTGATGGCACCTGGCGCAAAGCCGCCCGTATTCTGCACACCAATCCCGGCCTGAAGGCACTACCGGCGTATCACTTTCAGCAGGCCCCGCCGTCTCGCTACATCGTCAGAAAGGCCCCGGGGCCGGACGCCCTGTCCACCGCCGAAGCCGTCAGCCACCTGCTGGACATTGTCGAGCCGGGCACGGATACCGGCCCCATCGGCGATGCCATGACCGCCCTGATCGACAAACAACTGGCGCAAATCCCCGATCGCCTTCGACATCACTACCCGACGCGCTGACCCATCCGGCGGTTGGCATCGGCCCGACCTTGAGCGATCATGACCCCTTGACCTGCACACAGGATGTTTATTCATGGCCCTGTTCAGCCAGAAAAGCGCCGAAAAACAACTGAAGGAAGAGTCCGAAAAGGTCCACCGGCAAGACCTGGAGACGCTGCTGGAACGGCAAAAAGCCATTGAAGAGAAGGTCAGGAACAGTGGCAGGCTCGAACGATTCGGCACCGACATCCGGCTGATGTTTTCCATGATCCGCGACTACTGGTACGGGAACTACCGCAGTGTGCCCTGGAAAACCATCGCAGCAGTAGCCGGCGCCCTCATCTACGTGATGAACCCGCTGGATGTCATTCCAGACCTGATTTTCGGCTTTGGATTTCTTGATGATGCCGGCGTGGTGGCCTTGTGCCTGAAGTTATTTGAGTCAGATCTGCACGAATACGCCGCCTGGAAAGAACAAAAAGAACAGCAGGAACGGGACAAGCTGACACCGGACCAGATCTGACTCGACACAACAGCAAACCTTAATGGTGCAAACTCACACAAACCGCACCAAAATAGTGCAATAATTTCCCGAAGTTCACACCATCCTTCCAGAAAACTTGCTGACCAAACCTGCCGCCCCTGATTTTGCATCATTTTGGAACGCTATTTGCTTATCTGCACCTCGTTAATGCATAAAGGCCCGGAAGAGGCCCAAACTCACACCAGGAGCGAAAAACCGTGGACATTGCGAGTGCAGTACACACCCTGACCGAAAGCGCCAACACGCTGTTTATCCTTATCGGTGCCATCATGGTACTGGCCATGCACGCCGGCTTTGCCTTCCTGGAAGTTGGTACCGTGCGACACAAGAACCAGGTGAACGCCCTGGTGAAGATCATCACCGACTTCGGTATTTCCGCCGTCGCCTACTTTTTCATCGGCTATTACATTGCCTACGGCAGCCACTTCATGACCGGCGCCGGTGAACTCACCGCTGGCAACGGCTACGAGCTGGTTAAATTCTTCTTCCTGATGACGTTTGCGGCGGCCATTCCCGCTATTGTGTCCGGCGGTATTGCCGAGCGCGCCAGGTTCTACCCGATGCTGATCGCCTCCGGCCTGATCGTGGCATTTATCTACCCGTTCTTCGAAGGCCTGATCTGGAACGGCAACTACGGTTTCCAGGACTGGCTTGAGAACCAATTTGGTGCATCCTTCCACGACTTCGCTGGCTCCGTTGTGGTGCACGCGGTCGGTGGCTGGATTGCACTGGCCGCTGTTCTGCTGCTGGGCGCCCGTACTGGCCGTTACCGCAACGGTCGCGTGGTGGCCTTTGCACCGTCCAACATCCCGTTCCTGGCACTGGGCGCGTGGATTCTCACCGTGGGCTGGTTCGGCTTTAATGTGATGTCCGCCCAGACTCTGGATGGCATCAGTGGCCTGGTGGCGGTAAACAGTCTGATGGCTATGGTCGGCGGTGTGCTGGTGGCCATGGTCGTCGGTCGCAAGGACCCAGGCTTTATTCACAACGGTCCGCTGGCCGGCCTGGTTGCCGTGTGTGCCGGTTCTGACCTGATGCACCCGGTGGGCGCCCTGGTCACCGGCGGTATTGCCGGTGCCATCTTCGTCTACATGTTCGAATGGGCCCAGGACAAGATCGAGCGTCTGGACGACGTACTGGGTGTCTGGCCGCTGCACGGTGTGTGTGGCGTCTGGGGTGCCATCGCCTGCGGCATCTTCGGTCAGGAAAGCCTCGGTGGCCTGGGCGGCGTCAGCCTGATGTCCCAGATCATCGGTTCGGTAGCCGGCGTGCTGGTGGCGTTTGTTGGCGGTCTGATTGTGTACGGCATCGTCAACGCCATTTCCGGTCTGCGCCTGACCGAAGAAGAAGAGTTCAAGGGAGCGGACGTGAGCGTTCACCGAATTGGTGCAACCTCCTTCGAATAACCCCCCGAGGGCACACGAAAACCAAACAGGCGATCCCCGGATCGCCTGTTTTCGTTTCCGGTGTCAATTGACAGTCTTCACAAGGCCGTGCTTTCCTAAGATACAGTCCTACAAGAAAAAATTCCCCCGGCTGGCGTGGCATTTGCTGTTTAACAGGAAGCCCGCCGGTAACTGCGGAGGAAATGAACGAACACCGTCGAAGGAGACGCACGGAATCATGCATATACAGACACCGGCCCCCGGTTTGTATGACGAGTTGTTCGACGAGAACAACAGAGTCCGCCCCCACTGTCGCATGCTTGAGCAGTGGCTGGAAAAGTCCGACGAAGGCCTCATCGCCGAAAAACGCCGGGAAGCCAACGTGTTATTCCAGCGCCTGGGCATCACCTTTAATGTCTATGGCGAAGACCAGGGCGCTGACCGCCTGATTCCGTTTGACCTGATTCCCCGGATTATCTCTGCCAGTGACTGGCAAAAACTGCAGGCGGGCCTCAAGCAACGGGTCCACGCCCTCAACAAGTTCCTGTTCGACATCTACCACGACTACGACATCGTCAAAGCCGGCGTCATCAGTGCCGAGCAGGTCTTTGCCAATCCCCAGTACCAGCCGGGCATGCAGGCGCTGAAGCTGCCGCGCAATCTGTACTCTCATATCGCGGGCATTGACCTGATCCGCCACAACGATGGTGACTTTTACGTTCTGGAAGACAACCTGCGCTGCCCCAGCGGTGTCTCTTATATGCTGGAGAATCGCCGCATGATGATGCGGCTGTTTCCCGAACTGTTTGCCCACAGCTCGGTGGCACCGGTTGACCAGTACCCGAACCTGCTGGGCGAAACCCTGAGGGCCGCCTCACTCAAGCCGGACCCGACCGTGGTTGTCCTGACCCCGGGCCGGTTTAACAGCGCCTACTTCGAGCACGCGTTCCTGGCCCGACAAATGGGGGTGGAGCTGGTGGAAGGCGCCGACCTGTTCGTGCACCAGAACAAGGTGTATATGAAGACCACCGTTGGTCCCCAGCAGGTAGACGTCATCTACCGCCGGATTGACGACGATTTCCTCGATCCGCTGGCCGGCAACCCGCAATCCATGCTGGGCGTGCCTGGTCTGTACTCGGCGTACCGGACAGGCAACGTGGTGCTCACCAACGCCATGGGCACCGGCGTGGCGGACGACAAGTCCATCTACCCCTACGTGCCGGACATGATCCGCTTCTACCTCGACGAAGAACCCATACTGAAAAACGTGCCCACCTGGCAGTGCCGCAAGCAAAAGGACCTTCAGTACGTGCTGGATCATCTGGATGAACTGGTGGTGAAGGAGGCGCAGGGTGCCGGCGGATACGGCATGCTAATCGGCCCGACGGCCAGCAAGAAAGAAATCTCCGAGTTCCGCAGCTTGCTCAGGGCGCGCCCGGACGACTACATCGCCCAGCCCACGCTGAGTCTGTCCACCTGTCCGACCTTTGTTGACGAGGGCGTGGCCCCTCGCCATCTGGACCTGCGACCGTTCGTGCTGTCTGGCAAGAAAATCCAGATGGTTCCGGGCGGACTGACCCGGGTAGCCCTGAAAAAAGGATCCCTGGTGGTCAACTCGTCCCAGGGTGGCGGTACCAAAGACACATGGGTTCTGGAGGCCGACCTATGATGCTCAGTCGCTCTGCTTTCAGTCTGTTTTGGATGGCCCGCTACCTGGAGCGCGCAGAAAGCCAGGCCCGACTCCTGGACATGAGCCTGACCATGGCACTGATCGACGTACCAGAAGATCGGGTCGAACAGTTGTCGGTTCCCCTGCTGGTCTCTGGTGCGACCGAAACCTTTTACCAATTCCATCAGCAAATCACCCCGCAGAACCTGCTGGACTTCCTGGTACTGGATGAACGCCATCAATCCAGCCTCTTCAGCATGATTCGCAATGCCAGGGACAACGCCCTGCACGTGCGCGGCAACCTGTCTGCCGATGTGTGGGAAAGCGTCAACCAGGCCTGGCTCGACATGAAGGAACTGCGCAAGCAGGGCATCACCGAATCCAACGCCAGCCAGGTATTTGATTGGGTACGGGAACGCTCCCACATGTTCCGGGGCGCCGCCTATGGCACCCTGCTGCGTAACGATGCCTTTCACTTCCTTCGGCTGGGCACCCTTATGGAGCGGGCCGACACCACCGCCCGGGTACTCGACATCCGCTACGTTATGGCCATGAAGACCATGGACGAGAATTCCACCCAGTCGTTCTTCGAGTGGACTGCGGTGCTGCACTCGCTGGCCGCCTTCGAGGCCTACCAGAACACCTACGGGCACGAATTGGAGCCCATGAAAGTTGCTGAACTGCTCATCCTGAACCCGGATCTGCCCAGGTCCTTGCGCAGCTGCCTGAAAGATATTGCCCTGCTGCTGGAAGAGATAGAAGGCGAAACCGGACGCCGCTCCCGCCGAGCGGCCTCCAGCCTTGCTGCAAACCTGCGCTACGGCGACAAGGAGTACATCGCCGAACGGGGACTGCACGAGTATCTGGTGGACTTCCTCGACCGGATCGAAGGCATTACCAGCCAGATCCGCAACGACTTCATGGGGTGGAAATAATGAAACTGACGATTCACCACGAGACTCGTTACACCTACGAATCCCCCATCGAGGACAGCATCCAGTACATCCGGCTGACGCCCCGAACAACCCCCCAGCAACGCATTCACGACTGGAAACTGCGCACCCCGGGCGAAACCAGCCAGATGGTGGATGGCTTCGGCAACCTGGTCACCGTCATGACCCTGACCGACGCCGCCCCGGAAATCACCCTGGTGGCCGAGGGCGTGGTCGACCTGACCGGCAAGCCCCTGACCAGGGACGACTCCCCCTTCCCGCCCCAGGTGTTCCTGCGACAGACCGATCTCACCGACGCAGACGAGGCGCTCAAGGCCTTTGCCAATGAGTATTCGGCCAACAAGCGCAGTCTGGTAAAACTGATGACTCACTTGCGGGAACACATTTCGTTCATGCCCGGCGCCACCACGGTCACCCACACCGCTCGGGAAGCCTTCGAACTGGGCGCCGGCGTCTGCCAGGACCACACCCACATCTTCATCGCCTGCTGCCGCCACATAGGCGTGCCAGCCCGTTATGTGAGCGGTTACATACACTCGGCGGATGACGATCATGTGGCGACCCACGCCTGGGCCGAGGCCTGGATTGGCAGCAACTGGCACACTTTCGACGTGGTCAACACCCTGAACGTGGCGGAAAGTCACATCAAACTGGCCGTTGGTCTGGACTACCAGGACGCCGCGCCGGTGCGGGGTGTCCGAACGGGCGGCGGCACCGAGCAGATGGAAACCATTGCCCGGGTGATTCGCGCCAGCAGCCAGTAGGCCGATCGCACGAAGGGCATAAAAAAACACTCACACTTCGTCTGTGCTTGTGATTAGACTACGCTCGATAGACAGCGCGTACCCAGGAGTGCCGAATGACCTATTGCGTAGCTATGCGGCTGGACGAAGGACTGGTGTTCGCATCCGATACCCGGACCAACGCCGGCTTTGACCACATTGCCACCTTCCGCAAGATGCACCTGTTTGAGCAGCTGGGTGAACGCTCACTGGTGGTCCTGTCCGCAGGCAATCTGGCCACCAGCCAGAGCGTGGTTAAATTGCTCGAACGCAGGGCGGGCACCAACGAACCCAATATCCTGAACGCCGAAACCATGTTCGACGCCGCAGAACTTGTCGGCCAGACCATGCGCGAAGTGATCCAGCGGGACAACCCAGATGGCAAGATCAGCCACGTGGACTTCAGTTGTTCGCTGATCCTCGGCGGCCAGATCCAGGGTGACGGACACCGGCTGTTTAACATCTACCCGGAAGGCAACTTCATCGAAGCCACCGAAGAAACCCCCTACTTCCAGATTGGCGAATCGAAGTATGGCAAGCCGATCCTGGATCGCGTGGTCACGTACGACACTCCCCTCGATCGGGCGTATCAATGCGCGCTTATCTCCTTCGATTCCACCATGAAGAGCAACCTGTCGGTGGGGATGCCTCTGGACATCGCCATTTACCGGAAAGGCTCGCTACAGCCAAGCCTGATGCACCGGGTGGAAGAGGACTGCAAGTATTTCCAGGTGCTTCGCCAGCAATGGCATCACGGCATCCAGGATCTGTTTTCCGGTCTGACGCCGCCGCCGATGGAACTCTAGACCTCAACGGGCGGAGCTCACTCACTCGACGGTGATCGAGATCTGCTCAGAGGCCACCGGCGGATTGTGCGGCACATGCAGATGGTTCCCCAGCAGAAGCTGCAGTGTGTGCTCGCCGGGTGGCAGCGTGATTTCAGCCTCCGTCTGCCCACCACCAAAATGCTTGACCTGATCGGACGCTGGCAGTGGCTGGGTCAAATCCGACGGCATGTCGGAATCGATCAGCAAATGATGGTGTCCAGTGTTCTCTTTCTCCACACCCGCGGGCGCAACGCCAATATTCCGCAAGCCAAACACCACCTTGAAGGTGCCATCCACCGTTGCTCCGTCCATTGGCTGAATGAAATACGCTTCAGCATTTTCCGGCGCATCCGAAACCATACTCTCGGCGAGCGCACATAATGGCGCGACCAACAGAGCTGAAGCTAAGGTAAGTGCGATTTTGCCCATGTCTCATCCTCCATTTCATGAGTAGGAATTGAGTATAGAGGGCACAGGTCAAAGGGGTACTTCCGTTGGGGAATTTTTATCGGCGATAAACGTACAGGTTGTTCTGTGATCCATTCACTTCGGTCGTGCCGCTCAAACGAAAGCCGACACGCTTCAGTAGACGATTCGAACTCAGATTGTCCGGCAGGGTAACCGCCATGACGGTCTCCAGACCAGGATCCATCATTTCAGTCTGGAGAACCGCTTTCGCTGCTTCAAACGCATAACCTTTGCCACAAAACTCCGGCAAAAATGCAAAACCGAGGTCTGGATACTCCAACTGATCTCGTTTCAGCAGTCCGCACATGCCAATCGAGACGTCGGACCCTTTTAGCGTCACCAGATTCAGACCAAACCCCAACGCCTGATAGCTCAATAACGGGCCGTTTTTCAGGTAGGCAATGGCATCCGCTTGAGTGCGCACGTTTTTGTCCGCGATATAACGGATAAAAGACGCTTCGTTCAGCAACCGGAGGATAAAGCCGTCATCGTTCAGATCGAACTGCCGAATAACCAGTCGTTCGGTTTCACAAACAACGTTCATGACAGAGCGGGTGTCGGTGAAACACAAGCCATGACAGCAGATCCCCTCAGCCTAGTCACTGGATCCGCGCCGAGTGGTCACCTCGTCCAATCCGACCGGACTGGCATCCGCTTTCGGAAACCAGGGAAAGAACATGCTTGTTGTCTCCTGGTATTCCCGGTACTGCGGGCGCTTGCGAACCGAGTAGTATTCCGCCGGCTTGGCGCCAGTCAGATACACCAGGGTGATGTAGAGCATAATGGAGGCACACAGAGCGCCGACCCCAAGCACCAGCCAGACGAAGAACGATTCGGTGCCCTGCAGCGCCAGCCAGGAGGGTACTGTGGCGATCACCAGTCCGGTCCACACCAGCCATTCGGCAAAGTAGTTCGGGTGGCGGCTGTACTTCCAGAGCCCGACATTGCAGACCCCACCCTTGTTCTCGGACTTGGAAATGAACAGGAGCTTCTGGGTATCGGCGACGGTCTCAAGAATATAGGCAACCGCCCAAACCAGGATTCCGACAATCTCCCAGCCGGAAATCGAGGGGCTGGTATTGGTGGCGATCAAAAATCCCGGCAAGGCAAGAACGGACATGTTGGCAATACCCTGGGCCAGGATCTCGGCGAGCATGTGCATCCTGGCATGCCGGGCGCCGGTTTTCTCGAACATCATCTTGCGGTACTGGTAGCGGGGAAACTCCGTTTTGAAGATGACGCCAGTCGCCCTGCCCATAACCACGGCTCCCATACCCATCCGTAAGCCGATGAACAGGTAAACGGCTCCCACCGCAATCTTGCGCACAATATCGCCATCGGCGAACAGCAGCAGTTGCACACCAATCAGGGCCACGCCGAACGGCCAGGCGATGTCTACGTAAGACATCCGTCCCGTTCTCAGAAACGGAATACAGGCGACCACGATAAACAGCAGCATCTGAACAGCTGCGTTAACCAGCAGAAGATTTGTCAGGTCCTGGGAATGAGCGGACATCGCTACGCCCCAGATGAAAAGAAAGATAACGCTCAGAATGGTGCCGAAACTCATGGATCAGGTTCCCTTATTTTTATAATCAGCGCTGGGTGTCGGTGACCTAGAAGCTTGAATCAGGTTGTTTGAGAAACTCTATTTCTTCCGGTGTTGATGCGCGACCCAGGATGTTGTTTCTGTGCGGGTAACGACCAAACCGGTCGATGATTGCCTTGTGCTTGTACTCAAACTCCAGATTATTCCGGATACCCAGTTGCTCGTACAGTTTGACAGCTTCCACATGAATCAACTGAGATTCACTGTGCATAAACGGCAGGTAGAGAAAGCTGCGCTCCACCGGCGCCAGCTCCCGGTCAAAGCCCTTTGAGATTGCGACCTGGGCCAACCCCAGCGCCAGAGGATCATTGGCAAAGGATTCCGGCTTGTCCCGGTGGATATTGCGGGAAAACTGATCCAGAACGATGACCTCCGCAAGGCTACCCGAGGGTGTTTCACGCCATGGGAAAAGCTCACCCGCACTGGCCTGTGCATGCAACGCACCAAACCGGCGCTCAATCAGCGCATCCAGCTCCGCATCCTTTTGCCACCACTGCTCGGGTTTCAGCTCGGAAAACCAGAAGTCGATAATGTCCTGATACATGCGTGTTCTCCTCTAACTTAAATTCGACATGGGTATCAGGCAGATGGGGATGTTGCATCAGCAGGATTGCTGAGATCTTTCTCATACACGTTTGTCGTCTTCGTGAGCTCAAAGCCCATTGAGGGATAAAACTGGTGCGCCTCCGCACGCGTCACATTCGAGCGTACCACCACCCGTGGAAGCTCCAGAGCCCGCGACCATTGCTCAGCAGCGCTGACCAGAACCTTCCCTACGCCCGACCGCCTGAAGCCCGCCCTCACAACCAGCCCCGTAATCTCGGCGATATGACCTGTGCCGAGAGTTATGCGTTTCTCAACAGCAGCCCACCCCACAACAAGGTCACCAGAAAGGGCGACAAACAACTGGTTATTGGCGGAGTTATTCAAGGCATCGAGCCATTCCAGGGTCTCGTGTTCGCTTGCCTGATAGCCCCACTGGAGCACTAATTCGTGGATCCCCGTCAGATGTTCCCTACTGGCAGTCTGAATCGAAACGTCCATAGACACCCCAAGCCCCTGAACAGTGAGTTGGCCACGGCCTGTGTGATTCAGAATCTTCGATGAGTTCGTTATTTCGCAAAGACTCGACCAGACAGTCAACGCAAATGGTTTCAAAAACAGAACTCTAGCTAACCTTGTCCAGAGACGCTATGCATCCGCCCGATTTCCCTGAAAGGCGCATTTAATCCTTTGCCCCATCACGGGCATACCCCGTCAGTTCCATATACCCCACGCCCGAATGGCTGCCGTCCACGTCCACCGGGCTTTCCCAGTACGGGAACTGTCCCATATTCAGATAATTGCCAGGTCTGGCTTTCACCGACACGTCCACGCCATAGCCGGGCACCTGTAATCGCCAACGAACAGGGTGCCCGTGGCGGAATTCCTCGGGCTTCAGCTCCAAGGCATCCGGGCTCAGGGGAACGGGCTCCCCATCGGCCGGAAGCCAGGTTCCGGATTTGAATCCCCCTTCTTCCTCGCGAAGCTGGAAGGCCATCAGTTTGTCGCCGGAGTCCAGATGCAGGGCAAACCAGTCCCAGCCCTGCTGGCCGGTTTTCAGGAGCTGGCTGCTCCATTCCCGGTCGAACCAGCCCTTCCCGGACACGGGCACGATCTGCTCACCAAGGGTGAGCTGCCCCTCGAGGGCAATGTCCACCAGACTGAAATACATGGAGCCCTCGCCACTGGCGGACTTGGCACTGAACCCCCGATCCCCGTGGGCGACCGGATCGCCATTAATGGTCAGCGTGAGGTCGTACCCCCATTCCCGGGCATGAACGCTCAGGTGCCAAACACCCGGCTTTTGCTGCCGCAGTTGCCAGTTATCCAGCCAGACACGGAGCGGTTCCGGTTCGGCCCCGGCGTGGCCCACATCGCCCCGGGCCAGCTTTTCGGCAAAGCGATGCTCTCCACCAAGACTGATCGCAGCGTGAGCCATCCAGGCAGCATCCAGTGTCCAGCTGCTTGGTTCCGGCGATGGTATCTCGGGCGATCGGGGCTGAATTGCCTGCCGGAACTGGGTCCACTGCAGGCCAACGGGCTTGCCGTCACCCGTTTTCAGATTGGCGGTCAGGTACCACCATTCAATGCGGTGCTGGGTATGAGGGCCATAATCCTCCGGAAAGACCAACGTATCTCCGGGCCGGGGTTGCAGATACGCACTGGCATCGGCAGGTTCAGCCAGGCCGGCAAAGCCCTGGTTGGTGGTGTCGTCCGAACACCCTGCCAGCAGCAGGAAACCACTCAACAGCAGTACCAGCCTCATCGCTCCCCTCCGGTCACGTCACTGGCGGACAAGGGCCGACTGTGGGCGTGGTGCAACTGCCAGCGCATCAGCCCCGCAATGCTCAGGCCAATCAACAGGCTGAGCACGCCCAGCTCCAGCCAGAAGCCTGGATAAACAGCCATGGGCAATGACCAGCCAAACGCCACGGGATTGATGCGTTGCACCAGCACCCAGGTCAGCCAGATACCAAGTGGCAAGGCCAGCAAAACGATGCCACCGGTCAGACCAACGGCCAGCCGGGCAAGGCGGAAGGTGACCTCACGCTGGCCCAGGCCCCACACGGTCAATAGCTGGTAATACCAGGCCCGCGTGGAGAAGAAGACCCAGCCCATGATCAACAGGGATACGGCGGCCAACAGCAGCGTTACGAACGTGATCAGACGGGTGAGCAGGAAGGTCTGGTCAAACACCTCGTGGGCCAGGGTTTTGATACGGCCATTGTCACGGATGACGACATCCTCCACCTGCCAGACAGTTTTCAATCCTCGTTCCAACTCATGCAAGCGTGCCGGGGCAAGGCTGACGGAAAGGCTTTCAAACGCAGCCGAAAACGTATCCGGCAACCGATCCATGGGCAGGAGTACTTCCCCCGCCGGTCGGCCGTAGTCAGCGTAGATCGCCAGTACCGACAGGGTCACGGTTTGGTCACCCCACGCCAGGCTCAAGGTATCGCCAACGGACACAGCTTCCCGCATCGCCAACTGCTCGTTCACCATCAGCCCCTCGCCCCGGCTGAACGCGGCCCAGGGGGCATCAGTGGCGTCCAGAAATTGCCACTGATGCAGCGTTTCACTGACAGGGCCGACCGAAAACACATCGATGCCCCGCGGCTTGCCTTGCTCCGGCAACGCAAGTTCCGTCCGCCCCCGTACCACCCGATGCCAGGCGCCGGGTTCAACCAGATCCGGTCGCGACGCCAGCCAGCTTGCGGCGCTGGTACTGTCTGCCGAGGGCGGCACTTCCACGTAATAGTCCGCAGCCAGCCGCTGGGACAACCAGTCATCAAAGGTGGATTCGAACACAGTCACCAGAGCCTGAACCGCCAGCACCAGTGCCAGCGCAAACTGTAATGCCACCAGGGGAAAAGCCAGGCGCCGGGCCAGCACATCCAGCTCCGCGTATTGCCAGAGGTTCAGAGGATCGGTCGCCGAACGTGCCCGCCAGCGGGCGATGCCGGCAACCATGCCCGGGGCCAGGAATCCGGCTCCCAGAAACACAAGCCCCACGGCCAGGAAGACCACCGGGAGGGATTTACCGGCCCAGACCAGCCCGAGACCCAGAACAAGAACACCAGCGGCGATCGGAACCTGTCGTTGTTTCAGGCTGTCAGAAACAGAGGTGAGCCGGGGTGCAAGCTCATCCAGCAGGCACACCCCCAGCACCACCCCGGCCATCACCAGCGCGATACTCAGCCAGTGATTACCCTGGCCGGCATAGACGGGTGTATCGAACAGAGACGCCATGGCCTGGCCAAAGCCGCCCGCCAGGCCATTCGCCAGCCACAGCCCCAGTGCCACGCCGGGTAGCACGCAGACCAGGGCGAGGGTGAGGGTCTCCAGAAACAGCCCAAGTCGGATCGAGGAATGAGGTACTCCGTAGCGAAACAGCAGCGCGAAGCTGGCACGGCGCTGGGCCATGCCCAACTGGTGAACGCTGCGCAGCAGCAGGGCGGTGATCAGCAGCACCAGCACGGCCAGGGCATCCAGGTTTAACAGGAAGCTCTCTCCCAGCTCGCCGGTCTCCGGGCCTGTGGAAAAGTCCGTCAGCCGGTACCCCTGGGACAGGTTGGCCGGCGATATCGAATCGGCGCCGATCAGGTACAGCCGCTCCGCTGCTTCGGGTTCGGTTCGAGCCAGCGAGGCAGCCTCGCCAATGTCCATAAATGGCTGACCATCGAGTGGACTGCCCTGAAGAGCACCGGGCACCGTGTCATCGGCAAAGCAGGCGACCGACAGGGGATCGATCCCAACAATACGCCCGGCCCGGGTGGATGAGTCCACCTCCAGCCAGGGCATCACGCAGGCACCGTCGCGCCGCAGGGTCACGAAGTCTTCAACGGTAACGGGTTGTCCATCGGCTCGCTGAACCTGATACCGCGTACCGAGGGCCTGCTCGCTCTGGCCCAAACTGGTGCGCGCCTGGGCGGTCAACTGGCTGACCGCACTCCATAACATGGTGGCGACCAGAATCATGATCACCAGGGCCAGCAGCTGAAAGGGGTGGCGTCGGTAATGCAGAATCTGCGCGAGGAAGGGATTCATTGGCAATCAGACTGTCGACCCGGATGGGCCAGGTCAAGCCGCTGGCCGCATCGGGCCGCCAACTCGGGATCGTGAGTGGCAAGCACTAGGGCACAACCGGTTTCCTGCCGGAGCCGGAACAACTGGTCGGCAACCTCATCGGCGGTGTGCCGGTCCAGGCTGCCGGTCGGCTCATCGGCAAGAATCACCTCCGGCTGCATGGCAAACACCATCGCCAGCGCCGCCCGCTGGCGCTGTCCACCAGACACCTGATCCGGATAGCGATGTTCAAGGCCCGCAAGCCCGAGACGATTGAGCCACTCGGGACCCTGACCGTCCGGTTGCCCGGCCAGGCTGGCTCGCAGCCGGACGTTTTGAAGCAGGGTGAGTGCTGGCATCAGGTTAGCGTCCTGAAACACCACCCCCAGAGACTGGCGTCGAAGGCCGGCCCACTGCCCTGGCTGTTCCTTCGGGCTGTCGCCGGCAGCGCCAACCCGATGTCCGCCCACCCAGATCTCGCCCTCGTCCGGGCGTTCTAGGCCACACAAAAGGTTCAGCAGAGTGCTTTTGCCGGAACCGGAACGTCCCATCAGCGCCAGGGATTCACCCGCCTTGAGCAACAGGGACACACCGCAAAACACCGGCACCGGCTCGCCACCACTGATAAATTGTTTGCTCAGGCCCGAGGCCTGAAGGGCCACATCCGGCATGATCGCATCCCGTTATTGCTCGGCTCAGTCCTCCGCGCCGAGAGGTCTGATGTCGGTGCCCCGTCGTTCAGCCCACCATTCCCGGGCCTGTTCCAGCCAGGACAACAGGGCCGGTATTACCAGCAAGACCAGCAGGGTCGATAACCCGAGTCCAAAGGCAATGGACGTGGCCATGGGAATCAGGAACTGCGCCTGCAACGAGGTTTCGAACAACAACGGCAACAAACCACCAATGGTGGTCAGTGAGGTTAGCATCACCGCTCGCACCCTCTGCACGGCAGCCTCGTTGAGAGCGTCCTGGATATCCAACCCCTTCTGTCGCTGCTGGTTGTAGAAAGCTACGAGGATAATCGCGTTATTGACCACAATCCCGGACAGGCCGAACAGCCCGAACAGGGACAGGATGGTCAGCTGCAGCCCCATCAGCCAGTGGCCCAGCAGCGCACCCACCAACGCGAACGGGATAATCGCCATGACGATCAACGGCAGGCTCCAGGAGGCAAACACCCAGGCCAGCACCACGTACATCAGGCCCAGACCAATCATCAGCCCGGTTTTCATATCGCTCAGGGTTTCGCGCTGATCCGCCGCCCGGCCCTCGAAGCTGTAACGCACGTTGTAGCGGCTGGCGATGTCGGGCAGCGCTTCCGCCTGCAGGCTTTCGAGGATCTGATCGGTCGTGCTGACCCGGGTGTTCAGGCTGGAGGTCACTTCAATGGCCAGTTTGCCGTCAGCGTGGCGAAGGGCCTGGAAGCCTTGGCGATGATCCAGGTTCATTACCTGAGTCAGTGGTACAAACCGGCCATCCTGGACCCGCACCACCATGCGGGAGAGTGTGGACAGGCGTTCCCGCTGGGATTGTGGCAACTGCACCCGGACTTCCACTTCATCCCGCCCATCCTGATAGATCTGGGCGATTCGGCCATCAAACGCCGCACGTAACTGGCGGCCCAGATCGGCGGTTGTCAGGCCCAGAGCCTCGCCATAGGCACTGACCTGGTAGATCAGCTGCTCACGGCCCCAGGGCATGTCATCTTCCACATCCAGCACGCCCGGCAAGGTGCCGAGGGCCTGGGACAGTTCATCGGCGGCTGCTTTCAGGGTTTCAGGATCGTTTCCGGTCAGGCGAACATTCACGTCCCGCCCCGGCGGCCCCGCCTGCCGTTCTGAAATGCTGAGATTATCGAGCCCCGCCGGGAGCGTCAGGCGACTGCGCCACTCGTTAATGAATTCCGGGTTACGCACGGAACGCCGGTCCGAGGGCACCAGTTCCAGCATCATGGCCCCCAGCTCTTCGCCGTTACGGGATCGTCCCTCCGACCCAAGGGTAGCGCCATGCGTGGTGATGGCGTGCAGAATCAGATTGCCACCCAGGGCCTCTTCGGTTTCATTCAGGGTCCGGCGCATGTCTTCCAGGAAGACATCCACCGTTCGTTCATCGGTGCCGGACACGAAGCTGACATTGGCGTACAGGATCGACGGCTCCGGTGTGGGGAAGAAGTTAAAGCCCAGGCGGCCGCCCGCCAGCAGGCCCACCGTCAGAATCGCCAGCGCCAGGGCGCCGGCCAGGGTAACGCCCCGATGTTCGAGACTGTAACGGGAAATGTCCCGGAACCGGCCTTGCCGGAAGCGATCGAAGCGTTTCTCAAAGCCCAAGCGGAAACGCTCGATGGGGTGCGGGCTCTTTGCCGGCAAGGCGGCCGACTCCTGCTCCTCGCCCTTGTGCTTGCCTTTATCCTTCTTGACAAAGGCATGGCGCAGATGCGCCGGCAGAACGATGAAGCATTCCAACAGGGACGCCACCAACACACAGATCATCACGGTGGGTATGTCGGACAGGATATTTCCGATGATACCGCCTACCACCAGCAGCGGCATGAAGGCAGCAACTGTGGTCAGCGACGAGGCCAGAACCGGCCAGACCATACGCTTGGCCGCCCCCTCTGAAGCATAGATGGACTCTTCCCCCATTCGGGCATGGGCGTCGGCGTCCTCCCCCACCACGATGGCGTCGTCGACGATCACCCCCAGCGCCATGATCAGGGCAAACAGGGAGATCATGTTGATGGAGCCGCCAATGCCCCACAACACCGCCATGGCGGCCAGAAACGCGGTGGGGATACCAATGGCGACCCACAGGGCGACACGCCCCGGCAAAAACAGGTACAGCAGAAAGATGACCAGTACCAGACCGCCCAGGCCGTTGGTTACCAGCAGGGAAATGCGGTCGTTCAGCAGCTGCCAGGTCTGGTCGTAGACTTCCAGCTCCATGGTCGGCGGCAGCGTTGGACGGGTCTCCTCCAGCCAGTCTTCGAGTGCCTGTGCCGCCGCCAGGGAGTTACCATTTTCCGCTCGCTGAAGCTGTAGCTCCACCGCCGGGTGGCCGTCCCGGCTCAGGGTAATCTGGTCATCCCGGGCTTCCTGCCGGATGATCGCAATATCCCCCAGCCGAAGCTGAATACGTTCTCCACTGACCACGGGAATATTTTCAAAGGCCTGGGCAGTGCGCCGCTGCTCAACCGCACGTAGTTCACGGGTGGCATCCTGCTGAGCCATCAGACCCGCAGGCAGATCCCGGGAAATCGACGCCACCCGATCGGCAATTTGTTCCAGTGAAAGGCCCAGGGCCTCCATCCTCTCCACAGGCACGTCGATGCTGACCTGTTGCTCCGGCAACCCGACGATCTCCACTCGGTCGATGCCCCGTTCCAGCAGTTCATCTTCGAAGCGATAGGCCAGGTCACGCAGCTCCCGGCGGTTCACATCGCCATGCAGCAACATCCGGGCGACTGGCTCGTAGCGCTGCACCCGAACCACCTCCGGTTCTTCCGCATCCGCCGGCAGGTTGGTGAATTCATCCACCTGCTGGCTGACATCGTCCAGCGCGGTGATGGGGTCCGTGCCCTCGTAAAACTCCAGCGTGATGGAGGAAATGCTCTGGGCCGAGGTGGAGGTCATCCTCTTCAGACCATCCACGCTGCGCAGGCGCTGTTCCAGCGGGTCTGTGATGCCCTGCTCCACGTCTTCCGCCGAAGCGCCGCTCCACACCACCCTCACAGTGACCACGTCCAGTGCAAACGTGGGGAAGAACTGGATATTCATCCGGCTCAGCGCCAGAAACCCACCCAGCAGCAGCATCAACATCACCAGATTGGCCGCCACCCGGTGGTGAACAAAGAAACCGATGACTCCCTTCTTGCGCCTCACTGATCGGCTCCTTCGGCGGCATCCACGGGCTCAACCTTGAGACCGGTCAGGGCGTTGGGCAGGTGCGTGGTCACCAGGCGGGTGCCCCGGGTCAATTCCTCGCCGGCCACCAGCAGCCAGCGCTCCCCATTGGAGCCCATGGCTTCGCCGATTCGCTCTATGTCGACCCGGCGCATCCGGTCTTCCTCGTTCACCAGGTACACCGAATCAGCACCGTACAGTGCTGCGAAGGGAATGGTCACCGAGTCGTCCCGCTCCGGCCGCTCCAGATTCACCGGCAACAGCTCGCCCGGCCTTAATCCGGAAGGATCGCCAGCCTGAATAAGGATGGCTTCCGTGCCGGCCGGGTCGGCAATACCGGAAAAACGGTCCAACTCAAATCGATGCCCCCCTTTACTGCTGGCCATCAGGGTGTCGCCGCGGCTGAGCGCGCCCTGCAGTTCCGGGATGTAGCGGGCCGGCACCCGGGCTCGCAGCTCCAGGCCTTCCAGCGGGTACAGGGACAACAGCACCTGGTTTCGGGCCACCTGGTCCCCCGGGGCGACCTGCACATCCGTCACCACGCCATCGAACGGGGCGGTCATCCGGGCGCGTTCGGCGTCCCGCCGGGTGGTGGCCAGATTAGCTTCAGCCTGGGCCAGACGGGCCTCCAGACTGAGAACCCGGGCGGGATGATCGGCAATGTTCTGTTCCCGGGCGGCAACTGTCAGCTCGGCCCGGGCCAGGGCGTCGGTAGCAGTGTCCAGGTTTTCCTGCGAGGCGAGATTGCGCTTCACCAGTGACTGGGTACGCTCGAACTGCCGGCGGGCGTTATCCCGGATAGCTCGCTCGCTTTTCACCGCCGTCAGATCAGTCTGGTAACGAACCTCTTCGGATTTGAGCTGGGCCTGCAGGTCGGCCACCTGGGCTTCGGCCTGGGCAACCTTGGGCCGGATGTCGGCTTCCGCCAGGGCAATCAGTAAATCGCCTGCCTGCACCTGCTGACCCTCAACCACCGGCCGGTCCTCAATACGCCCTTCCAGCGCTGCGGTCACAGTAATGCTTTCCGGCGCCACCACCTGACCATACAGAGGCAGCACGGGTGTATGGGTCCCCGGCTCCACAGCCTGCACGGTCACCCGCCAGCTCCGTTCGGTGGCAGTGACTTCCGCCGGTTCGGGACGGGTCATTCGCAGCAGTGCGTACCCGGCAATACCAATAGCAAGAATGATCAGGGGTAGGAATCGTTTGGACATTACTCTGCAGCCGGTTAGGGTTATTGGTTTCGGCCCGGCTAAGGGCAAAAATTTACTATACAATCAATGCACAGGATCGGATCAGGGATAGTGACCAACAGCAAAAGTTTGCCCTTATCGGGAACACGGTCGTCCACGACGGAGTAAACCACATTTGAGTGTGCAAGAGCATGTCAGCCTACTCAATATCACCCTAATCAATGCGTTGGTTGTGATGGTGGTGGTACTGATTCATCACGAATCCCTGATTCAGCTTACCGGGTTGCTCGCCCGTATCCGCCTGAACCACAGGTTCCGCCTGATAGTGGCGGTGTTCGGGATTCTGGTGGCGCACACGGTGCAGGTCTGGGTCTTTGCCGCCGCCTACTATTTCATGCATCACAGCGACGGCTTGGGCGAGATGACCGGCAACTTTGACGGCAGCCTGCTCGATTGCGTTTACTTCTCGTTCACCACATTCACGACCCTGGGCTATGGAGATATCGAGGTGTTGGGTTACCTGCGCTTCCTGACCGGCATCGAGGCCCTGACCGGGCTAGTGCTGATCACCTGGAGCGCCTCCTTCCTGTTCGTGGAAATGCAGCGTTACTGGCCGAGCCGTTAGCCATTCACCAGCGCCCGCCGCTGCATCGCCGCCACTTGCTCCATCTCAATTGGCAATATGACCGCAAGAGACGGGTCAGACAATCACAGGCTAGTGCTCAGCGGTAGCGTCGCTGATCCAGCGTGGCCAGCATATCCGGGTGAAAGACCATCAGCCCGGTCACCAGGGTGCCGTTGACGAAGCCTTCCGGGAACATCATCAGCGGCAGGTAGATAAAGTATTCATCGACCAGCACATCAAAGGAATAGGTGCCGCTGGTCCACAACAGCAGACACATGATGGTGCCGGCAGAGGCGACCGCAATGCCGGCCCCGAAAAAGCCACAAAAGAAAATGTAAGCAAAGAAATTGCGGAAATTTCGCCGGCGCTCCCAGAGCATGATGCGGTAACTCACCAGTGCCGGAATCATCACCGTGATCAATCCGTTGACCGCGAACATCAGTATCGGCTCGCGGCCGGTGACCACCGTCATCAGCAGTGCCATCAAACCGCATACCACGGCCAGGGCCCATCCCATCATCAGGGTAATGATGGTCATGCCAAACACATGGATAGCCAGGCCTGGCGAGAGCCCTGCCCGCATATGCCAGAGGAAGCCAAGCGCCACCGCCGCGCCGAAAAAGGTGTGCTGCAGGCTGTTATTGCGGCGAAACGCCTGCCAGTTAATCGAGCGTACCGCCCGCAACAGAATGAGGGCGAACAGCGCGAAGGTAATGACCCACTGGCTGCTTGAAAGCAGGTTTTCAGTTAACCCCATATCGCTCGCTGCCTCTGCTAATCCAGGGCTCCAACCATGATACCGGCCGGAACCACAAGCAGGGCAGTCCGGGCCGCTGTTAACCGATCATACGCTGGGGTGACCGGTCACCGATCAACCCCTGCCACGCACCAAAAGTACTGAGGTACACCTCGCCAGATAGTTCCTCAAGCAGATCCGAATGCTTGAGGCGATCCATCACCGGCCCCTTCACCTCAGACAGATGCAGCGCCACACCCGCTTCCTGCAACCGCTCATTGATAGCTTCCAGGCTTTCCAGGGCCGAGGCATCCACGTGGTTCACGCCCGGGCACACGAGCACCAGATCGGTCATCTCGGGTGACCCGGCCACCAGTTCCAGGACCCGTTCTTCCAGAAAACGGGCGTTGGCAAAGTAGAGACTTTCATCCACCCGGAGGAAGGTGACCTTCGGGCACAGCTCCACATCGTACCGTTGCACGTTGCGAAAGTGCTCGGTGCCCGGCACGCGGCCCACCACAGCACTGTGCGGCCGGCTGGTGCGGTACAGAAGCATGACAACCGATAACAGCACACCGGCAATGATGCCGGCTTCCACACTGTGTGCCAGGGTCAGTAAAAAAGTCGCCAGCATGGCGCCGGAATCGCTGCGGGAGTAGCGCCAGGTACGGACCATCGCCGGCATATCCACCAGCTGTATCACCGCCACAATAATGGTAGCCGCCAGGGTCGCCTTCGGCAGATAGGCGATCATCGGAGTTAGGAACAGGGTCGCCAGGGCAATCCCGATGGCCGCATAGGCACCTGCGGCCGGCGTTTCCGCCCCGGCATCGAAATTGACCACCGAGCGGGAAAACCCACCGGTCACCGGCATGCCGCCGGACAGGCCGGCACTGATGTTGGCGGTGCCCAGGCCGATCAATTCCTGGTCCGGATCAATCCGCTGCCGTCGGCGGGCCGCCAGTGTCTGACCCACCGATACCGACTCCACAAAGCCAACCACGCTGATCAGCAAGGCGCTGACCATCACTGGCTGCCACAGTGCCTGATCGAAATCCGGCAGTGTCAAAGCCGGCAGGCCCGACGGCACAAACCCCACCAGGCCAACCCCCTTTTCCCCAAGGCTGAGTTGCCAGGCCAGATAGGTAGTGACGACTACCGCAAAAATGGGCGCGGTGCGGGCAAAAATACCGGCGATACGCGCTGGCACCCCGAGTTTCAGCAGCAGTGGCTTGAGCCCGCTGCGGGCAAACAGAAGGAATAAAAATACCCCCATCCCCACCATCAGGGTTGGCCCGTGCAGCTCGCCCAGGCCGGCAAACAAAGTACCAAGCAGTTCCAGCAGGTTGTGACCGGAGGCTGGAATCCCGAGTACGTGCTTGAGCTGGCTGGCGACAATCAGAATGGCCGAGGCGGACATGAAGCCGGAGATCACCGGGTGGCTCAGGAAGTTGGCCAGAAAGCCGAACCGGAAAATGCCCATGACCACCAGCATCACCCCGGACACCAGCGCCAGTAATACCGCCGCGGCAATGTATTGCTCGGTGCCGACGTCCGCCAGCGGCGCCAGGGCTGCGGCTGTCATCAGTGAAATAACCGCCACCGGCCCCACGGACAGGGTACGGCTGGTACCAAAGACTGCATACACCGCCAGCGGCAGGATACTGGCGTACAGGCCGACCTGAGCCGGAAGGCCGGCCAGCAAGGCATAGGCCAGCGACTGGGGAATCAGCAGCACCGTGACAATCAGCGCCGCCACCAGATCACTGCTGGCCTGGCCACGATCGTAATCTTGCAGCCATTGCAGAATGGGCAGGTACCGTTTCAGGTTCATCGTGAGGTCAGAACCGGTTGATCGGGACTTTCAGGTAGATCTGTCCATTCTCTTCGGCCGGGGGCATGTGCCCGGCGCGCATGTTGACCTGTACCGACGGCAGAATCAGCCGGGGCATATCCAGGGTGGCGTCCCTTTCGGTCCGCATTTTCACGAACTCGTCCTCGGATACGCCTTCATGGACATGGATATTGTCTTTGATCTGCTCGGCCACCGTGGTCATTGGAACGTACTCTTCGCGGTCCGGGCCTTTGTAGTCGTGACACAGGAACAATCGGGTGCTCGGCGGTAGCGCCAGCACTTTCTGAATGGACTGATACAGGGCCCGGGCATCGCCGCCGGGAAAGTCACAGCGAGCGGTGCCGTAATCCGGCATGAACAAGGTGTCGCCGACAAAGGCGGCATCGCCGATCACGTAGGTCAGGCAGGCCGGGGTGTGACCCGGGGTATGCATGACATGGCCTTCCAGCCCGCCAATGTTGAACGTATCGCCACCCTCGAACAGGCGATCGAACTGGCTGCCATCCCGGGCGAATTCAGTACCGGCGTTGAACGCCTTGCCAAAGATTTCCTGTACGTCCCGGATGTGAACGCCGATACCGGTCCTGCCGCCCAGTTGCTCGTGCAGATAGGGAGCGGCGGACAGGTGATCCGCATGCACGTGGGTTTCCAGAATCCATTCGACATTCAGATCGCGTTCACGGATATAGGCAATGATCTGATCGGCGGAATCCAGCGCGGTACGCCCGGAGGCGTAGTCGAAGTCCAGCACGGAATCGACGATGGCGCAGGCCCGGCTGTCCGGGTCGCGAACCACATAGCTGAAAGTGTTGGTGGGCTCGTCAAAAAAGGGCTGCACGATGGGATTACTCATCGTAGTCACCTCCTACTCAAATAAATATTTGAGCATAAGGATATTCTCTTTTGGAATATAAAGACAAATACCGTTTGTTCATATCTCCAGCGCGCCTGATGCATCCACGGCACAGTCACGCCCCGCCTGCTTGGCCAGATAAAGCCGGTGATCGGCCCGTGCCACGAGCGAATCCACGCTCACATTCAGATCATCTTTCTCAAGGGCAGAGGCAATCCCCGCACTGATGGTCACCGAAATTTCCCGGCCTTCGAACACAAATTCCGCACCACGTACCGCCGTCAGGATCCGACTCACCATTTGCTTTACCACCTCCAGGCCCGTATCGGGAAACACCAGCACGAATTCTTCCCCGCCGAAGCGGGCCACCACATCCGATGCCCTTGTAAGCTTCTCCAGAAGCTCGGCAAAGTGGCACAGGGCGTAATCTCCGCCCAGGTGGCCAACGGAATCATTAATTTGCTTAAAGTGGTCGATATCCAGCATGGCGATCGTGAAGTCCTCCCCGTACCGCTGGGCGCGCTCCACCAGCTCCTGGAGACGTGGCATCAGATAACGCCGGTTCAGCAACTTGGTCATGGGATCCCGGACTGACTGACTGAGCAGGGTTTCCTCCAGCAGGTGCCGCTCCAGCGCCACCGACAGCAGGCTGGTGGTGATGAACAGGAGATGGTCGAGATCCGGTCGCCGGGGTGTCGAACTCAGAAATTCGAACCCGATAAAGCCCACCACTGCGCCTCGCACCCGTACCGGCACGCAGAACAGCGAGACAAACTCTGGCGTTGCCTCCGGCTCCGGCTCAGCGCCTGCCAGGCGGTTGGGTATGGCGGGAACAAACTCCACCTCGTTGTGCTCAATCAGGTCCCGCAAAGGTTGCTTTAGCCCATCAAAGGCATCGAGGGCGAGCGTCTGGTCCACCTCCACCAGTGGCTGTATCCCGGGCGCACACCACTGGTGGGTTTTGGTCATGGTGGTGCGTTCGTCATTGAAGGCGTACAGGTAGACCCGATCCATGGAAAAAAACTGGCCCGACCGCGCCAGCAGTTCGTCGACGCATTCGTCGATGGAGCCGAAGCCCACGTTAATGAACTCCGAAGACATGTCCGCAATGAGCTTCTGGAAGCCGGCCTGGAACGACGATTCCGCCTCCCGCTCGATCAGTTCTTGCTGCAAATCCATGTAATTCTGGATATTAAAGAACTGGCCGTACCACAGAGTGCTGCCGTCCGGCTGCCGTTCCGGCCGGGCGTGGGTTTCGAACCACTGGTATTCGTCGTTGCGAAGTTTCAGGCGCGCCCGCCATTGCCAGGGCCTCAGGCTACGGGCTGATTCGAGCACCTCCAGTCGGGAGCCTTCGACGTCATCCGGGTGGATGTAGGGCAGAATTGAAGCCGCATCCTGCGCAAGCAATGCCGGGTCAAGGTCCAGGAGGTCACGGACCTGATCACTGACATAGGGGTAGGAGTGTGTCTGGGCGTCCGCGCTTAGCCAGTACACAAAGAGAATATCGGGAATGCCCGAAGCCAGCTTGCGGAAAAAATCGGCAGACGGGTCCGCTGCCCGCCCGGGATGACTGGTCGCCATGGATTGCCCTGTGTCCTGAATGAGGAGTCCTATCCTCGTCTGACTGAGTGTAGTTCAGGGCCACGGGCTCGGCGAACGGGCTAGCTCGGCCCCACGCTCATCGCCAGAATCCGCGATAGATGGCTATAAGGCAGGCCGGTTTCCTGATGCCACTCGTTGAATGCCGCCTGGGCCTGTTTCAGGGCCTTCTGGCTGGTGGGCGATGCATCCAGCCGCTCCTCCCGACGCAGCGCATTCACCACATCCGTTGACAGGATGTAGCCATCCCAGCCGACAAAGCGCAGGAAATACTGGGCCGTGGCGCCGCCCAGCCGTTCGCCGTGTTTCTTGAACCAGAGCAGCAAACCGGCCTGGTCGTCGGCGGGCCAGTCGGCGAGGAAGGCGCCAAAGCTGCCATGATCCCGCGCCGCATCCACAATCATCCGGGCGTTTTCCGGCACGGTTTTGATCTTCTGCATGTTGCGGACGATGCGTTCGTCCTGGGCAAGCTCTTCCAGCACCTCCGGCGGCACCTGCTGCCAGTACAGGGGCACAAAACCCTTGAAGGCCTCTTCAAAACCCGGCCATTTGTTGTCGATCACCCGCCAGACAAACCCGGCCTTGAAGATGCAGCGGGTGATTTCGGACAGGTAACGATCATCGCCCAGGGCCTTGAGTTCGTCGGCGGTGGCCACCCGGGGCAGCTGAACCCTGACTGCGTCCTCACCGCCCTTGTGGGCCACGGCCCATTCGTAGATTTTCGCGAACGACATGATTGCTCTGAACCCCTTGTGTGGATTGTCCGTTTAGCGGGCCGGAACGAACACCGGCGCACCGTCGGCCTCGACCGTCACCAACCGGTGGCCGTAAAGCCGCTCCAGCACCGACACTTCCAGCATGGTGTCTGCCGGCCCCCAACAGGCCTCACCGCCCGGATACAGCAGCAGTAACTGATCGCACCAGCGGGCCGCCAGATTCAGGTCGTGCAGACACATGAAAACCGCCTTGCCGCCGGCAGCCTGTTCGGTCAGCAACTGCATGACCGCAACCTGATGGTGAAGATCCAGGTGATTGCTCGGTTCGTCCAGCAGCCAGACAGCCGGATTCTGGGTCATCAGCGTGGCGATCGCCACCCGCTGGCGCTCACCGCCAGACAGGGTATCCACCGACCGGTCACGCAGATGCCCCACATCCAGCGCCTCAAGGGCCTGCTCGGCCAAAGCCAGATCTTCCGCGCGCTCCATCTGCCAGGGGGACAGCCAGGGATGCCGGCCGACCAGGGCGGTTTCCAGTACGGTCGCCGGGAAACCATCGTGGTGCTCCTGAAACACCAGCCCCAGCTGGCGGGCAACGTCCCGGCGTTTCATGGTCGCCAGGGAATCACCATCCACCCGCAACTGGCCGGATCGGGGCGGCCGCAAACCCGCCAGCGTATGAATGAGGGTGGATTTACCGGCGCCATTGGGCCCCAGCACCCCCCATACCTGGCCGGGCCGGATCTCCAGATTCAGGGGCGACCCCGCCTCCCGGCCGGGTACGTCGATGATCAGGTTGTCCGCAGTCAGCACACTCATCATCGGCTCCGGTACAGCAGGTACAGGAATGTTGGAACCCCCAGCAGGGCGGTAATCACCCCCACCGGCAATTGCTCCGGTGCAATGATCACCCGGGCCAGCATATCCGCCAGCACCAGCAAGGCTCCGCCCGCCAGAGCGCAAGCCGGCAGAATCAGGCGCTGGTCGTTACCCAGCACCAGCCGGAGCATATGCGGCACCACCAGGCCCACAAAGCCAATGCTGCCAGCCAGGGTGACGGCGGTGGCGGTCAGCAGGCTTGCCAGCAGGTAAATCAGCCATTCCAGCGGGCGCACCGACACCCCCAGGGCCGCCGCCTGCAGCGGGCCGCGGGCCAGCACGTTCAAAGTGCGCCCCAGAGGAAACACCAGCAGGCACACCACAAAAAGCAGAATCAGCGCTGGCCAGGGATTGCCCGCATGGGACAGATCCCCCATCAGCCAGTACAGCATACCGGGCAACTGGCGGGCGGGGGCCATGGCCAGCATCAGGGTAATCAGGGCACCCCAGCCGGCCGCCACCACCACACCGGTCAGCAGCAGGCGCGATGAGGTCCAGCTGCCACGGCCATGGGCCAGGCCGAACACCAGCAAGGTGGCAAACATGGCGCCGGCAAAGGCCGAACCGGATACCAGCACACCGGCTAAACCAGCCAGCATGGCCAGCAATGCGCCCACGGCAGCGCCGCCGGACAGACCCAGAACGTAGGGGTCCGCCAGAGGGTTGCGCAAAAGAACCTGCATCAGCGCCCCGGCCACCGCCAGCGAGCCACCCACGGCGTAGGCGCTCAGGGTTCGGGGCAGGCGCAGCTCAAGCACCAGCGTCCGTTGCAGCTCGGTCCCGCCGCCAATCAATACCTGCAACGTATCCAGCAAACCCACAGCGCTGCTGCCCAGGCTGACGGACGCGATGCCCGCCATCACCCCTATCAGGCCGAGCAACAGCAAGGGGCGCGAGGGATCAGAGCCGGGCACGGGCTTGCTCCAGGCTGCGGCAAAGATGACGGGTGCCCTCCAGCAGGCGCAGGGTGGGTCTGGCCAACAGGGTCGGTGGTTCGAGAAAGAGGTTGCCATTGGCAACGGCGGCCAGTTCCGGGAACTGACGCCAGTAATCCAGCCAGGGCTGGTTCTGGTCCGGCGAACCGGAGGTAATGATGGCGTCCGGATTGGCCGACAGCACGGATTCCGTGCTGATGCGGGGTACCAGACGGGGCAAGTCGCCAAAGACGTTCACGCCACCGCACAGGGCGATGGCCTTGCTGATCAGTTCGTCGTTATTCAGCGTCATCAGTGGTGCATGCCAGACCTGATAGAACACCCGCACCGGCTGCCTCTGAGCATAGGTGGTACGCAGAGTGGCCAGTTCCGACAGGAAAGCCTCGGCCAGTGGCTCGCCGGTTTCAGGATGCCCGGTCAGCCGGGCCAGTCGTTCGATGGTGTGGGCGATATCCTCGAAATCCCGGGGCGCCAGCCAGAACACCGGAATGCCAATGGCGGAAAGCCGGCCAAGCTGTTCCCGGGAATTGCCGTCCACCCAGGCCACCACCAGATCCGGTTCCAGACCGACAATGGCCTCCAGATCCAACCGGTTACTGTCGCCTACTTGCGGCAGCTTGGCGGCCTCCTCCGGGTAGTCACTCCATGCGCTGACGGCCACCACCTGGTCTCCCGCCCCGGCGGTAAACAACCACTCGGTAGCACCCGGTGACAGGGACACCACCCGCTGGGCGGGCGTATCCAGACACAGTCGGGTATTCAGGTCATCCGTCTCACAAAGGGCCGCCGCTGCCGGTCCACCGACAAACAGCGTGGCCAGCAGAACCATGAGCAGGCGCTGTCTTGTGCCGGTCAAGGGCAGACGACTCAGGCATTCAGTCACACGGGCTCCTGCTCATATTTCAACTCCGATTACTGCCGCCAATCGTAGCGAACCGACAGAAAGACGCTCCGGCCGGCACTGATAAAATCAGTGTTATCAAAGCGCTTGGCGGTGGTGTATTCGCGGTCCAGCACATTGTCCACAGACAGGGACGCCAGCCAACCCGGTGTCAGTACCCGCGACGCCCGCAAATCCCAGACGCCAAATCCGGCAATCCGCTGACGACCCAGTCCAAACAATTCCTCGTAGCGCTCGCTTTCAGCCCGGAGTGTGGTGCCAAGCACCCACTTGCCCAACTCCCGATCGACGTCCAGGCGCAGGATATTTTCCGCCCGGCGGATCAGTTGTTCCCCGGTTGCCGCATTTTCGTAGTCGCCGAAGGTGCCGGCCGCCGAGAGGCTCCAGCCGGCCTGCCGCCAGCCACCACTCAGTTCTATACCGCGCAGGCGGGCTTCCGGCACACTATCGGCCGCATCCTGGCTGGGCAGGGACAAATCGTCCACATCAGAATGGAAGGCCGCAACGTCCCAGAACCACTCGCTGTAGCGGCCTTCAACCCCCACTTCATAACTTTTTGCCTGCTCGGGTTCCAGGTCCGGATTACCAAAACCGGGGAAGTAAAGGTCGTTGAACGAGGGCGCCTTGAAGGACGTTCCGGCGCTCATCCGGACCCGGTGCTGACGATCCAGCTCGTAGCCGAGCCCTGCGCCCCAGGTGGTTTCATTGCCGTAGGCCTCGTTGTCGTCATTACGCAGGCTCAGGTGCACGTTCAGAGGGCCGAAGTTCATCAGCGCCTGACTGAAGACACCGGTGTTGGAGCGGCTGGATTCATCATAGTCGACACTGCTGTCCACGCGATCCACCAGATACTCGGCGCCCAGCACGAACTCGTGGGTGCCGGCGCTGAACCAGTTTTCCAGGCGGGAACTGCGGGTCTGGGTGTTGAAGGTGCCGGGAAAACTGCTGAAATCCTCCAGTTCATCCCGGGCGTCGGACAGCTGACCCGCCACCCGCCAGTGACGATTCACCGGTACATCGAGATTCACGCCCGCGGTCTGGAACCGGAAATCCTCTTCACCGCCCTCGTATTCGGTGTTGCCCTCGGCGCCCAGAAAGGTAAATCCGGCCGTCACCCCATTGCTGAACCGGTGGCTGCCACCCAGTACGGCAGAGGTATTGTCGTAGCCCTTGTCGTCCCCACCTGAAATCACCGGCGCGCCATCGCTCTGAAAGTGATTGATACCGGCGTTGAGTCGGGAGTCTGATTCGACCGACGAGGCGCCAGCACCATACTGCTGGCTGCTGAAGTTGCCGGCCCCGGCCTCAAGCCAGGCACCACGGCCTTCCTGAGCGGGCAGGGTGAAGGCTTGCACCACCCCACCCACGGCATCCGCGCCATACAGACTGCTGCGACCACCCCGAACGATCTCGATCCGGTCGATCAGTTGCGGAGGCAGGTATTGCCAGGCCGGTCCGCCAACCGTGGCGGAGCGAATCCGGATGCCGTCCACCAGCAGCACCGAGGCATCAGAGGAGTGACCGCGAAGAAACACACTGGTCTGTTTACCGAATGCACCGTTGCTGGTGACGTTGACCCCCGGCTGGGACTCGATGACTTCACGAAATTCTTTCGGTTGCTGGCGCTGGATGGCTTCCCGATCGATCACGGTGACCGACGACAGGCTCTCGCCCACGGTTTTCGGTCCCAGTGTCGCGGTAATGACGATGGGATCCATGCCAGAGACATCCGAATCGGCACTGGTGGTCGTATTGGTATCAGCGGAAACCAGACTGACAGGTATAGAGAACAGCAAGACTGCTCCCGGAAAGGTGTGGGATAACCCCGTTTTGATAGACAACATGGATTGCAACTCACTCGCACTCCGCACGCACCCGCACGGCGTTGATGCTTCTGTTGCGTGAGGGGAGGCAGGGTTGTCAGACGGGCTGGAAGCAGGCCGGCAGAAGGCAGTCACCCCACCGACATTGCCCTCCGCAACGCCAGGTGTGTTGACAGGCCGGTCTCCGGGCTTACGAGCGGTGCAGACTGCACTGGGGTGACCACCTTCCCATGCATCGGCCCCTCCTGAGAGGGACCCTGGCACAGTGGCGCACTTGGTCACCGGTAACTCGCTTACCGTTGCGGGGGCAGCGCCGGACTTTCACCGGCTTCCCGTTTCACCCTTGCGATATCGGCTAACATCACAATAGGGCACCTGAAAACGCGCAGCAAGGCTACCAACCGGTCATCCGTTGGTCAATCTTTTGCATCGTCAGTCAGATCAATAAGTTGGCAATCCTGTGCAAGCACAGACCCGCTCCCACTCGCCTATATTGAGTGTCATGGAGACCGGTAATTGGCCCTGTTATAGTCATTGGCCAACCCCATGCTGATCTGGTCAAACGTCCAAGGAGAGTTATGCAGGCTGAGCTCATCGACATCCGCAATCACCTGGCGAATTTCCCGCCCTTTGACGACATGCCCGAAGAGCTGCTCAATCAGGTGGTCAACAGCATCGAGGTGGAATATTTCCGCGCTGGGACCCAGATTCTCAACTTTGGTGAGGCAAACCACTGGCTGTACTACGTGCGGAGCGGCGCGGTGGAAGTGTTCCGGCGTTCCGGCGAGCTCTATAACCGGGTGGGCGAAGGGGGCGTTTTCGCCCAGTTCAGCCTGCTGCTGAGCAACCGGGTGCGGTTTCCCGCCAAGGCCCTGGAAGACACCCTGGTCTATCGAATTCCCCACGAAGTTTTCCAGCATTTGTTTGAAAATGACGAGAATTTCGCTGATTTTGTCGAAATTGAAGACAGTTCCCGCCTTCGTTCTGCGGTCTCCCGTCGGGAAAAATCCAGCCTGATGACCTCGCGGGTCACGCGCCTGATCAACCGGACCCCGGTATGCGCGCCCTGCACCATCCGACTCCAGGAGGCGGCACGCATCATGACCGAACAGGGTGTTTCGGCCCTGCTGCTCATGGACGAAACCCGGCAGCCCGCCAAGCTGACCGGCATTGTGACCGACAAAGATCTGCGTACCCGCGCCCTGACTGAAGCCCTGCCGCCGGAAACCTGCATCGGCGACATCATGTCCGAAGGGCTGGTGACCACTAATTCCAAGGCCTTCATCTTCGAAGCCATGCTCACCATGCTGCACAACAACGTGCACCACCTGCCGATCATGGACCGGGACGAAGTACGCGGGGTGATTGCCCTGTCCGACATCGTCAAGCACGAAAGCCAGAACAGCCTGTATCTGGTCAGTAATATCTTCCACCAGCACACAGTAAAAGGGCTGAAGAAAGTCAGCCTGGATGTACGGAACAGTTTCGTGCGGATGGTCAACGAGGACGCAAACTCGCACATGATTGGCAGCGCCATGGCCGGTATTGGCCGCAGCTTTACCCAGCGGCTGCTGGAGCTGGGTGAGGAAAAGCTGGGCCCGCCGCCGGTTCCCTACTGCTTCATGGCACTGGGGTCCATGGCCCGGGACGAACAGCTGGTGGTGACCGACCAGGACAACGCCATGATCCTGGACGACAGCTTCGACCCGGAACAGCACGATGACTACTTCCTGGAACTGGCCCGGTTCGTCAGTGACGGCCTGGCGGAGTGCGGTTACACCTACTGCACCGGAGACATCATGGCCACCAACAAGCACTGGCGGCAGCCCTTGCAGGTGTGGAAGCACTACTTCACCGACTGGATCGAAAACCCCAAAGCCCAGGCCCTGCTCAACAGCAATATATTCTTCGATCTGGACGGTATTTACGGCCAGACGGAATTTGCCGAGGAGCTGAAAACCCTGATTGCGGAAAAGGCCAGCACCAGCCAGCGGTTCCTGACCCTGATGGCCCGGAACGCCCTGAACCGGACCCCGCCCATTGGCTTCTTCCGCAATTTCGTACTGGAAAAGGACGGCCAGCATCGGAACAGCTTCAATCTGAAGCGGCGGGGCACCGCCCCGCTCTCCGACCTGATCCGGGTGCACGCCCTGGCTTGCGGCTCACGGGCGCAGAACACCTTTGATCGGCTGGAAGCCATCGGCAAAACCAAACTGCTGCTGGACGACGACCTGGGTAACCTGCGGGATGCCCTGGAGTTCATCGCGATTGTTCGCATCCGCCACCAGGCACTGGACATCGAGCACGGGCGCGAGCCGGACAATAACGTGAACCCTGAGGACCTGTCGCCCTTCGAGCGAAGCCACCTGAAAGATGCCTTCCAGGTGGTCAGTAATGCCCAGAAATTCCTGCGTTTCCGGTATAACGCCCAGGTGGGCCGCAATGTTCAGTAAACCGGCTGCGCCACAACCGCAGAAGTCCTGGCCAGAACGCTTTGAAGCGCTGGCCAGAGAAGCAAAAAATCCCCTGCTGAAAAGATTCTACAAAAGCGGTTGTGTCTCAGCGGATACGCCACTGAGCAAGGTCCCCATGATTGCCATAGATTTCGAAACCACAGGATTGGATCCTACGCAGCATTCGATTGTCAGTGTGGGCATGGTTCCCTTCACCCTGAAGAGCATTGAACTGGCGGAGGCCCACCACTGGATCGTGCGGCCACGCCAGCCCCTCAGTCAGGCCTCCATCGAGGTTCATGGCATCACCCATTCCGATATTGACCACGCGCCGGACATCGAAGACATCCTGCCGACCATGTTCAAGCTGATGAATGGCCGTATTGCCGTGGTTCACTTTCGCGCCATCGAACGGGAATTCCTGGACGTGGCCCTCCAGTATCGGTTCGGCGAAGGCATTACCTTTCCGGTGATCGACACCATGGCCATCGAAGCCCACCTGCATCCGGACCGGCGACCCACCCGGTGGCAGCAGTTTTTTGGCAAGAAGCCGGTCTCCATCCGGCTGGCGGACAGCCGGATCCGGTACCGGCTGCCCCATTATCCGTCCCATAACGCGCTGGTGGATGCCCTGGCGACCGCCGAATTGCTGCAGGCGCAGATTCTCCACCACTTCAGCCCGGAAACCCCGATCGGGGACCTCTGGCTTTAGCCCGTCACCTCATCGATGTACTCGCCATAACCGCGGGCTTCCATCTCATCCAGCGGGATGAATTCCAACGCTGCGGAGTTCATGCAGTAACGCAAGCCAGTCGGGGCCGGACCATCATTGAACACATGCCCCAGATGGGAGTCGGCATAGCGGCTGCGGATTTCCGTGCGGGTCATGAACAGGGAGCGGTCCTCCTTTTCCACCACGGCATCCGGCGCAATGGGCCGGGTAAAGCTCGGCCAGCCGGTGCCGGACTTGTACTTGTCCCGGGAGGAAAACAGCGGCTCGCCAGACACAACGTCCACGTACAGGCCAGGCTGCTTGTTATCCCAGTAAGCATTGCTGAATGCACGCTCGGTACCGTCCTCCTGGGTCACCTCGTACTGAATCTCGGTCAGTCGGGCTTTCAGTGCCTGCTGCTCCGGTTTCTTGAAGGTGTCCGGGTTGAAACCGGCGGACTCATCGCTGCCAGAAGTTGTTTCCGGTTTGAACTGGGAGAAATCCAGCTCGTAGTCCTCGCCATACACGCCCTCGATGAACTGATAGCGGCCGGAATTGAAGGTATAGAATTTGTATCGGATCGGGTTCTTCTTGTAGTAATCCTGGTGGTATTCCTCGGCGTCGTAGAAAGTCTCCAGCGGCACGATTTCGATCACCACCGGGTCGTCATACACACCGGAGGCCTGCAGCTCGGCTTTCGCCGCTTCGGCGAGGCGTTTCTGCTCGGCGTTGTGGTAGAAAATTGCCGGACGATACTGTTTGCCACGGTCGACGAACTGGCCCTCCGCATCGGTCGGATCCATCATGCGCCAGAGCCCCTTCAGCAGGCCCTGGTAGGTCATTTCATCGGGATCGTAGTAGACCTGAACGGCCTCGGTGTGGCCAGTGCGTCCGGACGATACTTCTTTGTAGGTGGGATTGGCCTGCTCACCTCCGGCATAGCCGGACACGGCCTCAACCACCCCCGGAATCTTTTCGTAACCCGCTTCCACACACCAGAAGCAGCCACCGGCGAAGGTGGCTACCGCCAGATCCGGGTTATCCGGCGCATAGGCGCTGCGCTCCATATCGTGTTTATCGGCACTCGCCAGGGTGTGATAGCCCACACCGGTCAGAATCAGGGATGCGCCCACTGCCAGGACTGCAAGTTTGTGTTTCATCGTACGTCTCCTCTCATGAACTCCATGCTCACAGCTTACCGAGCTACGTTCACGAAACCGTTCAGAGAGTATTACGAAACTATCACAGGGCAGATTTTCGGGGGTCGGAGGGGACTTTTGGTTAGGGCACCCTACTTGTGGCCAGAGGTTTACACCTTGAATTGGCCGCGTGGGTCGCACTTCATAACCGACAAGCCGAGCGACTTGCAAAAGCCCTCCACCAGACTCAAGAGTTCACTCGCAACGCCCGAACCCCGGTGAGTCTCTGCGACCACTAAATCAGTGACCAACCCAAATTGCCGATACTCCCCCAGCCACAGGCGTTACCGGAACCGGTCGGGAACGTTTCCCTGACCGTTGGCCATGCGTAGGACGACTCCGGTATCGCCGAACGGCGTCCCGGTTTCATTGGCCAGCACGTATAGCTCGCCGAATGCATCCTGGCCAAAGCCCAGCAGTACAAGCCCCAGGCTGTCTCGGTCCCGCAGGTCCAGCTCGAAGATGCGATCGTTCTTTCCAAGGTAGAACAGCCGGCCACTGTTAATGTATGGCTGGAAGTAGTCGCCAAAAACGTAACGCCCCATCAGGTTCGGGATGAGCGATCCCCGGTAGACAAAGCCGCCGATTACCGCGATACCCTCGTCATGATCGTACACGGCCACGGGCTCGACCAGACCCTCCGGCGCGTTGCCAGGCCCGCAGTTGAATACAAACCCCGGCTCGGTGCCGTTGGGATGGAAACAGAAGGACCCCTCCTTGATGGGCCAACCGTAGTTGCCACCAGGAACGCCAACATCAACCTCCTCGATGTCATTCTGACCCACGTCAGCGATCATCATCTCGCCAGTGTAGGCATCGAAGGAGAAACGGAAAGGATTACGGAACCCGTAAGCGAAAATCTCGTCGACCGCGCCGGCGTCGCCGACGAAGGGGTTATCCACCGGCACGCCATACTGGCCGTTGGCGGCGTTGCTGCCCTGAGGATCGATACGCAGGATGGTACCCAGCACGTTGCCCGGATCCTGGCCATTGCCCCCGGGTACGTGGCCGACCCCCTGATCGTCAGCCGCCCCGCCGTCGCCGAGCGAAACGTAGAGCATGCCATAGGGTCCGAACGCGAGCGCACCGCCATTGTGGTTGAACTGTGGCTCATCGATCCGTAGCAGCTCCCGACGGGAAGTGGGATCAACAACGGCGCTGCGCTCGCACGACGGCGCTGGAACCCGCCATTCGTTGATGACGCTTTGGTGGTTCGCATCGACCCCAGCCGGCATGGTAGAGAAGTCCGCGGGGCCGGCAACCGGCTCCGATGTGTAGGTATAGAGCAGGCCATTGTTGGCGAAGTCGGGGTGGAACGTGAAGCCCAGCAGGCCCCGTTCATCGAATGTACCCGGCCCGGCGATGCCGAGTGATACCAGTTGGCCGCTGACATCGAGAAGCACGCTCTTGTCGCCAGTGTCGATGTTGACAGCCCAGAGGATCCCGATCTGGTCTGACACCACCAGCCGGTCCTGTAGATTGGTACAGCCGGGCACGTCCCTACCCCAGTTCGGGGCCGTCATGCCATCGGCTGACGTTTCCAGAACGATCCGCACGTGGCCCGAATCTATCGGCTCGGGGATCGGGTCGTCCAGCGCTTCTTGGGCGCCGGCCACCGTCGACAGAGCCAACGTCCCGGCCAGCAATGAGATGGGGATATTCGCGTTGTATCGGCGAAGCAGGTTTCGCATAGGATTCCCTCCTCAGCGCGGGGCACAGACAGGACCCGTCGGCTGTGGCCTGTTCTTGGCCACTGCAATCGCCCGCTAATTCCTACATGCCGCGCCTTCCCATCAACTGCACGGGCACCTCCTCGGCTCTTGGAAAACAGTCGTGCAATGACCGCCTGAAACAAAAGACCTAAAAGCACTTATATTTTAGCACGCACATGGTGGCTTTCGACCCCGTGATCCGCGGCCGAGTCCGAATTCCAGGGTCAGCTATGACCACGCCAATAAGGCCGAGCTTGATGTCGTCTAAGACCTGGCCGCTAAATCGCGCGAACAACTCATGAGCATCAGTTAGTTCATGCGGGTATTGAACGAGGGCATCGCCCGGGACGCAAATTATGCCCGCTTTTGATTATTAGCAGGTGTGGAAACAAAGCGGCGGCCAAAATTGGCTGACAAGAACTCTTTGCTCTAGACAACCGGCAGACGAACACGGAACTGGGCCCCTCCGGCAGGCCCCTCATTGCTGACATCGATCTGCCCGCCCTGCAGGGTCACCAGGCGATGGGTGATCGCCAACCCCAGACCAGCATGACCGGCGCTCTTTGCGCCTGTGCCCTGATAGAAAGGTTCAAACAGCCGGTTGATATCCCGGGAATCGATACCGGTGCCGGCATCGGAGACGGAGACCAACGCGACCGAGTCGTCCCGCGCGACCTCCAGGATCACCTCGCTGTCGGCCGGCGAATGGACAATGGCATTGCTGATCAGATTATCCAGAATGCGCTCGGTCATGGCGATGTCTGCCATCACCCGGACGCCCTCCACATGGCCAATCCGCAGCCGGACCGACGCGCGCTCCGCTTCAGGCTGGTGCTTCTGCACCACGTCATGCAGCAATTCTGCCAGCACCAGTGGTTCGGGCGAGGGCTGTTTTTCCTTTGCTTCCAGCGCGGCCAGTTCGAACAATTCGTCCACCAGCCGTCCCAGACGCCAGGTTTCCGCCAGCGCCACATCCAGGAATCGGGCCTGCTCATCCGGGCTCAACTGGGCCTGCTTCATTTTCAGGGCCTCCAGATAGCCCTGGATGGATGCCAGCGGCGTGCGCAGATCGTGGGACACCTGCGCCACCAGTTGCCGGCGCTGATGGTCCTTTTCTTTCAGCAGATCCACCTGCGCGCCGATGCGGCCGGCCATCTGCTCAAACCGGGCGGCCAGGTAATCAATATCATCGCCGGGTGCGTTCAGCGCCGGCCGATGCGCCAGGGCCCGGGTTTCGCCGCTCAGGTCGAAGGCTTCCACTCGCCCGGTCAACCGGGATAAGCGCCGGGTCAGCAGATGGAAGAACACCAAACCTGCCATCAGCCCCACCACCAGGCTGATCGCCAGGGCGCCCGCCCCCATCTTCAGCAACTGGTTGCCATGCACCATGCTCTCGACCAGATCGTATTCCTCGCCCCGGAGCACCACATACAGGTAACCGGTCGCGCCACTTTCCAGTGGCACCGTGGTCACGGAAAACACCTTCCGCCGGTCGTGGCTTCTGGGGTCATCCCCAGGTACCGGGAAGGCTCCGGGGTTTTCCAGCAGGGCACCAATGGGCTCCAGGGAGACGCGGTTGCGTTTGATCCTGGCCGGGTCGGCGGAGTAGGACAGGATCTCGCCGTCGGAATCCAACAGATAGATTTCGATGCCGGGATGGATGGTCATGTACAGGTCGAATAGCTTTTTCAGCTCGGCCTGGTTCAACTGGCCATCGGTGACCAGATTTCGATCCAGCACCAGATTACTGGCAATGTCCCGGTTCAGTTCCTGGTTGACCGCGGCGGTGTAATCGCGCACGGAATAGAGACTGAGAAAGGTAAACAGGCCTCCCACAATCAACAGCAACAGGAACAGACCCACCGCGAGGCGGGCGTAAAGGGTGCGGAACAGGGCAGGCATGGCTCAGTCCATAAACCGGTAACCCACGCCCCACACCGTCTGGATGTAGGTGGGGTCGGCGGGGTCCGGCTCGATCTTGTTGCGGAGCCGGTTGATGTGGGTATTGACCGTGTGTTCGTAGCCTTCGTGGTTGTAGCCCCAGACGGCATCGAGCAGCTGGGCCCGGCTGAACACCCGGCCCCGGTGACTGGCAAAATGCCAGAGCAGGTCGAACTCGCGGGCGGTCAGGTCGATCTCACTTTCCCCGATATAGACCCGATGCCGGGTGGGATCGATGCGCAGCTCACCTGCCACCAACTCTTCCGGTTCGCTGCTGTCCGACGCCCGGGCGGCCATGGCGTCCACCCGCCGGAACAGGGCCTTGATGCGGGCGGCCAGCTCGGCCACGTTGAAGGGTTTGGTCAGGTAATCGTCGGCACCCATTTCCAGCCCGAGCACCCTATCGAGCTCCGAACTCTTGGCGGTGAGCATCAGCACCGGAACATAACCGGGGCAGGAGCGGATCTCGCGGCACACTGCCAGCCCGTCCATGCCCGGTAACATCAGGTCCAGGATCACAAGATCGATGCCACCCTGACGAAAACGGGCAAGGCCTTCGTCGCCCCGGGTAACAAGAATGGCGCGCATGCCCAGGTCAGCCACTTGCATGCACACCAGTTCGCCAATACCGGGATTGTCCTCAATGATCAGAACGGTTCGAGTCATCGTCACCTGGCCACTTCATGCCCTTGAGGGTGGTTTATTCCATGGTGTCCTTGTCCATGGAGTCATCCTCCATGTCCGTGGTGTCCATGTCATCTTTTTTCATGTCATCCATGGATTTGTCCATGTCGTCATCCATGGTGTCCTTGTGCATGTCATCGGACATGGTGCCCCCGGAAGACATTTCGTCGTCCATCATCTTGTCGTCCGATGAGTCCATGTCTCCGGCCAGGGCCAGCGGTGTGCCGAAACCGAGCATGACCAACAACAGCATTCGTGTCAGGGTTTTCATGGTGCTTTCTCCGTGAGTGAAAAGGGGACAGACCCGATGGCCTGCCTCACGAAGAAGATTCGCCGCTGCGGTTTACAGCATGATCACGCGCACCTAAACAGTGTATCCCGGAACCTTCACAAAAGTGTCACGGCGGGGCAGCTGACTCACGACCGAGCAAACGCAGCGCCTGAAACTCTTCCTGCCTCAAACCCAATAATATGGCACCCTTGCGGTCGACCTTAACAGCCAACCGGCCCGAGTTCCTGAGCCGGCGTTTTTGACTATGCTGAAACACCCGAAGTTCACGGAGACCCCATGAAGATTCTTTTTGTTGCTGGCGACCCGAAGCCCGAACGCTGGACCGCCCCCCTCCAACAGCGACTACCGGACGCTGACATACACGTCTGGAATCCCGATGGCGCCGCGGTGGAGGCCGACTATGCCATTGTCTGGAACCCGCCGGCCGAACTGTTCGAACGGGAACCCCAACTCAAGGCCATCTTCAGCCTGGGTGCGGGGGTGGACAAACTGGTGTCCCTGCCTGCCGTGGCCGGGGGTTTGACCGTGGTCAGGGTGGAGGATGCCGGTATGTCGGTGCAGATGGCCGAATACGTTCTGTATCACCTGCTCGAATCTTCTCGACAGATGGACCTGTACCGAGCGCAGCAAGCCCGGGGCACCTGGAAAATTCACCGCCCCATCCGCCGGCAAGACTGGCCCGTCGGCGTGATGGGGCTGGGCCAGATCGGCAACCGGGTGGCGAGCACCCTGGCCAGCCTGGACTACCCGGTCAACGGCTGGGCCCGAAGCCCTCACCAACTGGCTGACGTAAACACCTACCACGGCGCCGACGGGCTGGCAGACTTCCTGGCCAACACCCGGGTACTGGTCAATACCCTGCCACTGACAGAGCAGACCCGGGATCTGATCGATCACCATCTGCTGAGCCAGCTCCAGCCGGATGCCCTGGTGATTAACGTCGGGCGGGGCGAACAGCTGGTGGATGAGGATTTGCTGAACGCCCTGGACGAGGGCCAGGTCGGCCGCGCCGTGCTGGATGTGTTCCGTCGGGAACCGCTGCCCTCAGACCACCCGTTCTGGACGCACCCGAAGGTGACCATCACGCCCCATGTGTCGGCGCGGACCCTGCGAGAAGCCACCATTGAACAGATTGCGGACAAGATCCGGGCCCATGCCGACGGCAAACCGGTCAGTGGCGTGGTGGACATTCAGCGGGGCTACTGACGGCCCCGGAAGTGGCGGATTACGGGGACTGGTATTACGCTCAGAAAACGTCCCGAAAGAAAAACAAATGGAACGGGATCATCCACAAGGAGAGTTTTCATGAAGCGCAGCCAATCCCTACGCACGTTTTTGTATCGACCGGCGTTCTTGCTGGCCCTGATTCTTACCCTGGTCTCATCCCTGGTTCAGGCCGAGCCGCTGACAGACGACACCATCGAATCGTTCATGCAGTCCCTGGACGACGTGAAATCGATCGAAGCCGAGCTGGACGAACTGACCAGGGGCATCGACAAGGAGGCCGAAATGCCGGACTTTTCCCGCATTTTCTCGGCCTCTGTGGAAAACATGGAGGGTGAGCCTGCCTACGACCGGCTGGAAGAGCACGTGGACGAATACGGGTTCGACAGCCTGGCCGAATGGAGCAGCGTCGGCGACCGAATCTACCGGGCCTGGATGGCCATCGAAATGGAAGGCCAGGCACCGGCTGAAAAGGCCGAGATGGAAAAGGCATTGGCCGAACTGGAAGCCGCCACCCAGTTGTCGCCTGAACAGAAGGCCCAGATGCGGGCCATGATGGAAAACGCTATGGGCGCAATGGAGAGCGCCCGGGAAGCGCCAGCCGAGGACATCGAAGCCGTTCGCCCACACGTGCCCATGCTCCGCCAGCAGGCGGAGGGTAACTGAAAGCCCTCCCCCAATTACGAAAAAGCCCGGCCAACATGGCCGGGCTTTTTTGCCTCTTCTGCCTGACGATCAGGCGAACAGATTGTAGGCAAACACCACCAGCACCGCCACCGGAGTCACGTAGCGGATGGCGTGGTACCACAGATTGAACGCGGTGCCGTCCAGGGCCAGATCCAGCTTGAGGGATTCTTTGGCCACGGCCCAACCCACGAACAGGGCGGTCAGCAGGCCAGACAGCGGCAGCATGACGTTGGCGGTGAAGAAGTCCAGCAAATCGAAAATGGTCTTGCCTTCAAAGCGCTCGAACATGCCCAGGGGCGCAAAGTCTGACCAGACATTCAGCGACAGGATGGAAGCAATACCCAGCGCCCAGCACAGCACACCCACCAGGATGGTGCTGCCGGCACGGGCCAGACTGGTCTTTTCTTCCACCCATTCAACCACCGGCTCCAGCAGGGAGATGGCCGAGGTCCAGGCGGCAAACAACAGCAGGATGAAGAACAGGGTGCCGAACAACCAGCCCATGGGGATGTTACCGAAAGCCAGTGGCAGGGTCTGGAAAATCAGACCGGGGCCGGCACTGGCTTCCAGGCCGAAGGAGAACACCACCGGGAAAATCGCCAGGCCAGCCAGCAGCGCAACAGCGGTATCCATGAAGGCCACACTGATCGCGGTGCGGCCGATGGAAATGTCCCGACGCAGGTAGGAACCGTAAGCCATCATGACCGCCATACCCAGACTCAGGGTGAAGAAGGCATGGCCGAGGGCAATCAGCACACCATTGAACGTCAGCGCACTGAAATCAGGCGTGAACAGGAAGCTGACCGCTTCGCCGAAATGGCCCGTGGTCATGGCGTAGCCAACCGCCACCAGCAACAGCACCAACAGGGTGGGCATCAGAATCGTTGCGACTTTTTCCAGACCGCCTTTGAGGCCGCGGGATACCACAACGACAACCAGCGCCATAAATACCGTGTGCCAGATCAGCAGCTGGATGGGGCTTGCCAGCAGATCCGAGAAGATGGCGTTGATGGATTCCGCAGTGCCTCCGGCGAAGTCGCCGATCAAGGCATGTTCCACGTAGGACGCGGACCAGCCGCCGATCACCGAATAGAAAGACAGGATGATAAATGCCGCCAGCATGCCGACCACGGCTGAGATCCGCCACTTGGGGGACTTCAGGTTCCGTTCAGCCACCAGGCGCATGCTGGTGATGGGGTTATGACGCCCATTCCGCCCCAGGAACACCTCGGCCATCATGATGGGGATACCAATCACCGCAATACAGATCAGGTATACGATGACGAAGGCGCCGCCACCGTTCTCTCCCGTCACATAGGGAAACTTCCAGATATTACCGAGACCAACGGCCGAACCTGTGGCCGCAAGAATGAACGCCAACCGGGACGACCAAAATCCACGGGATGCGTCGTCGCCATTACCCGGAACCGGGTTGGACTGGGACATGATGTTTTCCTGTCTTTATGTAGGCTGAAGTATGGATAGGGAATTCTTTAAAGCCTAGGAGCAAACCTAGTTAGCGGGACGGGATTCTGCCAGTCTTCTTGACGCTATGCCAGAGGGACAGGGGAGTGAATTGTCACTCACTCCCCATGACGTTGCTTCAGGTGCCGGGCATCAGCCTTGCCTGCGGGTGGAACCTGGCATTTACCCACAGGGAAAACGCGATGACCCCGCCTCCCAGAGCCAGCCGCAGCAGGTCTGCATCCCGGTTCCAGATCAGCAGATTCACCAGCAGACCCGCCGGCACAAGGGCGTTGTTCATGATGGCCAGAGTGCCCGCATCCACCCGGCAGCCACCCCGGTTCCAAAGGAACAGTCCCAAGCCGGAGGCGGCAAAGCCCAGCCAGGCCAGGATGCCCCATTGCAGGCCGGTGGACGGCAATCGATCTGGATTACCGAAGATCAGGAACGACGGCAGGGCAATGATCAGCGCCCCGAAGAAGAAATACCCGAAGGTTCGGAAAGCCGGCACATCGAGGGGATAACGCTGCATGATGTGCTTGTAGCCCACCTGCCCGGCGGCAAAGGTGAAGTTGGCAATTTGCAGCAGCAGGAAGCCGGTGATGAAGTCTTCGCTCAGGCCGTCGTAACGAATGATGCCCGCCCCCAGCGTGGCGATGGCCGCGGCCACCAGTGCCACCGGGGAAAAGCGCCGGAACAGGGCGTCGTCGATCAGGGTGACGTACAGCGGCGTGAAGATCGTAAACAGCAGGACTTCCGGCACCGTAAGGTAGCTGAATGACCGGTACAGACACAGGTAGGTAACGCCGAACTGCAGCATACCCGTGACCAGGATACCCAGCTTCATGCCCGAAGGAACGCCGCGCCAGCGCAGGAACGGCAGAAACACCAATGCCGCGATCAACACCCGACTGAGCACCGCAAAGTCGCTGTCTACCTGCCCCGCCAGGAACTCGCCAATCAGACTGAAAGAAAACGCCCAGAGAATCGTTACGAAAACCAGTAATGCCATTGTTCCAGCTACCTCATTAAAACCAGCCGGTTACTGTACCCATTCCTGATGAAAGGTCCAGCCGACGAATGTCGACCGGCCGTGCCGCCAGCCCGGAAACGGAGTAACATGCCCGGCGGTTCTGTATCGACACCTTTCCCAGCCACAGGAACAATCTGGAACTGCTGCATGATGGACGAAACCCACCAGCCGTTGCCGGCCTCCCGACAGCCGCTCATTCCCCGCACCCTGACAGAATGGCGAACCCTTGGCCTGCTGGGTGGCCCGATTCTCATCGCTCAGGTTGCCCAGATGGCCAACGGCGTGATCGATACGGTGATGGCTGGCCATGCCAGTGCCGAAGACCTGGCTGCGGTGGGTATCGGCAGCAGCATCTGGATGCCCATCTTCCTGTTTTTCATGGGGCTTCTGGGCGCCCTTCAGCCCATCATTTCCGGCTACAACGGTGCCCGTACGTTCGACAAGATCATGCCCGCCACCTGGCAGGGGCTGTACCTGGCTGCCGCCGGGTCGGTGATCATGATTCTGTTGCTGCGCCACGTGCATCCCTTACTGGAACTGCTCAACCTGGACGACAACACGGCCCGGATCAGCCAGGGCTATCTGGACGCCTTTTCCTGGGGCGTTCCCGCACTGCTGCTGATGACTGCCCTCAGAGGGCTTACCGATGGACTGGGGCACACCCGGGTGATCATGGCGTTTTCGGTGCTGAGCACCCTGATTAACCTGCCGTTGAATTACATCTTTATCTTCGGAAAGCTCGGCGTGCCGGCCATGGGCGGCATAGGCTGCGGCTGGGCGACCACCCTGTCGAACGGGCTGGCCGCCATTGCGTTGCTGGTGTATCTCAATCGCAGTGAAGCCTACCGGCGCTTCCACCTTCTGGCCGACCGGGTTCGACCCAACCTGGCAGGTCTTGCCTATATCCTGAGACTCGGCGTGCCGATCGGATTCACCATTTTCGTGGAAGCCAGTATGTTTTCGGTGATCGCCCTGTTCCTGGCGCCGCTCGGACCGGTGGTGGTGGCAGGCCACCAGATTGCCCTGAACGTGGTGTCGTTGCTGTTCATGCTGCCCTTGAGCATTGGCATGGCGCTGACGTTGCGGGTGAGTTTTCTGATCGGCGCCGGTGCACCGGACACAGCCCGGCTGATATCCCGCAGCACCCTGATACTGGCGGGACTCATCGCCCTGATGTTTGCATCCTTACTGTGGGGGTTCTCCGAGCAGATTGCCGCGCTCTACACGCGGGACGTGGATGTGCAGGCGGTCACGGTGCGACTGCTGGCCTTCGCGGCCCTGTTCCAGATTGCCGACGTCATTCAGGTCACCTGCATCAGTGCGCTGCGCGGCTACAAGGACACCCGGGTGCCCATGTTCATCATGCTGTTTTCATTCTGGGGAATTGGCCTGCCACTGGGCTACGCGCTGACCTTCACAGACCTGATTCGACCGGCCATGGGGGCGGCCGGTTTCTGGGTGGGGCTGACCTTTGGGCTTATGTCAGCAGGGATTCTTCTTGGCTGGCGCCTGATTCGGTTTGCTCCCCAGAGCCCTTCGCATAGATGATGCGGTCACGGCCAGCCTCCTTGGCCCGGTACAGGGCGGCGTCTGCCCGCTCCAGCCAGCCATCCACGCCCTCGCCAATCTCCAGCTCAGCCACGCCGAACGACGCGGTGACCGATTGCCCCTCAACCCTCAGGTGCTTGCGAATGGTCGCCTGCAGATTGCACATAACCTTTTTCACCCCCGGGCCAGCGGTGCCCGGCAACAGCAGGACAAACTCCTCGCCGCCATAGCGAAACAGGAAGTCGGTTCGGCGGGTGTTTTGCTGGATCAGGTTGACCAGGGTCGTAAGAACGTCATCACCCACGCTGTGACCGTACTGGTCGTTAATCCTTTTAAAATGATCCAGATCGAGCAGGGCCAGTGTGTACGGCTGCCCGGTTCGCTCTGCGGCCGCCACCGACATGGCCAGCTCCTGATCCATACAGCGCCGGTTTCGGACTCCGGTCAGCGGATCAATGGTCGCCAGATGTTCCAGCATGTTGCGCTGGCTGGCATTGCGGTGCGCAAAGGCATAGGCACAGGCACTGACCATAACCGCCGAGGTGAAGAACGACCACAACTGTATGGCCTCGACACTGCCCTGGGCCTGAACCATCAGTGCGGTAATCGTGATCAGGTTGATGCCCGTTGCCAGTCTTGGGGTCGTCAGGAAGAAATTGGTGATCAGGCACGGGAACGCCCAGAGCATGCCTGGCTCGCCGATAAAACGACCGACGATGACCGCGCAGATAGAGCTGAGCAATGACAGGAGCAGACCACTGGTTCCGGTTCGACCGGTGATCCAGCCGTGGGCCACGGCAGCGAGTACACCGATAACGATGCCGACATCAAACAGACCCACCGCTATCTGCCCCTGGATAAAACGGAATACCGCAAAAGGCGCCACACCAAGCACGGCGCACACCCCGAGCAGGGTGATGATGGATAACCGGAAATCCGTTTTCAGACGGTGGAGCATTTGAGGTCCAAACTCGATAGGTTTTTTGACATGCGGAAGATATATCAAGGCCAGTCATCCGTCTCTATACGGGTACGAGACGTTACAAATCAGCACGCCACGTCACAATAGCGTGAACCAGATCTCATTTTTTGATGCGAAGTTCGCAAGTTGGCCTTGATTTCTTGCTTTTGAGTCATGCCACTGGGTAACGCCCCTGTCCCCGAGTTGGCTATCGCAGGCCCAGCGCCTGGGCGTGATGATCCAGATGGTCGTCAATGAACGACGAGATAAAGAAATAGCTGTGGTCGTAGCCACGATGCATGCGCAGATGCAGGTGATGGTGGAAGGTTTCACAGACTTCCGCCAGGGTATCCGGGTTTAACTGACTGTCGAGAAATTCGTCCGCCGTTCCCTGATCCACCAGCAGGGGCAGGCGCTCGCGGGCGGTGGGAATGAGCAGCGACGCATCCCACTCCTCCCAGGCTTTGGGATCGTCCCCCAGATACGCACTGAAGGCTTTTTTGCCCCACGGGCTTTCCGAGGGATTGGCAATCGGTGCGAAGGCCGAAACCGCCTGGTACCTGCCAGGATTCTTCAGGGCACAGATCAACGCTCCGTGCCCGCCCATGGAGTGGCCGCACACCGACCGCTGGTCGGCCAGTGGCAATTCACGCTCCAGCAATTCGGGCAGCTCGCTCACCACGTAATCGTACATGCGGTAATGCTTCGCCCAGGGTTCCCGGGTGGCGTTGAGGTAAAATCCGGCGCCCGTGCCCAGATCATAATCGTCATCTTCGCCGGGCAACCCGGCGCCCCGGGGACTGGTGTCGGGGCAGACAATGGCCAGTCCCAGCTGGCCGGCGCGTTTGAGAGCGCCAGCCTTCTGCATGAAATTCTGGTCTGTACAGGTCAGTCCTGACAGCCAGTACATGGCCGGCACCTTCCGTGGCTCCTTGCCAACCGCGCCGGGCGGCAGGTACACCGCAAACTCCATATCACAACCCAGCGTGGGGGAATGATGACGGTAGCGGCGATGCTCTCCGGCGAAAACGACGTTGGTAGACAGAAGCTCCATGGGATTCTCCGAATTGGGAATAGGGGCTGATCAATCGTCGTCGGCGTTGGCGTACTTGGGCAGTTCCACGCCGCAACCGACACGGGCGAACTCCGCGAGGATCGCGGTCCTGGTGACAATGCCGATCAATTTGCCATGGTCCACCACCGGATAGACCTTGGGTTTGCCGGCCCCGAGGTTCTGGGCCAGATCCACCACCGCCATTTCAGCCGTAATGGTAACCGGTTCCCGGAACATCACATCGTCGACGATCGGATCACCCTCGCAGTGATAGCTACTGACGAGGAGGGCGTGGATACAGTCCTGCTCAGAGACAAAGCCCAGCACACGCCGCTGTTCGTCCACCACCGGCAGGCCCGATACGTGGTTTTGCAGCAACGTTTTCACCACACGGGTCAGCGGCGTGCCACACCGAATGGGCTCAATGTGATTCCACATGACATCCGAGACTTTCACTGAGCGCATGAGTGTTTCTCCTTGCTTTTATTAAACAACCAGACCCGGGGAGGGTCCGTGCCTATAAACATAGGCAATGCCCTGTAGAAAGGAAAACAAAAAGCCCGCGGATATCCGCCCTGCCGGCGCCCGGGCCGCCGCTGGGTCGGTTTACAGGCAGCGGTTATGACCTACACTCATTGGATTCGGGCAGTTCTGATTCCCACCCTCGACGCCTGGAGATTCCCGTGGACACAATTTCAAACTTCATTTCAGACATTAACGGCCTGGTATGGGGCCCACCCATGCTGGTCATGATTCTGGGCGTCGGCCTGTTTTTAAGTCTTGGCCTGAAACTCATGCCGATACTGAAGCTCGGCACCGGCTTCAAACTGATGTGGCAGGGACGATCGTCCGCTGCCGGGGCTGAGAGCGAGGGTGAAATCCCCCCTTTCCAGGCCCTGATGACGGCCCTGTCGGCGACGGTGGGCACGGGTAACATTGCCGGTGTGGCGACGGCCGTGTTCCTTGGCGGCCCGGGCGCCCTGTTCTGGATGTGGCTGACGGCCCTGGTGGGCATGGCCACCAAGTACTCGGAGGCCGTTCTGGCGGTGCGCTTCCGTGAGGTGGACGAGAAGGGCAACCATGTCGGCGGGCCGATGTATTACATCCGCAACGGACTGGGCAAGAAGTGGGCGTGGATGGGCGTTTTGTTCGCGGTATTTGCCGCCATCGCCGGGTTCGGCATTGGCAACACGGTGCAGGCCAACTCGGTGGCCGATGTCATGGAGGCCAACTTTGGAATGCCCCACTGGCTGAGCGGCGTGATTCTGATGGTGTTGGTGGGAGCCGTGCTGATCGGTGGGATCCGCCGCATAGGTCACGTTGCCAGTGCACTGGTGCCGCTGATGGCGATTTCCTACCTGCTGGCTGGCCTGACCGTTCTGGCGATCAACGTGGCCGAGATTCCCGCCGCCATCGGCATGGTCATCCAACACGCCTTCACCCCCATTGCGGCCGAAGGTGGCTTCGCCGGGGCTGCGGTGTGGGCCGCGATCCGCTTCGGGGTTGCCCGGGGTATCTTTTCCAACGAGGCAGGCCTGGGCTCCGCCCCCATTGCCCACGCGGCAGCACAGACCAGGAACCCGATCAATCAGGGGCTGGTGGCCATGCTGGGCACCTTCATTGACACCATCATCATCTGCACCATTACCGGCCTGGTGATCATCACCTCGGGCGTCTGGACCTCCGGCGTCTCGGGTGCCGAACTCACCTCCATGGCGTTTGCCGAAGCCCTGCCCGGCGTCGGCAATTACCTGGTGGCCATTGCCCTGGCGATCTTCGCCTTCACCACCATCCTGGGCTGGTCGTTTTACGGCGAGCGATGTATCGAGTTCCTGTTCGGCGTCAAAGCCATCGTGCCCTACCGGATTGCGTGGATTCTGGCCATTCCCGTGGGAGCCAGCCTGAACCTCGGTATTGTCTGGCTGATTGCCGACACCCTGAATGCCATGATGGCCCTGCCCAACCTGATTGCCCTGGCATTGCTCAGTCCGGTGGTTTTCAAGCTGACCCGGGAATATTTCGATGCCCAGAGGTCGGTGGGCCAGGGCCAGTAGCCCCCTTGTTTTCACAGTGGGCGAGCCCATGGTGGTTAACAGGAACAGGAAAAACGGACCGGCGCTGTCCTATGGGGCCGGTCTGTCCATTCAGTGCCACTTGAGGCAAACCAAGGAGGAGCACAGTTTATGAGTATACGTTTGGGAGACACCGCACCGGATTTCGTTCAGGACTCCACCGAAGGCCAGATCTCCTTCCATGACTGGCTGGGGGATAGCTGGGGGATCCTGTTTTCCCATCCGGCAGACTTCACTCCGGTGTGCACCACCGAACTGGGCCTGACCGCCAAACTCAAAGACGAGTTTGCCAAACGCAACGTGAAAGCCATCGCGCTGAGCGTGGACCCGGTGGATTCCCACAAGGAATGGATCTCGGATATCAACGAGACCCAGGGCTGCACGGTGAACTTTCCGATCATTGCCGATCACGACCGGAAGGTGTCCGAGCTCTACGACATGATCCACCCGAACGCCAACGACAGCCTGACCGTGCGCTCCCTGTTCGTAATCGATCCGAACAAGAAGGTGCGCCTGACGATTACCTATCCGGCCAGCACCGGGCGCAACTTCAACGAGGTGCTGAGGGTGGTCGATTCACTGCAGCTGACCGAAGACCACAAGGTGGCCACTCCCGGCAACTGGCAGCGGGGTGAAGACGTGGTGATCGTGCCCTCGCTGCAGGACGAGGACGAAATCAAGCAACGCTTCCCGAAAGGCTACAAGGCGGTGAAATCCTACCTGCGCATGACACCGGATCCGAAGGCCAACTGGAGCGGCGACTAAATTCATCCGCGCTTAAACGAAAAAAGCCGGGCGGTGGTTACCGCCCGGCTTTTTTATGCCCGTTCAATCAGGACGCGAACTCAGTTGGCCGGAACCACGGCACCTTCGTATTTGTCCATGATGAACTGCTTCACCTCGTCGCTGGCCAGGGCCTCGGCCAGTTTCTTCATGGCATCACTGTCCTTGTTGTCCGGACGAGCCACCAGGATATTGACGTATGGTGAGTCAGAGCCTTCGATCACCAGGGCGTCTTCCGTCGGGTTCAAGCCCGCTTCCAGCGCGTAGTTGGTGTTGATCAGCGCCAGATCCACCTGGCCCAGGATACGCGGCAGGGTCGCCGCTTCCAGTTCCTTAAAGTCCAGGTCCTTCGGGTTGTCAGCGATATCACGCGGCGTGGCGGTGATCTTGCTGGCGTCTTCCAGGGTGATCAGGCCGGCCTTCTGGAGCAGCAGCAGGGCACGGCCGCCGTTGGTCGGATCGTTGGGAATCGCCACCACGGCACCTTCGGCCAGCTCGTCCAGAGATTCGATCTTGCTGGAGTAGGCGCCGAACGGCTCAACGTGCACACCGGTTACGCTCACCAGGTCAGTACCGCGGCCGGCATTGAATTCGGTCAGGTACGGCTGGTGCTGGAAGAAGTTGGCATCCATACGCTCCTGGGCCACCTGGATGTTCGGCTGGATGTAGTCGGTGAACACTTTCACGTCCAGCTCAACGCCCTGCTCAGCCAGAGCCGGCTTCACGAATTCCAGGATCTCGGCATGGGGAACCGGCGTCGCCGCCACCGACAGCTCCTCGGCGGAAACCGCCGCGGAAAACGTCAAGGTTGCGGCGAATGCGGCCAATGTCTTTTTCACGTTCATGATTCTCTCCAGTGTTATTACTTTCGGCTGAAATAAAGCACCAGACGGTCGCCAACCATCTGCAGCACTTGTACGAAAATGACCAGCAGTGCCACGGTAATGACCATGACGTCAGTCTGGAAGCGCTGGTATCCGAACCGGATGGCCAGATCACCCAGGCCACCACCGCCGATGACGCCGGACATGGCCGCGTAGGACACCAGGGTAATAGCGGTCACGGTAATACCGGCAATGATGCCCGGCAGGGCCTCCGGCAACAGGGCACCAAACACTATCTGTTTGACGCTCGCGCCCATGGCCTGGGTGGCCTCGATAATGCCCCGGTCCACTTCCCGCAGGGAGGTTTCCACCAGCCGGGCGAAGAACGGCGCACCACCGGCCACCAGCGGCGGTATGGCACCGGCCACGCCCAGCGAGGTACCGATCAGCATCACCGTGAACGGAATCATCACAATCAGCAGGATGATAAACGGTACCGAACGCAGCACATTCACCACGAACGACAACACCGCATAGGCCACCGGCTGTTCCAGCAGCTGGCGTTTGCCGGTCAGGAACAGCAACACGCCAATGGGCAGGCCAATGACTACGCTGAACAGCAGGGACATGCCCACCATCACCAGGGTGTCCCAGCTGGCCCAGCCGATTTCCGGCCAGTCCACGTTACTCAACAGTTCCGTCAGCAGTTCCATCAGCGCAATACCTCCACGTGTACATCGGCGGCTTCAAAGGCGCTCATGGCCACATCCAGATCGCCGCCCACCAGCGATAGCGTCAGCTGACCGTAGGGGCGATCCTTGATGTGGTCGATCCGTCCGGACAGGATGCTGAAGTCCACACCGGCTTCCCGGGCGACCCGGCCCAGCAGGGGTTTGTAGGTGGCATCCCCTTTGAACGTCAGGCGCAGGATACGACCTTCCGCCTTGCTCAGATCTTCCTGAAGCTCGTCCCGATCGATGCTTTCGCTTTCGAAGACAAAGTCCCGGGTCGTCGGATGCTGGGGATGCAGGAACACGTCGCTCACCGGCCCCATTTCCACCACACGGCCGGCGTCCATCACCGCAACACGGTCACAGACACGGCGAACCACGTCCATTTCGTGGGTGATCAGAACGATGGTCAGTCCCAGTTCCCTGTTAATGTCCGCCAGCAGTTTCAACACCGACTGGGTGGTCTGCGGATCGAGGGCACTGGTGGCCTCATCACACAGCAGAATCGTCGGACGGCAGGCCAGGGCCCGGGCGATGCCGACGCGCTGCTTCTGGCCACCGGATAACTGGGACGGGTACTTGTTGGCATGGTCCGAAAGGCTTACCCGGGCCAGTAATTCCTGCACGCGCTCAGTGATTTCCGACTTCGAGTAGATGCCCGCCAGCTTCATTGGAAACGCAATGTTTTCGGCCACCGTCTTGGAGGACAGCAAATTGAAGTGCTGGAAGATCATCCCCACCTTGCGGCGGAAGGCCCGGAGATCGGCGGAGCCGTAATCGTTGATGGTTTCGCCATCAATCAGAATGCGGCCACCGGTGGGCCGTTCCAGCAGGTTGATCAGACGCACCAGCGTCGACTTGCCGGCGCCGGAATGGCCAACGATGCCAAACACTTCGCCGGTTTCAATGGTCAGATCAGTCGGATGCAGTGCGGGGATCGCCCGCCCCCCGACCTGATACGACTTCTGTACCTGGTCAAATACAATCACGTTCAGCGCCTTGTGGGTGCAGCGTTAAAAAGGGCAGGGATTATAGACTATTTGGGCACCAAACCTGAATCCGGGCACCCTGTGGAATGTGGGTAGTTGCCCGTACCAGGACCGTTAAACGGGCAAAACAGAGAGGGGAAAGGTGTCCAGGAGGTAAAGACGGGAGCTGCGGACCAGCCCCCGATTTGTCTAGTGGGGTTTATCTGCCGAAATTATCCGGCCACCATTCGTAAGAGCCATCCGGAGAACTCGCCGGTCTCTGATGCTGGCGAAACATGCCCTGCCTAGTGCAGGGCGCGCATCTGCCGGGGGTACAGTGCCGCACTCACCTCCGGCTCTTCCAGCAGGTTGGCCAGTTCGCGGTCAACCTCGGTTTCCTCACCTTCTTCCGGCAGCGGCTCGAACAGGGTGCTCAGCCAGCTGGCAATGGAGGGTGCCTCGTCCCGAAGGTAATCGGACGACAGCGCCTTGATGCCGCGGAATCCGATGATGCGCTGGTGCTTGGGATCACGGATCTGCTCGAAGCCCCGCCAGTACACCTTGTCCCGGGTGTGAAGCTGGACAAACAGGGTATCGATGGGCTCCTGCCCATCCGTATCCGCGGCCGCAGCTTCGGTTTCGGCAGCCTTGTCTTTGTCTTTCTGACGGATGGTGGTCCACGCCGGGTAAAGCACAGCGACGGCGTCTGCTTCGACGTGTTCCCGCGCGGCGCGCAGAATCAGCCCCCAGCGGGCCTTGTCGGCATCGGTTTCCAGAGAGTTAATGGGCAGGTCGTAGCTTTGTTCATTGGACAGCACAATCGCCATCATCGGGGCGTCCAGCTCCCCCATGGCTTCGGCTTGTGCAACGGACACCACATCATCGATTGCCATCGGTTGGTTCATAAGACGCTCGCCTCCTCGATGCCATCAGGGTCTGAAGGAAGGAACACCCCTTCCTTGTAAACAGCATAGCCTGATACGTACTCAAAGATAAACGTGGAGTTTTGCCGAGCAGATCACAACCCCCGTCAGACAAATTTTTGTTCCAGGCGCTCATAGTGGCCAAACCAGGGCGCGACTTCCTCCAGTTGAGCCGCCAGCTGCAATAGCCGGACCTCGTCTCCATGGGGAGCGCCAAACTGCACGCCCACAGGCAGACCAGACTCGGTCCAGTGCAGAGGAACGGACATGGCAGGCGTGCCGGTGAGATTGGCCAGCTGGGTGAAGGGGGTGCGCGCCAGGCTTTCCATGGCCAGCTGATCCACCTGTCCCGACACATGCAGCAGCTTGCCGGCTCGCAGGGCCAGCATCAGCTTACCGAGCATTTTCAGGGTTGCCGGGGTATCCATTTCGCCGATACGCGCCGGCAACTGACCGGTGGTCGGGCACAGGTACATGTCATAACCATCAAAGAACGCTCCGAGTGCCCGGGCAAAATCGTTCCAGCGCTGACGCCGGCGAACGTACTCTGACAATGGCATGCTGTCGCCCAGCATGGCGATCAGGCGGGTATCCAGCTCGAAGTCATCATCGTTGGCGCCGAACTGCTCCCTGGCTCGCGCAACCATGGCAGAAACCTCGCCACAATAGAGCCCCAGGTAACTGCGGGCCATGGCCATGCCGTCGAATTCGAGCCGCGCGTATTCCACCACGTGGCCAAGGTTTTCCAGCATTTTCGCGGTGGCTTCAACCGCCTCGACACACTCCGGCGCTACCTCGGTGTCGTAGGGGGACGAAGTAAAGACGCCAATCCGGAGCTGACCGGGGGACTGGTGCAAAAGCTCGGAGTACCGGCCCGGCGGTGGGGCGATAGTGAACGGGTCGCCGGGGGCAGGGCCACTGAGCAGGTCGAGCATCGCGGCGCTGTCCCTGACGGTCCGGGTCACCACATGATCGCTCGATGCCCCGGTCCAGGCCTCGCCAACCTGTGGGCCACTGGAAATGCGCCCCCGTGAGGGTTTCAGCCCCAGCAAGCCATTGTAGGCAGCAGGAATCCGGATCGAACCACCGCCGTCGTTCGCCCCCGCCACGGGTACGATGCCAGCCGCCACCGCTGCGCCCGAACCACCACTGGAGCCCCCGGGAGTCAGCTCGGTATCCCACGGATTGCGGGAAGCGCCCCACAGAGCGGACTCGGTAATGGCCTTGAGCCCGAATTCCGGAGTAGCGGTCCGCCCAAGAATCACCAGGCCACCGTTTTTTACCCGACGGACAAATTCCGAATCCCGGGTCGCTATGTTCTTCGCCAGACCTCGGCTGCCATAAGTGCAGGGATGCCCCTCCTGTTCCTGGGCCAGGTCCTTCAGCAGCATGGGCACCCCGGCCAGAGTCCCCTCAGCAGGAAAGCCCTGCCCCTTGGCCTCGTTAAACTGTGGGTGGCAGATGGTGTTCAGGGTGCCATCCACATGGGTGGCACGTTCGATGGCCGCCTCACATACCTCTCGGGCGCTCACCTCACCGCGTTTCATCAGATCAGCCAGTGCTGTTGCGTCGTACCTCAGGTATTCTGATTGCTTCATGATCAGTTCCGGTTGTTATTGTCTCGCCTGGAATATCAGGGATGGAGCGCGTATGGACCCTAATCGCCTGAGCTTACGACAGCAGAGTCTGTTTTTCATCCTGACCGCCTTGTGGGCGCTGTGTGCCACGGCGGAGTCAGACGTCCCGGACGACTCGGAGCGGGACTGGACCCAGGTCGTGCGCAGCTCACCCTACTGGGTCAGCCAGGGTGTCTACACCAACATTCTGACCATCCGCGACTGGGTCCTTCGAGAGTCGGGCTACTGCTCCGAAAGCGACCGCCACATCCTGTTCGATATGCGCGGGCAGTTTCTGGCCTGGCTCTCCGACAAGGCCACCCGGGAAGCAACCCAGGCCCAGCTCAACGATACCCGGCGCTCCTTGCACCAGGACGAACGGGTTGACACCTGGGTACCGGGGGGCAAAGGACAAACGGGGTATCCCTTCGCACTCTCCTGCGACCAACCCCATGTGGACCTTGATAGAGCCCTGGCCCGCTACCTTGGCCGAGCGCCCGCCTACCGGTTGTGGGGCGCCTGGGACGACCTGGCCTTTGCTTCGTCGGCCGAGCCGGGTTCCCTGCACGACGCGCTGAACTACGTTTACAGCACCCGCGCGGAGCAGCAGCGGATCAACCTCGCACCCGGGCTGCTGCCGCACCTGGCCGGACAGATCCTGATTGAAAGCGGCGGCCAGCAACGCGCCCACTCGGCCGCAGACGCCCGTGGCATCATGCAACTGTCGCCCACGGCGCTGTCCGACTGCCAGATCCGGCCCAAGAACTACTGGCACCGGCTGGCGCAAATCGACTGTGCACTGCGCCTGACCAACCAGAACGCGCGGAACCTGCGACCGGCCTTCAATGAACGCTTTGGCCACCTGACGGAGCAAAAACGGGAACGTCTGTTTAACTTGTTGCTGATACAGGCTTACCACGGCGGTGCAGGGCGGATCACCTCGCTGCTGACCGACCCGCAACTGGGCAAACCCGCCGATTACTTCGCCACCCACCATGGGCGTTTTAGCGCCGGCGATATTGCCTTTGGTATGGTGTTTCATAATCTGGGACGGGACCGGCTGGGTCTGGCATCGCTGTATTATGTGGCCGATGTGGAACTGGCCATGGAAGCCCTGTGCAAAACACCGGAAATCACCGAGACGGACTTCTGTGCATGGAAGTAAGCCTGTTGTTACCCGAGGCCCTGAGCCTGCCCATTGCCCTGACCCTGCTTGCCTGTTCTGCACTGACCTCACTGATCACCGCCACCCTGGGGGCGGGCGGCGGCGTGCTGCTTCTGGTGCTGATGGCCGGCTGGCTGCCCCCGGCGGCCATCATTCCGGTCCACGGCATGATTCAGCTGGGTTCCAACGCTGGCCGGGCGGCCATGACCGTCCGACACATCAACTGGCCGGTGATCATCGCCTTCGCACCCGGCGTTCTGGTGGGCACCCTGGCGGGGGCATGGTTACTGGTCGATCTGCCCGAGCCGGTCTGGCAACTGGCCGTGGCCGGGTTTGTGCTCTACCTGTGCTGGGGGCCGCCACTGCCCAGGGCATCCTTCGGTAGCGTCGGCACCTTTCTGGCCTCGGCGCTGACCAGTTTCATCAGCCTGTTCGTGGGGGCAACCGGGCCTCTGGTCGCCGCTTTCATCAAGCAGATTCAACCAGACCGTTTTTCCACCGTTGCCACCTTCGCCACCGCCATGAGCCTGCAACATGCGCCCAAGGCACTGGTGTTCAGTCTGGCGGGATTTGTCTTTCCGGACTGGCTGCCGTTTATCCTGGCCATGATCATCAGCGGCTTTGCCGGTACCTGGATTGGCCTGCACCTGCTCAAATCGTTCAGCAACCAGTGGTTTAACCGGCTGTTCAATCTGGTGCTGACGGTGCTGGCATTGAGGCTGATCTGGCTGGCGAGTGCTGACTGGCTGGCCTGACCGCCACTGCGACTCTCAGAATGTTCATGGTCATCGGCCACCGCTGGCGTTACCCTAGAGCCATACCGTTGTAGACCGTCCAAGCGATAAGCCCGACTCATGAGTACCACTGCCCTACCTGCCCGACAACTCGGTGAACTGATGTGCGAAGTCACCGAGCAGATCCTCTGGCTCCCGGCCGCCAACTGGGTCCGGGAACGGCTTCCAGGCAGTACGCTGGCCTGCCGCACCGGTTCCGGCCAGGCCACTTACCACCGCTTTGATCCCCGGAACAAGCAACACCAGATCACCTATGGCGTGCGGATGATCGAGGCCAAGCATTGCGCCGAATCCGCCCACGGCTGGCTGTCCAGTCGCGAAATCCAGCGCAGGGGTTATTTCGACGGAGAAGTCAGCCCGCTGAACCTGCTGGCCCACACCTGCTGTCACGAGTTCGCCCACCTACTTCAGCAAAGCGCCGGCAAACGCTTTCGAGGCTCGGTCCATAACCGGCATTTCTACAACATTCTGGATAATCTGCATCAGAGCGGGGGCGCGGAGGCGGCACGACAGACCCTGGCCGAAAAGGCCGAACACCACTCGCTGAGACTGTCTGACACGCCCCTGGAACTGCCCGGCCCGGTTCATAGCCACCGGCAGTGGCAGGTCGGAGAACCCATCGTTTTCGGCCAGGAACCAAAGGTCATTCAGGGACGAATTCTGCGGGTGAATCGCAAAACCTGCACGGTGGAGGGCACCGGCGCAGCCAAAGGCGTCCGTTACCGGGTACCTATGCAGATGCTTCGGTCAGTCCGCTAACACCTGATCCCGCACTTCGATCGCCCCGGCGTCGCCATGGGCCTCCAGCAGGCTGCGAAGCTCCGGGATACAGGACTCGCACTGGCGTGAGGCGATCAGGTAATCCGCAGCCTAGGAAGCGACCGCCGGTTGCGGCTGCCTTCTGGTACTCATGGCAAAACGCCAGCCCTTCAACTCCGAACAACAGGACTGGAGCAAGTACCCGGCCACTGTCCGGCCTTAAAAATGGGCATTCGCCCCAGTTCGGGGCAGCTTTCCTGCACTCGGGCCAGGCCTTTACCGTCAAAACCACACCAACCCACTGATTTTTATAGAGACTAAAAACTGGCATGAAGATCGCTAAATAACCCGTAAGGATGAACGCTTTGGCCATGGATTTGGCTGGATCATCAGATCATTGTTGTTGGCATTGGTGCCGGACCATCGAATCCCTGAAGGGATGAGATGCTCCGGTTTTTTTCGTTTCTGGACATTAACGACGCACGGCACCTGTTTCGGTGTCGATGCGGTCCCGGAGCGAAAACACCAGGATCGCCAGGGCCGGCAGGAAGGTGACCGTCACAATGGCCGCCCCCATCAGCCCGAACAGGACGATGGCTCCCACGCCCCGGTACAGTTCGGTGCCTTCCCCGGGCAGGAATACCAGCGGCGACAGGCCGCAAATGGTGGTCAGGGTGGTCATGGCAATGGGACGCAGCCGGGTGGCCACCGCATCGACCACCCCCTCGACCACATTGCCGCCCTGGTGGCGGAGGTTCTGGCGGGCCTGATCCAGTACCAGAATCGGGTTGTTCACCACGGTGCCCATCAGGATCAGGAAGCCCAGCATGGTGATCATATCGAACGGCTGGCTCAGGGGCTGAAGCCCCAGCAGCGGCAGCATACCGCCCACCAGATTCATCAGCGCCAGCCCGATGATGCCTCCGGCAACGCCGAGCGGAATGGCGGTCAGGATGAGCAGCGGGAATCCCCAGTGGGCAAAGATGGCCACCAGCACCAGGTAAACAATGGCAATGGCGATGATGAAATTACCGGTCAGGGCATCACGGGTGGCATTGAGCTGATCGCTGGCCCCGGAGATATCCACATCCACGCTGGCCGGCAGCGTTCCTTCTTCCCGCATGGTCTGAAGTAACTCGGTACGCACCCGTTCCACCCCGGTTTCCAGCGGCACCTTGCCCGGCGGGATGACATTCAGGGTGACTGTGCGCCGGCCATCCACGCGCCGGACCACACTGGTGTCCACGGTTTCCTCCAGCGTCGCAATGCTGGAAAGTGGCAGGGTGGCGCCATCCGGCGTATGCACCATGACATCGGGCAGACTGGCCAGTTGCACCCCCTCGCTGGCCTGACCGTAGACATAGATGTCCACCTTGTCGTCGTCCAGAAAGAAGTCGCCGATATAGCTGCCTTCCGTCAGTGAGGCCACCGTGAAGCCGATGGCCTCGGTGTCCAGGCCCAGCTCTGCCGCGCGGTCCCAGTCCGGCCGGACCTGCACCAGTGGCTGAGCCAGGGACAGGGTCGGCGGCTGGCTCTGGATACGTGGGTTGTCGAAAATGGTTTCGGCCTGGCGATAGGCCGCGTTGGCAGCCCGATAGACCGACGCCAGATCCGGGCCGGAGATATCGAGGTTGATGCTGCGGGTGCCGCCATCGTTGCTCGAGATGATGGAGCCTTTCGCGGCAAACGCGCGCATGCCCGGGAACTCTTCGTAGACCCGGGTGATTTCATCCATCAGCGCCTCAATGTGGGTGGGATCCAGGGTTTCGGCGATGATCCGCATACCGGTGGGTGACACCTGCATGTTCAGGTACGCCATGGGCGGGACTCGGGTCTCGCCTGCAGCATACGCCAGGCCATCGGCATTCACGTGGGGCAGGAAATGGTCCTCGACCTGCCGGGCAATGGCGGCCATTTCGCTCAGATTGTAACCAGGCGGTGCGTTCATAAAGGCGAAGGTCTTGGGTTCTTCGCCCTCGGGCAGGTACTCCGCCGGCGGCGTCAGGGCAAAAATGATCCAGGCACTGACCAGAACGGTCGCAACAATCACCAGGGTGCGACGCAAGGATTCAGACACCAGCCACCGAACCGCCCGCAGCACCGACGTGGACCAGCCGCCTGCGGTCACATTGCCATACTGATCGGTTTCCGTGGCGCTGCGGCGAAAATCGAGCCGGGCGCACAGGGTGGGGATGATGGTGATGGCCACCAGCATGGAAGCCAGGATGGCCGCTGAAATGGCAATGGCCACATCGGAATACAGTTGCCCGGCTTCCTCTTCGATAAACAGGATCGGCAGAAACACCAGCAGCGTGGTGGCGGTCGAAGCGAACACCGCTGGCCACACCTCCTGCACACCCTTTAGCGCCGATTCGAAGCGGTCCAGCCCCAGACGCCGATGGCGCTCAATGTTCTCCAGTACCACAATGCTGTTGTCCACGGTCATGCCGATGGCAAAGGCAATGCCGGCCAGCGAGATGACGTTGATGGTCCGGCCGGTAAGCAGCAGGCCCATAAACGCCGCAATGGCGCACAGGGGAATACCACAGACGCCGGCCAGGGTGGCCCGGCCCGAGCGCAGGAACAGGTACATCACCAGGGTGGCAAAGACCGCGCCAATGCCCAGGTTGGTCCAGACATTGGCGATGGACGCCTCCACGTAGCGGGCGTCGTCCGCTGTGAGCTCCAGGATCATGCCCGCGGGTTCAAGCACTTCCTCGTTGATGGACGCCACCTCGTCCATCATCGCGTGCTTGATATCAATGACATTGGAACCGCTCTCGCGCCGGACCTGCACGCCGATCACCCGTTGGCCATTGACGATCGCCAGCTCCCGGATGCGGGAATGGCCGGTCTGGACCCGGGCCACATCCCTGAGCCGCACCACACTGTCGCCCTGACGGCGGATAACCAGCTGTTCCAGCTCGGAAATATCCTCAAACCGCCCGACCGTCCGCAACAGGTAGCGGCGCTTGCCCGCCTCCAGTTCCCCCCCGGAGACATCCCGGTTGCGCTGGTTGATGGCGTTACGCAGATCCACAAGGCCAAGGCCCCGCTGTGCCAGCGCCGCTTCGTCGACCAGGATCTGAATCTGCCGGTCAGCACCCCCCCCGATCTCAACCTCGGACACCCCGGACACACTTTCCATTCGTGGCCGCACCCGGTCTTCGATGAAATCCCGCATCAGCTGGATATCCAGTTCCCGGGGGTTTCCCGGCAGGGTGGACACTCTCAGATACATGAAGGAATTAGAGGAGAAGGACGCAGCAACAATCCGGGGCTCGTCCACGTTCAGAGGGTAATCAGGGACCTGGCTGAGGGCATTGTTGATCTGGATAAGGGTTTCGGTGATGTCCACTCCGAACGGAAATTCCAGTTCAATCTCCGCGCTGCCACTGAAGGCGGTAGCCATCATCCGGCTCAGGTTGGGCACGTTGCGGAGATAACGCTCCTGCTCGATCAGGATTTCCTTCTCAATGTCCTGGGGCGTCGCGCCGGGCCAGCGGGTTTCCACGGTCACCGTGCGCACTTCCAGATCCGGAATCATCTGGACCGGGATGCGAAAGGCAGCCGCAGTGCCCAGGATCGCTATGATAAGGGCAACGACAGCGACCAGCGTGCCGCGCCTGATGATGGCTGAAAACATTACCGGGCCTCTCGGGCAGCCAGCCGGACCGTGATGCCCTCCGTCAGCGACTCGTTGCCGCGCACCACCACCTGCTCGCCCCCGTCAAGACCACGGGTGATTTCCACCTTGCCCTGAAAGGCCAGACCAAGCTGGACCCGCTTTTCGCTGACGGTGTAGGTGTCATCCCCCGCAGGCGTGGCAATCCACACGGTAACGCGGCCTTCGGGGTAACGGTTGAGGGCATCCCGGGATACGGTCAGTCCGGATTCGCCGGTGCTCACCTGCAGGGTGGCCTGCACCGCCATGCCCGGCCAGACCGTCTCACCTTCCGGTGGCCGCGCCCGCAGCAGAAAGGTACGGGCCTGGGGGTCGGTCACCGGCACCCGCACAGTGATCGGCGCTTCCTTCAGTTTGCTGTGCTTTCCGACACGAGCCAGTAACCGGGAACGTTCGTCCAGGCGATGCAGGTATTCCTGGGGCACTTGAAAGTCGAGGCGCAGGTGGGTGATGTCCACCAATTGCATGATCTCACCGCCGGGTGTGATCCACTCGCCCAGGTCGACACTCCGGCTGCTGACCACCCCGTCGAACGGAGCCAATACCTGATGTCGGCGCACCATGACTTCCATCAGGTTGAATCTCGCCTGATTTCGGGCCAGGGACGCCCGTGCCGCCACGACATCGTTCTCCCGGCTGCGCACCTCGGTGGCGGCGATGTTCCGTCCGGCGCCAACAGACTGGGCTTCCTGTAACCGGCGTTCAGCCTCCGCCAACAGCGCCCGGGCCTGGCTGGCTTCCGCCCGGGCCGCCGCCAGTTCGTAAACCGCCTGCTCATCGTCCAGCTCTACCAGGACATCGCCCCGGGCCACCTGGTCGCCCGTGTCCACCGGCACCGAGTCCACCAGACCGGCGACAGCCGGGGAAATAGCCGAGGCCTTCAACGGATTCACCGTGCCATTGAGCGGGATCTCCTGCAGAACCGGTTCCCGGGCGACCGTTTCCAGACGCACATCGGGCGCCTGCTGCGCCCTGACGCCGGCCGACAGCCCCATCAGCAAGATCAACACTGCGACACACCCAGCCCAGCACCTTGTCTTCACGCCATGTATGCCTGACTCTGTCGGCACAGACTCACCCCTTGCGTATTGATTTCCCTGATTAACTGCTACGACCCTAACCTTAGTTCAGACCTGACCGGCAGGAACCGTCAATTCTGCGGACCGGTCAATGTCCGGGCGCCAAACCTTCGGCTACCATCAAAGTCATCCACACCAAGCCCTGAACAAGGATCGTCATTTGAAATCTCTCAGCCCCACCGATCAGCTGTTTCTCTGGCTCGAAAAGCGCCAGCAACCCATGCATGTGGGCGGGCTCCAGCTGTTCTCTTTTCCTGACGATGCGCCGGACGATTACGTGGCCCAGCTGGCCGGGCAGCTCCGCCAGCACACTCATGTGACAGCGCCCTTCGATCGCTGCCTCGACACCCGCCTGACGCAGCCGGTGTGGGTGCACGACGACCACCTGGATCTGGAGCATCACTTCCGGTTCGAGGCACTGCCCACACCGGGGCGAATACGAGAATTGCTGACCTTCATTTCGGCCGAGCATTCACACCTGATGGATCGGGAACGGCCCCTGTGGGAATTGCATCTGATCGAGGGCCTGCAGGACCGGCAGTTTGCCCTGTACATCAAGGTGCATCATTCGCTGGTCGATGGTATGTCGGCCATGCGCCTGATTCGGCGCATGTTGTCGTCCGATCCGTCCCGGCGGAATATGCCACCCATCTGGGACCTGCCGGCTCGCTCCGGGCGGGACGATGGCCCGGAGCCAAGTCTGTGGCGTACGCTCCGACACTGGCTGGGCGAATCGGGCAAGCAGCTGGGCACGGTGCCCACCGTTGCCCGGGAGATTCTTCGCACGGTCAACGAGGCCCGCAAAAACCCCGTGTACGATTCCATCTTCCACGCGCCGCGCAGCGTCCTGAACCAGAAAATCACCGGGTCACGCCGTTTCGCCGCCCAGTCGTTCGGCATGGAGAGAATCCGTCGGGTATGCCATGCCTATGGCACTACCGTAAACGATGTGGTGATGGCCATGTGCGCCACGGCGTTGCGGGTGTACCTGATGAACCGGGACGCTCTGCCGAAAAAGCCACTGGTGGCCATGGTGCCAGTGTCCCTGCGGCACGACGACAGCAGTGCCGAAGGTAATCAGGTGGGCATTATCCTGGCTTCGCTGGCGACCGACCTGAGCGAGCCGGCAGAACGGCTGATGCACATTCACAGGGAGGTCCGGGAGGCCAAGGATCGCTACGCCCAGATGTCGTCCGAGGAAATCATCAACTATACCGCACTGATGATGGCACCTGCCGCCTTCCACCTGCTCACCGGCATGGCGCCGGACTGGCAGACCTTCAACGTGGTGATATCCAACGTGCCCGGTCCGAAAGAGACACAGTACTGGAACGGCGCGAGACTGGAAGGCATGTACCCGGTGTCCATTGCGATGGACCGTCTGGCCCTGAACATGACGCTGACCAGCTATAACGATCAGGTCGAATTTGGCCTCATCGGTTGCCGGCGCACCCTGCCCAGCCTCCAGCGGATGCTGGATGGGCTGGAGCAGGGGCTGGAAGAGCTGGAACAGGCGGCGGGGCTGTAATCAGTCGAACCGCCGTTCCCGGTTGCGGATGGAAATCTGGTCGTTCAGGGTCCAGAAATCATAGAGCACACCAAGCAGGAACAGACCGCCGGTGAGCAGGTAGATGATGCCGCTGATCCACTTGCCCATGTACATCCGGTGCAAGCCGAAGACACCGGTGAACGTGAGCAGTAACCAGCCAATGTTGTAGTTGACTTCCCCGCTTCGGAACCGGATGTCCGCCTCCCGGTCCATGGCCGGGATCAGGAACAGATCGATGATCCAGCCGACAAACAATAGGCCCAGGGTGAAGAACCAGATGGTGCCGGTCACTGGCTTTCCATAGTAAAACCGGTGGGAACCCAGGAACCCGAAGATCCAGAGCAGGTACCCGAACAGCTTGCTGTGCGTATCCTTCACGTCCAAGTCAGTGGTCATAAAACGTCCCGATAATGATTGGTTTCAAACAGTTATATGGGTGCCCGGACGAAAATACACAAGGGCTGATGAGACGGTTTTTGCCAGCGCCGGTCAGGGACCAACGTCGGGCGCGGGATCGGTTTCCCGGAATTCGCCAGCCGACTTGCCGGTCCACTTCCGAAACGCACGGCTGAAATTGGACAGATCCGCATACCCCAGTTCATAGGCAATTTCGGTTGCTGACTTGTTGGTATAGCGCAGCAACTGAATGGCCCGGTCTTTCAGTACCGCCTCAACGATTTCCCGATAACTGGTATCGCGCTCTGCCAGCCGTCGTTTCAGGGTTCTCGAGGATACGAAAAAGCGCTCGGCGGTGGCCTCCAGCGAGGGCAAAGGCCCCGGCATCATCCGCAACATGTTTCGGATGGCCAGACTGATGTCCCCTTGCTCCTTCAACGCCTTTTGCAGTTCCAGCTCGCACTGCTCCCGGGCCATGCGGGACGCATCCGCATCGGCCAGCCGCATGGGCACAGTCATCAGTTCGAGGGGAAACACCAGCGTGTCTTCAGGCTGCCCGTACTCGAAGCGCACGGGCAACTGGCACTCAAAACGCGGGTAGTAAGGTGGCTCAGGCGCCCTCAGACGGACAATCACACCTGGCAGCTTGCCCTGTTCCATGATCAGCCCCCGCTGCCCCGCGATGCCACGGTCCAGTAGCTGTTCGGTCAGGTAAATCAGGGTCGCGCTGACGGTCTCCAACAGAAAGTCATACAACTCCGGCAGTCCGGGCTCTGCGTGCAGATACATCCGCACCTGATTACCGGTGATGGAATAATCCATGCTCAGAAAAGGGGCCCGCAACTGCAGATAACGCTGCACCGAGGCGACCGCAGCCGAGAAGGTCGGACTGGTGAGGGCCGCGAAGCCCAGCGTGCCATGAATGGTCAGGCGCAGCTGTCGTGCCAGCGCAAAGCTCAGGCCATCCGGTCCCGCCAGATGGAGGGCACGCTGGGCCAGCACAATCGCATCGGTCGCGAAGACGCGGCTGTCGCTGGATTTCAGGTCATCGGGAGTAACATTCAGGCCCTGGAACATCAGCCGGTCATTGTGCCCAAGCCGGCGGACCGTCTCGGCCAGTACCTTCATGTAAACGCCTGGAACCAGCGACAACCCCGCTGTCCGTCGTTCCTGACCCGGTCCGGTTCTGGTCATGGTGGTTCCTTCCCGATTAAGAGTACAAAGCAATGTCACCGACTCTATCAAAAGCCCTCATGGCCGACAGTGGGGCCGGCCCTGGGTCCACTCCGTCAATCCGGCCAATCGACAGGCCCCGTGTCCCAACCTGAACGGAGACCGTCCCCTAATCGCATTCCGACACTCTCTGGATTTCCACAAACTGGGGCCATGACATCCGCCCACAAGGGAGTACAGACATGCAGACGTCAGATGCTTCAGCCAAATCGGGGACGATTCCTCGGAATGCCTCACACACGCCAGAGACCGTGACCATCAAGCCACAGCGTATGGGCTTTACCTTTGATGCCAGGGTGCCCCGGTACTGGGTCAACAACAATTACCTGGTCAGCCACACCATGAATGCCCTGTCCGTTCTATTCCCCGAGGGTGAACAGTTCTTTGTTGACTCTGTGCGCGCCTTCCGCAAGGACATTCAGGACGAAAAACTGAAGCGCGAGGTGCGAGGCTTTATCGGTCAGGAAGCCATGCATTCCCTGGAACACGACGATATGAATCAACACGTTGCCGAACAGGGCATGCCCGTGGAAGCCATGGAACAGGACCTGAAACAACTGCTGGATGTGGTGAGGTTGCTGCCGGAGCGCCACCAGCTGGCCATCACCTGCGCCCTGGAACACATCACTGCCATGATGGCGGACTTGCTGCTGGAGCGTGACGATGTCCGCGCAGACCTGCACGAGAGCATGCAGCCATTGTGGGTCTGGCACGCCATCGAGGAAACCGAACACAAGGCGGTGGCCTACGATGTCTTCAAACAGGCCGGCGGTACCTATGCCGAACGTGCGTTTTACCTGTTACTCAGCACTGCCGTTCTGGGAGTGGTGGCAAGTTGGTTCACCGCTCGCATGATGCTCAGGGATCGCAAGCGCTTCTCGCTGACAGACTCGGCCCGGGGCCTCTGGCAGCTATGGGGCAGGAAGGGCGCGTTTTCGAGCCTGATTCCCTCGTGGCTGGATTACTTCCGCCCGGACTTCCACCCCTGGGACAAGGACAACAGCGAACTGGTCGCTGAGTTCAAGAAACAGATCGAGCAGCACATCGCGCCGGAGTACCAGGCAACCAACCGGCGAACATTGCAGTAATTCGAGCATGGCTGGCCTGTCGTAGCCGACTGGCAAGCAGGCCGGCAGCATCATGCTTCGCCAGCGTGTCCCTGCAAGACAACACCGCCCTGACGCCACAACCGCCACTCCCCGGGCTGGTAGATATCCCAGACTTCGTCGGCGGTGAGCGGTTCAGTCACGATCACACTGACCACATCATCGGGCGTGGTTTCAGACTCGAAATCGACAATCACATCGGCATCCCTGAGTCGTGCCGGCCCAAACGGTGCCCGGCGGGTGATGCAAGCCATCTTGGTGCTGCAATAGGTAAAGAGCCAGTCGCCGTTACTCAGCAACAGGTTGAAGACCCCGAGCCGGGAAAACTCGACCGACAGCTGGACCAGATGCTGCACCAGGTCCTCGGCCGGCGTTTCCCTGTTGCAGTGATCCCTCAGGTGATTGAGCATCCGGCAGAACAAGGCCTCGCTGTCGGTGGAGCCGACCGGCTCGTAAAACCCAGGCTGTGGTTTGACGTCCGAAATCTGGCCGTTGTGGGCAAACACCCAGTACTGCCCCCACAGCTCCCGGATAAAAGGATGGGTATTGGCCAGGCAGACACTGCCCACATTGGCCTGACGAATATGGCAGATGGCCACTTCACTCTTGATCGGGTGGGTCTGAACCATTTCGGCAATGCGGGAATTGGCGCTGGCGTCCACGTCGTGGAACGCCCGCACACCCTTGCCTTCATAAAACGCGACTCCCCAGCCATCCTTGTGCGGACCGGTTGCGCCGCCGCGTCGGGTCAAGCCGGTGAAACTGAAGCACAGGTCGGTGGGGGTATTGGCGCTCATGGCCAGCAATTCACACATAGGGCAGTCCGTTCGTTCAGGGATAGCTCAGAACCTGCTCCAAGGGTACCTGATTCAGGCGGCGCCGCCAGCCAATATATCCCGTGAACGGAGCAGACCCGGGGCCTCTGCCGACACCACGCAGTTGCGCCCGGCCGTCTTACCCTTGTATAGCGACCGGTCGGCCATGGAGAACAGGGTTTCCGCCGTATGGCCGTGTCTGGGCCAGTGGGCAATGCCAAAGGATGCGGTCACCCGTATCCGGTCTTCGCCGTACCGCAAGTCCCTGTCAGCAACCACCTGCCGGAGCTCATCCATCAGCTCAAAGGCATGGTCGGGCCGGACGTTACGCAGAATCAGACCGAACTCCTCGCCACCAATGCGCCCGACGAAGTCCGTGGCCCGCAGTCTTTCCTGCAATCGGCTGGCGATGTGTTTCAGGACCTTGTCGCCGGCAACATGACCGAGGGTGTCGTTAATCAGCTTGAAATGGTCGATATCCATGATCACCAGGGCAAATTCGGCGCCGCTGCGTTCACTTTCGGCCAACGTGCGGGCCAGCGTTGCCTGGAAGCTGCTGCGGCTGGGCAGGCCGGTAAGGCCGTCGGTCTGGGCCACCTCCACCAGCCGGCTCTCCGCCTCTTCCCGTCGCACTTCATACAGGTGAACAAAGGTCAGCATCAGGCCCGCGCATAACACCATGTTCAGAAGATCGATGGCGACCTGGGGGCTGTCAACGCTTCCGAGGTAACGGTAGTAGAAATAACAGCCCAACATCATGAAGGGCATACTGAGGATCAATCCCTCATGCTTGCCCAGCAGCAAATAGGCCAGCACTGGCATCATCAGTACCCAGACGAATGCGGTCACCGAGGCATTGGGCAGGATCATGATGATCAGGAAGAAGGAGAACAGGGAGGCCAGATAGAGATAGATCCACTGCTGCAGCTGTGGTGTGGTTTTCAACCGCCAGCACCCGATAAACAACACGACACTGGCCAATAGCTCTGCACCACCCACCCAGAACGCGCCCGCCAGAAACTGCATGTACGCAAACAGCACAAGGGCCGTGCCGGTTACGGTAAACAGGAGCCGTGTCAATGAACGGCGATGACTGTCCCTGAGGCCGGAGCGGCTGTGCTCCAGTGTTGCCCCCAAATCCATTTGGTTTGGCTTATCCATGCTGATCGTTTTCTTTCCCTGACGTCTCAGCAAGTATAGGTGGTTTTTCCTGTCTGACAACAGGACAAGCGCTGCCGTGTGATGGCCGGATGACTCCGGCCATCCGCCCCTTACACGTACAGGTTCTTGCGCGAGAAACGCTCCACCAAAGGCTGGTAGGCGGCGCCCAAAAGCCGGTTGATGGCGTCGATGCCCCAGGCGTCGGGACCGACAAGGATGCGGGATTCATTGCGAAGGATACCTTTGACGATGGTGTTCGCAGCCTTTTCCGGGGTCGTGAGAGCCAGCTTGTCAAACCCCTTGCGGAGTCCTGCGGCATTCTCCGATTTGCCCATGCGCGCGGCGTTGGCGATGTTCGTCCGGATGCCCCCCGGGTGTACGCAACTCACTTCCACCGCCTGTTCCTCCAACTTCATTTCCTGCCGCAACGCCTCGGTAAAGCCACGGACGGCGAACTTGGCTGAGTTGTAGGCGCTTTGCTTGGGCACGCCAATCAGCCCAAACACACTGGAAATGTTGACCACATGGCCATCACCGGATTCGATCAGGTGCGGCAGGAAGGCACGTGTGCCGTGGGCAACACCCCAGAAGTCGATGTCCATCACCCACTTGAAGTCTTCGTCGGTCATTTCCCGGACCGACGCCGACAGAGCGACACCGGCATTGTTGATCACCAGGTTGACCTGACCAAAATCCTTCCGTACCTGTTCAGCATGGGCGTAGATTGCATCCCGGTCTGACACATCCAGGTGGTAGCTTTTGACCTCAACCTCACCGAGCGACTTCACCGTTTCCGCCAACCCGGTGTCATTGACATCGGACAACGCCAATCGGCACCCCTTGGCAGCTAGCGCCTGGGCCAGTGCCCGCCCAATTCCAGAACCCGCACCGGTTACCACGGCCACCTTGTTGTTCAGATCCTTCATAAGTGTCAGTTCTCCTCGCTGACTGAGTTGAATGCAACGCCCCGTTTAGTTTGTCACGCGCGGGAAGCCGCCCTTCTTTAGTAAGGCAGATTCTTTATCAATTGGCCTCCCCCTGAACATGACTTCGCCCACAGAACTGAGAGGCACTTCGGTCACCCGAAGACTCGGCACACGGATTTGGATACAATCAGGGCCCGGAGGCCAACTTCCTGATTTGGCCCAACTCTCTGAATTACTGGACGTTACCTATGGAATGGAGCCTCACGCATTTCTGGCTGATCCTGGCCCTGGTGCTGAGCCTTGCTGAACTTACCTCCGGCGTTCTGGTGCTGCTGGCACTGGGCGTTGCCGCTGCGCTGACCGCCCTGGTGGCGTTTCTGGGCGCGCCGCTCGAAGGTCAGCTGGTCGCCATGGGCATTTTCTCCGGCATCCTGGTACCGGTGGCAATCCGCTGGATACGTCCCCGCTTCTCGCCCAAGGGCGTGGCCTATGGCACGACCGGCACTGGCGTAGAACACCAGCAGCGCTATCGCACCCTGAAACGGGATTTTGACGGTGCCACCGGCATCAAGGTGAACGGGGATTTCTACCGGCTGCGCGTTAAGAGCACGGGCCAGACCGACCTGCCCGAAAGCACCGAAGTCATCTTTCAGCAGTTTGACGGCACCACCGCCGTTGTCGAAACGACCCACAACACGGAGCAGTAAACATGGAAGCATTCATCTCACCGGGACTGGTGATCAGCCTGGTTTTCGTTGTTATCGGCATTTTTATCATCGCCAAGGGGCTGGTGATTGTCCGCCAGTCGGAGGTCATGGTCATCGAGCGCCTGGGTTCCTTCAACCGGGTGCTGGAAAGCGGGGTAAACATCATCATCCCGTTTATCGAGCGGCCACGCCCGATCACCATGATCCGCTACGTGCGCATGGGCGAGGACTACCATCCGGTCACCAGCGACGAAACCCGCATTGATCGCCGCGAGACGGTGATGGATTTTCCGGGCCAGCCGGTGGTGACCACCGATAACGTGACGGTCAAAATCAACGGCGCGCTCTACTACCAGATCATCGATCCTCGCCGGGCCGTGTACGAAGTCGCCAACATGAGCCAGGCCGTTGAAGTTCTTGCCAAGACCACCCTGCGTTCGGTGGTGGGCAAGATGGAACTGGACAAACTGTTCGAGTCCCGCAGCGAGGTCAACAACGCCATTCAGGCTGAAATGGAGGAGCCAGCCTCCAAGTGGGGGGTCAAGCTGACCCGGGTGGAAGTCCAGGACATCAGCATGCCGGAAGAAGTGGAAGAAGCCATGCGCCTGCAGATGGCAGCCGAGCGTAAGCGCCGGGCGACCGTGACCGAAGCCGAAGGTGAGAAGTCGGCAGCCATTGCCATGGCCCAGGGCCAGCGGGAGTCCGCCATCCTCAATGCCCAGGGCGATAAGGAATCCGCCATCCTACGGGCCCAGGGTGAGCAGGAATCCATCCGCCTGGTGCTCAGTGCCATGGGCGAAACGGAACAGAACAAGCAGACCGTTATTGGCTACCTGCTGGGGCAAAGCTACATCAAGGTATTGCCCAACATGGCCAAAGACGGCGAGCGGATCTTCGTGCCCTACGAGTCTTCTGCGCTGCTCGGTTCCATGGGCATGTTCCGCGAACTGACTGGCAGCCCGGAAGACGTGGTTCGACAGTCCCTGCAACGGGATGGCCTGCGTGCCGGCGTGCTCGGATCAGCCGCCGACGCCTGACCCATCCGGGAAGCGGGGTTACTCCAGCAGGTTGTCCAGCGGGCGGTCGTAGCTGGGCGCAAACACCTGCAGGAAATACTCCACTTCCCGTAATCCCTCCTGTACGAGCCGTGCCCGGATTTGCCGGGCCGCCGGCTCGAATTCTGAATTGCCAGCCCGGATCTCCGCCTCGCACTTCAACAATGCCGACAGGCGATCGGCAGCCTTGATCAGTTCCTTGTCTTCCGCCGGCAAGCGCGATTCCCGCACATAGGGCGAAAAATCGTCCCGCAGATCCTCCGGTAACAACGCCAGCAGTTCCGCTTCCGCTTTGTGTTCGATATCGCCAAAGGCTTCTCGCATGACTTTGGAGTGATATTTGACCGGCGTGGGCATGTCCCCGGTGATGACCTCGGTGGCATCGTGATACAGGGCGGCCGCCGCGATGCGATCGGCGTTCACCTGGCCGCCAAAATGCCGGTTGCGGATCAACGCCAGGGCATGGGCTAACGTCGCCACTTCCCAGGAGTGGGTCGCGACATTCTCCTCAATGGCGTTGCGCATCAGGCCCCAGCGCTTTATCCACCGCAGGCGCGATACGTAGGCGAAGAAGTGGCTGGCAACGTGTCCCATGTTTCTTAATCCCATTTTGCAGAACTTTATAATCTTGTCATTCAGGGTCTGTGTTGCAGGTGGTAGGCTGCAACTGAGTCATCTGATCCAGAGGCAGTCACCCTATGTCCGTTACTGGTCGGTTTTCACGAACCTTCTTGCAGCTTGCCAGCACAGCCCTGCTGGCCGGTTGGCTGCCCATTGCCCAGTCGGAAACCGTCATCACCCTCGGCGCCTATCATTTCCCGCCGATTGCGGATATGGGCAGCAACCAGAAACCCAAAGGGCTATTAGGTGATCTGATCACCGCTTTGGAAGCGGCCCACGACGACCTGGACATCCGAGTTTTTCACACCTCGCCGAAACGGCGCTACCTCGATTTTGAAGCCGGACGGTACGACATCATCCTCTTTGAAAGCGCCGACTGGGGCTGGTCGGACCGGGATGCCTTGATCAGCCAGCCCATCCTCGTTGAAGAGGAAGTGTATGTTGCACTGAACAAACCCGACCGGGACCAGTCGTTTTTCGATGCCATTGCCAGTCGCAGCATTGTCGCCATGTCCGGCTACCATTACGGTTTTGCCGACCGTGAGACCGATCCAGACGTGCTCCGGCAGAACTTCCGTATCGAGTTCTCCGACAACCACAATCGAAGCCTGCGGCTGATCAAAGCGGATCGACCGTCACTGGCGGAAGTTGCCATCATCAACCGATCCTATTTACGCGACATCCTGGCAGAGAACGACGTTTGCCGGTCCCAGCTGCTTATTTCGGACAAGCCAGACCAGCGTTACCAGTTGCGCGTGATCGGCCGCAAGGAAGGCCGGGTAACCGCGGACGACCTGATGCGGCTACTGCACCCGCTGATCGCCAACGGCTCCTATGCTGAACTGGTCCACAAGTGGGGCCTTCAACTACCGGATAACCTGCCTGCCCAGCTCGCTGCTAACGGGCATCCAGAGTAAGGTCGATGCTCACAAGGCCTTCGTCGGGCACCGTGGCATTACTGGATGCGTCTAGCAGGTAGAGTCGGTCCGGGGACACGCCCTGACTCTCTGCCAGGAAATTGCGAACCACCTGAGCCCGCTCAGAAGCCAGGTTGCTCAAGGCGTTCGGGGACAGGTCACTGCCATCTACATCCGGGGCCACAGCGCCACGAATATTCAGGATCAACTCTGGCCGGTCTGCCATGCCTTTTGCCAGAGCTGCCAGTTTTTCCTGTTCCGGCTTCGACAACTCGGCACTGCCGGCCCCGAAGTTGACCACGCCCAATTCTTCGCTGGTGAAACCAGCCAGATCGACAATCGAACCCAGAATAGTGAAGGGTGCTGCCGCCGCTTTGACCAGTAAATTCACAAAGGTTTTCCGGATCACATCCCGGACACTGAAACTCGGGTCTGACAGATCGCCACTTACCGGCAGGTCCAGTTCGATCACCCCGTCGCCGTCCTTCAGTACCGCCAGCCCGAGGGCCACCGGTGCGTCTACCGCCTCATCGCTGTCGACCACTTGACCCAGTTCGATCTTATCGAGCACAACGTGATTGTTGGCATCAAGGCGGGTCCCGGCAATCTTGTAGTCAAGATTCAGATCCATCTTGCCACTGTCGACGTGATAACCAAGCCTCCGACTGAAATAGGGTGAAAGCTGGGGCAGGGAAAGACCATCCACTGTGAGCTGCAGATCGTTAGTGGCATCGGAACCCAGGGTTCCGATGGTGCCGGCAAACTCAAGATCAGCGACCTTGTCGATCCGACCCCGCAGGCTGACTTTACCCTCCTGGGGCTTGATATTGCTCAGCCCGGTAACGCTACCGGAGAAGCGGTCTAACGAGGTGGTGACCGGCGGTTTCAGACTTCGGTCGGTGTACGCCACCGAACCCTCCTCCAGCATTAGCTGGCCGATTCGGAAAATGAAGCCGGGGGTATCACCGGCAGCCGAGGGCTGTGCGCCGGAGTCCCCCGTTTTTGCGCCACCCTGAGGCCCAATCGAAGCCACGTTGAGCGCATTATTCGCCCCCCGGATCAGTCCGACAGCCGGCTGGGTGAGTGTGACCGTGCCGATTTCCAGGCGTGCGGGGCTCACGTTGTATTCAATGGGTGCCAGCCTCAAGGCTTTCCAGGTCAGCAACTCGCCCTCCTGCTCGGGAAGGCGGAGTGCCAGATCGGCAATCTCTGCCGTGCCGCTGAACGTGCCCGTGAGTGGATCCTGCTGACCATCCAGATCCAGGTTTCCATCAAGGCCGAGCGTGCCATTGACCACCCTCAGGTTGGCATTTTGCTGTACATAGGGACTGACAGCTTCCAGCGCCACCCCGGAGACCGCCACCGCACCTTCGAACGTAAACGGCTGCGGTGTGACCTGGCCATCGAGGGAAAACTGGCCGCCGCTGGCCAGGGTGGCCCGCAACTGGTAACCGATCGGCTCATCCAGCCGGTGGCTGGCGTTCCCCACCTCAAGAGACAGCTGTTCCAGGGCCAGTTCGGCCGGTGTGTCCAGCATGGCATCGCGCCAGGCAATGCGACTGTCCGCCAGGGCAATCCCCTGCACCGACCAGCGGAAGGGTGAGGCGACCGGCTCGGCGGAGGGACTTTCTGCATTCGGTTCTCCGGAGGTTTCACTCGGCGCTTGCCCCGAAGACAGTGGCACCAGCCAGTCGATCTGCCCGGATTCATTACGGGCCAACGCCATGTCCAGTCCGGTGATGCTCACCTCGCCGATGGCGGCCTCCCGACGAGCCAGATCAAAGGTTATCCGGTCGACCGTGAATGCCCCCGTGGACAGGGCGGCCAGCTCGCTATCCGGCGACAACGCCAGTGCCAATCCCTGAAGGGATACTTCACCGTTGCGGGTGGTTAACTGGAATACCTCGCCGCCGGCCAGATCGTAATCGGCACTCAGACTGATCTCGCCGCCACGCAAGTCGTAGGGCAGAAAGGGCGCGAGGAAGTGCTTGAGGTTATCGTAGCCAAGGCCACTGACGTTTATAGAGCCCTGCGATGCCAGCGGCACCACGCTCAGGTCGCCCTGCCATTCGATGGTGTCGTCCCCGAGGGCGGCCTGCACATTGTAGGTGCTGCCGGAATCGTCCCGGCGCCAGGTGGCCAGATCCAGAAGATTCAGGTCCAGAGGGGTGATCCGGAACTCTGCCGGCTGGGCCGTACCCCGGCTGAAGTCCCGGAACAGCAGTTCGCCACCGTCGATCACGAGTTCACCAAAATACAGGCGCGGTGGCGCTGCCTGATCGGCGTCGGTCGCTTCCTGCTCAGGCGCACTGACGACGGGATTATGGGTTTGCCAGTCACGGGCAAAATTGACTGAATAGTCTTCCAGCAAATCCAGACGGATAAACGGTTCCTGGAGCTGAATGGCCTCAAAGCCAACAATGCCCCGGACCAGCTGGAACAGGTTCAGGTTCACAAACAGGCGATCGAAACCGAGCACCGGTTCGCCACTGTCGTCCTCTGCGGATAGTCCCAGCGCTTCTACACTGAGCGCGAAGGGATTGATGGAAACCTGGGAAATCTCCCCCTGCCAACCCATGCGCTCGCTGAGCTGCTCTGGCAGATTCTTCTCGAGCCACCATGGCAGAATGAGAAAGCCGACGATGGCGTAGAGCAGCACCAGAACAGCCAGTACGATGAGCAGTGTGCGTGCCAGAGGGGTATGTTTTCGGCTTTCGGCCACAGCGTTCTCTCCTTTTAAGCACTTAGCCCAAGGCCTTCATGGCTTGTGCCTTGTGACTAGAATAGCCGCCAAGGCACTGTTTTGTCAGCTATGTCCCAGATGCCCCGGCAAGGTCAACTCGGCATCCGCTGTCACCTTGTCAAAGTGACCAATCTGATCCAGCGGACGTGGCACCATGGCAGCACGAATCAGTTTCCGGCTGGAGGCGCCGGTGAGCGGGTATACCGACTGTCCGGCCCGCCAGGTAATCGGTCGGCCCGCCACCGAGATGGTTTCATCGATCTGGCGCAGACGGCGATACAGGAATCCGTAATCTGACCGCTGGTAGTCCTTCAAGACAATCACAAAGGCGCTGGAGGAGTATCGGGCCAGGTACGCGGACCCGGGCAAATACTCTTTCAGGGTATTGCAGACATCCATGGCAAGCTGGTCCAGCACATCGGGTTCCAGCCAGCTGGCCAGGTCGCGGAAGTTCGCCATATCCAGATAGATCAGCGCGAACTGATCTTCCCGGTCCGGATCCCGGGCCAGACTATCCAGCAGGGTTTGCTCCAGCCCCGCCCGATTGGGCAGACCAGTGAGCCGGTCGACAAAGGCCATCTGTCTGACCCGGCGGTTTTCCTCGGCCTTGCGGCGGTCCAGGGCGCGGCGATCGCGCACATCCACCACGGTTATCACCAGGGCCACCGCCAGCAACGCGACGCTGGCCACGGCCAGGGGAATGCCCATCCATTGGCCCGACAAACCGTTATCTGCGGCAGGCACCGCGCCTTCCGGATACATGAACGCCAGCATGCCGGTGTAGTGCATGCCGCAAATGGCCGCCGCCATAACTAGGGCGGCGACAAACTGGAACAGCACGACCCGACCGCCTTCCACGCTCCGCAGGTACCGGCAAATTGCCAGCGCTGCGCCGGAGGCCAGCACCGCAATCACCACCGACAGCAGCAGGAAGCCTGAATGGATTATCGGCGCCTGGGACATGCGCATGGCATACATGCCGAGGTAATGCATCACCACAATGCCGCTGGCCATGGCCAAGGCCGCCGTGGAAAACGGCACCACGCCCACCCGGTCGCGACTGATGATGTTGAGCGCCAGACCCGAGGCGAGCACCGCAGCCACCCAGGACAGCCCGGTCATCAGGATATCGAAGGACATGGGCACATCCATGGGCATGGCGCGCATGCCGACGAAGTGCATGGTCCAGACACCGGATCCCATCACCAGTGAGCCACCAATCAACCAGCGACGCCGTTCCTCTCCCCGCGCGGTATTCAGGCGGGTACCAAAATACAGGGCGGTGTAGGCCGCCAGCACGGCCACCACATAAGACGCTGTTACCAGCGATGAATCGTAATCCGCCAACATCGTATTGACCTCTCTGCTAATTCGACTTGCGGGATTTGTGTGGGCGTTTCCCCTACCGGGCGAACACTTAACTGCCGGGATTTACGGAACAGACTGACTCCGGCCTTCCCGGCTTTGTTGTTATTCTGTAACCGTGTGACTTAATACCGGCCCTGACAGGGCCTGCGGAACCCGATATGCTCTGCGCTCGTACCGATGACAGTTTCTGATCAGGGGGAAGAGGTTATGGACATCGGCGATATGCGTCGGGACTTTGAAAGCGAAGGCCTCGACCGTGAGGGTCTGGAAGACGATCCGGTCCGCCAGTTCCAGCACTGGTTCGAGGATGCCCGCAGAGCGGAACTGCTGGAACCCAATGCCATGTCCCTGGCCACCACCGGTCGGGACGGTATGCCGAACCTTCGCACCGTATTGCTCAAGTATTTCGACCCGAACGGCTTTGTGTTCTACACCAACTACAGCAGCCGCAAGGCCCATGAACTGGAGGAAAACCCTCAGGCGGCACTGCTGTTCCCCTGGATTGGCCTGAACCGGCAGGTGCGCATTCAGGGCAGGGTGGAAAAGGTCAGCAAGGCCGAATCCCTGCGCTATTTCGCCTCCCGGCCCCGGGGCAGCCAGATTGGCGCCTGGGTGTCGGAGCAGAGCAAGGCCATTACCTCCCGGGGCCTGCTGGAGCAAAAAGTGGCGGAAATGAAGCGCAAGTTCAGCGCCGGGGATGTGCCGCTGCCCAGCTTCTGGGGCGGCTATCGGGTACGACCGGAGCGAGTCGAGTTCTGGCAGGGTCGCCCGAGTCGCCTGCACGATCGGTTCGAATACGTAAGGGATGGCGATGGCTGGACCATTCAGCGACTCCAGCCCTGACCAGCTCCCTTCCATCTGGCTATGTCAGGAAGGCAGCACCGGCCTGGCCGGGGAACCACCCTGGCTGATCCGTCACGAGCGGGAAACCCTCCGCTCACTGACTGGGCTGCGCAGGAGCGAATACCTGCTCAGCCGCTGGCTGATCCGTCAGGCACTGGCCGGCGCCAGTAACCAACCGGCGGACGCCTGCAGACCGGTGTCCGGTCGGCTGGTCCGGTCAGAGGCACCAGAGGGCTGGCGTTTGTCACTCAGCCACAGCCAGGGCCTGGTCGCCTGTGCCACAAGTCACGGTGTGCCGGTAGGCATCGACCTGGAACCGATCCAGCGAAAGCCGCGCTGGCAATCCATCGTGCGCCGCTGGTTCAGCCTGAGGGAGCAAGCCTGGCTGCTCGAGGCAGACGATCCAATGGCCTTTCTGACGGTTTGGACCCTGAAGGAAGCGTGGCTCAAGGCCACGGGACGCGGCATCGCCGGCAACCTCCAAACCCTTGAGGTCCTGCCCGGATTCGAGCTCATCGGTGACCGGCCCGAACCGGACTGGCAGGCCTGCTGTTTCCGGTTACCCCATTGCCTGGTTACCCTGGTGTGGAAAGGCACCACAAATGGTCTCCCAGCCGTTCATCAGGTCAGCGCGCCGCAAACGATACAAACCCTCTCGGGGTCTGAGCACCGGCAACTGGATGCATCGGTCGCGCTCAGGCAAACCATACAATCAATGCACGTTGAACAGGAGTAAGACGGTCTCATGTCCGAAACCCAGCGCTGCCCCTGGTGCGGCACCGATCCACTCTACGTTCACTACCACGATACCGTCTGGGGGCGGCCGGAATGGAACCCGCAGGCCCTGTTTGAAAAGCTCTGCCTGGATGGCCAGCAGGCCGGCCTGAGCTGGATTACCATCCTGCGTAAACAGGAGACCTACCGCAAAGCCTACGACGGCTTCGATCCGGAAAAGATCGTCCGTTACGACGACCAGAAAGTGGCCGAGCTGCTGGCCAACCCGGGCGTGATCAGGAACCGCTTGAAAGTGCAGTCGATCATCAAAAACGCCCGAGGATTCCTGGATCTCAAGGAAAAAGGCGACAACTTCGCCGATTTTCTATGGAAGTTCGTCGACGGCGCACCAATCCAGAATCATTGGCAAACCTTCGGGGAAGTGCCCGTCACTACCCCGGAAGCCGAAGCCATGTCCAAGGCGCTGAAGAAAGCCGGCTTCACGTTTGTCGGCCCCACCATCGTGTACGCCTTCATGCAGGCGGTGGGCATGGTGAACGACCATCTGGTCGCGTGTCCCCAGCACCGGGAGTGCCGGGCCCTGGGTAACTGATCTCAACCCCGCACCGGGTCGTAAGTACCTCACACCCGCAGCCGGGGAGCAACACGGTGAGAATTACCCTCGAAGAATTGAGAGAGCAGGCCAGGCCTGAGATCGAGCTGCTGGAGATCCTTTCCCTTGAGGGCCAGCACTACATGGCCCGACTTACCCTGAATGGCGGAACATTCCTGCTGTCTGACAAAGCCGGGCATACCCGTCTGTTCCGCAGCTCATGGGAAGTTCAGGACACCCTCGGGAGTCTTGACGTCAGGGAAACCGAGATCGTTCATCCTTCGGCCTACCATGAAATGGTGGGCATGCCCGCGGATGATATCGAACCGCTTCGTATCCGCATTCACAAGGATCGGTCATGATTTCGGTATCCCGTATTGCCGTGCTGGTGGGTCTGGCGGGGCTGGTTCCCTTTCTGGCGGGCGTCCTCTCGCTCTATCTGCTGCCGCAGTATCACGGCTCCATACTCTACTGGTTCTACCTGTACAGTGCGGGCATTCTTGCATTCATGGCTGGTGTCTACTGGCCCATTGCCATGCAATTGGGTGACCGGACCTATCCGCAATCCCCGGTCGTGACCATTGTGCTGAGCCAGGTCTTTTTCCTCACCGCCGGCCTGGGCCTCATTCCTCCCGTCGGCGCCCAGGTGTTCATTTATACCGCGGCCTTCGTCGGGCTTTGCCTGGTCGATGTGAAGTGGATGAAGAGTTTCTGGCCGTCGTGGTACCTGCGCCTGCGGTTACTGCTCACGTCGGTTGTGGTGGTGTGCCAGATACTGGTCGCTGCCTGGTATTTTGCCGTCACATCCGGGGCCTGAGAGTTCAGGCCCCGAATACCTCGTCCGGATCGTCAAACAGGGTTTGCAGCTTCTTCAGGGCCAGTTTCTCAATCTGACGCACCCGCTCCCGACTGATACCCATGTCATCGGAAATCACCTGCAAGGTTTCCGGCGCTGGCAAACCCAGCCCGTACCGACGGGACAAGATCGCCTGTTCGCGGTCCGTCAGTTTGTCGAACATGGATTGCAGGGCTCGCCGGTTATCCCGTTGCGCCATCGAATGCTCGGGCACAGCCTGTTCCTCACCGGCCAGGCTGTCGCCGAGGGTAACGGAGCCATCCTGCACCAGCGGCAGTTCGGTGGACACCTCCCGCAATGCCAGCGCCCGAAGCTCACTGATGCGTGAGGGCGACGCCTCCATCTCCCGGGCCAGTTCAGCCTGGGACGGCGTCCGGCCCAGGCTCTGGTGCATCCTCAGGGACGCCTTCTGTAACTGCCGGATCTCATCCACCACGTTTTCCGGGGTATGAACCACCCGGTTACCGCGCTGCAGACAACGCTTTACCTCTTCGCTGATCCACCAGTAGGCGTAAGTGGAAAACTTGAAACCCCGGCTCGGATCAAATCGCTCGGCGGCCTTGATCAGACCCACGTTGGCGTCCTGAATCAGGTCAGACATGGGAATACCATGCTGGCTGTATCGACGAGCGATGTGTACCGCCAGTCGCAGATTGCTCTGAATCAGCTTACGGCGGCAGGCAGTGGCCAGACGAAGGGCGCGGCGGGGGCGGACAGGGAGTTGGCAGACAGAGCTGTCGAGCGCGCCAATCGACGTCCGGTAGGTTCGTGGCGTCTCCTCCGGCAGGTCCAGCGCAGCGCTGATTACCCGGTAACAGGTATTCAGCTTGCGTGACAGACGCCGTTCCGCCTCATCAGTCAGCAATTCATACCGGGACGCATCCCTGAAATACAGCCCAACCAAGGTTTCCCTGTCGCCGTCCTGCGGCGAGGTCGGAGTCGGTCCCAGCCTTTTGGATTCAAGCATGGCAAAGGGTCCGGTGTGGAATTTAAAGAGGATACGTAATCGGGTAGGGGGTGGATTCCCGGAGAAACCAACGGGAGGATCGTGGCAATACGGAGTATGAGGGAGGCGATCGCAGGAGAAAGCGGGGGGAAGGTGATCGGTCAGCGCCCGGCATGAAAAACCCGCGTAAGCAGGCCGGCCAACCGGGCGCCCCGATCTGGAGGCAAGACGTCCTCCATTATCGTCAGGCGGAGCGACCGGTTCCGCCTGACGATAACCCGTTACCCGACGGTCGATGCAGCGACGATCGCGTATTCGTGGTTGTGCGGCTCAATCAAAGCCGCGTGCAGGGCCGCGATGGCCTTGTCGTAGTGGTCTTCATCCACCACGAACTGGAGATCCACCTGGCGCATACTGTGGTGCAGGGCCAGTACGCTGATATCCGCGTCCATCAGGGCATTCACCGAACGGCCCAGAATATCCGTTGCCTTCATATCACTGCCGATGGCAGACACCAGGGCCACCTTGCGCGTGTTGATCTCAGCGTTCGGGAATTCTTCCTTCAGCGCCTTGACCACCCGCTTGACGTTCTTCAGGGTGCCATCCACGTAGTGGGTAATCGTGTTGGCATTGGTGTCCTTGGACATGAACCGAACCTTGAAGCGGCTCAGCACGTCCAGGATCCGACGGTCCGAACCCGGCTCGCCCTGCATATCCTGATCGAACACCTCAACCGCAAACACACCCTTGGTGCCGGCGATGATTTCCACCTGCGGTGTTTCACTGACGTAGTCGCCGGTGATCAGCGTACCGGTGTGCTCCGGCTCGAAAGTGTTCATCACCCGCAGGGGAATCTCGTTCTGGCGCAGACCTTTACCGGCACGGGGATGGATCGCTTCCATACCCAGGTTCGCCAGTTGGTCGGCCACGTCGTAGTTGGTGCGGCCAAGGGGAACCACTTTCTCTTCGCCCACGATCTTCGGATCGGCGGAGCTCAGGTGGTATTCCTTGTGGATGATCGCTTCGCGAGCATCGGTGATCACCGCCACCCGGCTGAAGGTCATTTCGCTGTACCCCCGGTCAAAGGTACGCATCAGGCCTTCTTTACACTGGGTGTAGCCGGTCACGATCGGCAGTTCGCGGCTCAGATCCACCGCATCAAACGCCTGCTTCAGTTTCTGGTCCAGTGGCAGAAGTTCCGCATCACGCCAGCCGGTCAGATCGACAAAGCGAGCATTGATGCCTTCCTGCTGGAGCTTCAGGGCGGTATTGAACGCACTATGCGCCTCACCGATACCAGCGAGCATTTCCCGCACGGTCAGCAGATGCTCTTCCAGCTGGAACTGGCCATAGGAGCACAGACGCTGGAGATCGATCAGACAGCCACGAACACCTTCGATACGGTCGGTGATGAACTGGTCCGCCTGCTGCTTGAGCATCGGGTCTTCAAACAGCTCACCGTTGATGTCGGTGAGGAATTTCACCAGCTTGGTGAGATCGTCGCCCCAGGCCCAATCGGATTCTGCGTCGGCAAACAGGGCGTAAACGCCCGGCTCACCGGTTTTCTTGTGTTCCAGAAGTTCGTTGGTGACGCCACCGTAGGCAGACACCACGAAAATCCGTTGATAGAGGTCGTCCTTGCTGCGATTACCAATAATGATGTTATCGCGGACGGCCTCGTAATTACTCATCGAGGTACCGCCGATTTTCTCGACGGTATGTTGTTGTGAAGCCATACCTGTGCCTTCGTTAACTGCAGAATGTGTGGAGTGGATGAGAAGGCGCCTTACGACGCCTTTTTAACCCCTTCCTGCATAATTTCATCCACGCTTTCTGCAAGAATAGCAGCACCTTTCTTCAGGTCGTCCTCGCTGGTGGTTAGCGGCATGAGGCACTTGATCACCTCATCGTTCGGACCACTGGTCTCGATGATCAGGCCTTTCTCGAAGGCACGCTTGGTGATCGCGCCGGTGATATCGGCGTTTTTGGCCTCGATACCACGCATCAGGCCGCGGCCCTTCATCTTGAACTCACCCTGGTACTTGTCGCAGATAGCCTGCAGGGCATCGCCCAGTACCTTGGTCTTGGCTTTCACTTCGTTGGCGAAAGCGTCATCTTTCCAGTAAGTCTCGACAGCGGTACGGGCGGTGATGAACGCCATGTTGTTACCACGGAAGGTACCGTTGTGCTCACCCGGGCCCCATACGTCCAGTTCCGGCTTGAACAGGACCAGTGCCATTGGCAGGCCATAGCCGCTCAGAGACTTGGAGACTGTGACGATGTCCGGCTTGATGCCGGCAAATTCGAAGCTGAAGAACTCACCGGTACGGCCATTACCCGCCTGGATATCGTCAAGAATCAGCAGGATGTCGTGCTTCTTACACAGCTCGGACAGTCCCTTCAGCCACTCGGCGCGACAGGCATTTAAGCCACCTTCACCCTGTACGGCCTCAACAATGACCGCCGCTGGCAGTTCAATACCGGAAGAACTGTCGCTCAGCAGCTTGTCCATGATGGCCAGGCTGTCTACGTCTTCGCCCAGGTAGCCGTCGTAGAACATGAAGTCGACGTTACCCAGAGGGGTGCCAACGCCGCCACGGTGGTGCTTGTTACCGGTCGCAGCAACCGCGCCCATGGTCACACCGTGGAAACCGTTGGTGAAGGAGATAATGCCGTTACGGCCTTTCACCTTACGGGCCAGCTTCATGGCCGCTTCTACACAGTTGGTACCGGTCGGGCCAGTGAACTGCATTTTGTAGTTCAGGCCGCGGGGCTCAAGGATGTGCTTCTTGTAAGACTCGATGAAGTCGTGCTTGGCCGTGGTAAACATATCCAGGCCCTGGGAAACACCGTCAGACTCGATGTACTCGATCAGGGCTTTCTTCAGGATGTCGTTGTTGTGGCCGTAGTTCAGGGAACCAGCGCCAGCCAAGAAGTCGAGGTATTCAGTACCATCTTCGGCGTAAATGTGCGCGTTCTTGGCACGGTTAAAAATCACCGGGAAGGCACGGCTGTATACACGTACTTCGGATTCAGTCGTCTTGAAAAGTTCCATTGTCTTGCCTCTTAGCATGTCAGGTTCGAGGTAGATGCGCGGGAGTTTGCCGGTTATTGCATAGTCGGTCGCGACAAACTGCCGTGCGTTGATTGAAGCCCTATGGCAGGCCTACCTCAGTGGCCTGCCGGCTCGCCAATTCAAAGCTCACGATTGTTCGCAGTCGGATTGCTCTATGTCAGGAGCAGTGCGATCAGGGCGACTTCGTGAAAGGACCGATCCGCAGCAGATGCTCGGAATCGTGCACGCCACCGAAGTGGGCGTCTTTCTCGAAGTGCTCGTGATGGGTCAGCTCAGCGCCCATATCACGAGCGAATGAGCGGAACAGCGCCCAGGATGCCTCGTTATCCGGAGTGATCGTGGTCTCCAGGTGTGTGACGTTCTTGCACACATCCCGGCCAACGATTTCCTTCAACATCCGCTTGGCCAGACCGGCGCCACGACCTTTCTCGTGGACCGCTACCTGCCAGACGAACAAGGTCTCGGGCTGCTGGGGGAGGATATAACCGGAGATAAAGCCGACCAGATCGCCATCTTTCTCCGCCGCCACGCCGGTGTCGGCAAAGTGGCTGCACTGCAACAGGTTGCAGTAAATCGAATTCGGATCCAGTGGCGGACACTCGTCAACCAGCTGGTGGAGTCGGTAGCCATCATCCTTCGTCGGTACGCGGAGGGTGATGGCGGTGGTATTCGAACCTTCAGATGTCATAACGTGATTTAGTTCGTCTCAAAAAGTTAGTGATGAATTATATAGACCACGAAATATTTATCAAGTCGGGCCTTCCTGAAGCGAAACCGCCCGGCCAGCACGCGCCTATCAAGCGTAGCCCGGCTTTTGTTTAACGCCAGTGACGAATCCGTTACGAAATTGAAACAAAAGAGACCCGCCCGAGCTCCAGAGCGGTTCCCTGGACCAGGCGTTGCCGGTAAGACACGGCCGCATCCGAGCCGTCAGGCCAGATACGGTCGAACTGCTGAAGCCAGGCATCAGACTCGAACGCCACCGGCTGGAGAGATACAGACACCGCGCCCAAAGAAGCCTCGATCAGCGTATCGTCAGGCGTTCCAGGGTACTCGGGGCCAGCAAGGGCTATGCGAGTGACCAGGCCACGGGCGTCTGCTTTGAGATTTCCCATCCCGGCCGAGCCGTTGTTGACCACCACCCGGTCCCGCCCATCAACCTGCCCGCCCCATAGCACCGGCAGGCAGGTATGAGTACAGGCGATAACATCGGCACCGGTGGTCGCAAGCCATTGTTCCACCACTCCAGAATCCGACGCAGTGTTTGCACCACTAAACGACTCATGAGCCAATCCCCAGCCCGCCAGGGACTCCGGGTCTCCATGCAACACCAGAACCTTTAGGCCTCCAAAGAACAGACAGCGATACCGGGGGAGATCAGATAGTTTTTCTTGGAGGTCAGAATGTCGGCTCGCAACCGCTTGTAACCGATCCATAATGCGATTGGAGCGATTGACCACACCCTGATCAACAAAGTCCGGGTAGGCACAACCACAGCCGGCACCGTCACTGGGATTGGCCAGCTCGTACTCGACGTTGCCCAGGCTCACCGTATGCTGCAGAACCCGGGTGTTAATATCCCGGAACAGCGCATCCTCCGCGTTGAACCAGTTGAAATCGCCATTGAACACCAGCCGGACACGCCGCCCCTGCTGTTTCTCAAATCGGGCCATCCGTTCGATTTCATCAAGAGCCAGAGGGTTTCCATACAGGCCACCGACGATATAGAGCACATCGGCCTCTGCCGGTTCAGGCTCCTTGCACAGATCCTCCGGGCGGTATCGATAAGCCAGTGGGCAACTTCGTCCTTCCGTCATGATTCCTCCTTGATGGACGTCTATGCCTCACCGGCCGCCAGTGAACGCCCCGCCAACCGACGCACCACCAGCGGCAGGAAAAATCCGGCCGAACACAACAGGAAGCCGTAGGCGTTCACGCCCAGCAGCATGGCATACTTGCCCTCACCAATGGCCCAACTGGCCGGAATCAGGCCCGCCGCCAGCAACACACCAAGGCCCAGCCCGGTCCAGAAACTCAGGTGGAAACTCCACGGCGACCATTGGGTGAAGCCGTAAAACAGGAACACCGGCGCCAGCCCCATGACCATGGTGCCCGAGATGGTGGTGGCCTTGAGGATATCGGTGCCGGCGAACATGGGCAGGTTACCGGCAACGGCAAAGATCACCATCACCACCGCACCCACGCGAATGCTCGGCAACCGCTCACTGGCCCGACGCGCCAGCCGTGGCAGGTCCACCGCCAGCGACTTGGCCAGCGAGGTGAAGGTGGAGTCCAGTGTCGAGCCGGCCGAGGTCATCATCACCACGCTCATAAAGAACAGTGCTGCCAGGCCGAGGGACTGCCCCACGGCTGCGGGCGCATTGCCCATGGCCTCGATGCCGTTGATGCGGGCATGGACCCCCACCAGGCTGAAGATGAATACCGCGACGAAGCCCAGCAGACCAGCCACCACGAAGCTCTTGAGCATGGTCTTTTCCCTGTTCACAAAGCCCCGGTCGGTCAGCACCGGATCGTGGAACGGGTAACTGAACATCTGCAGCAGGGCCACCAGCAACAGGTCAAAGCCGGCATCCAACCGGAACTCGCCATTACTCAGCAGGGAACTGGTGTCGTTGGCCGGAATAATCAGAAACAGCACCGCACCCACGAAGAACACGAACACCACCGCCTGAATGACATCGGTAAAGATTGACGACCGCAGCCCGCCCTTGAGGCTATAGGCCAGGGTGAAGGCGGTAAACAACATGGCTGCCACGTAGTATTCCCACTCGCCCGGCAGGCCGAAGTAACCACCCACTACCGCGGTGTTGCTCCACACCTCGTTGTACAGCCGAATCAGGATGGCCGCCGCAAAGGCCAGCGCGGCCAGACGGCCAAAGCGGGAAGTGAGGAAATCCTGCAGGCTGCGGGCACCGGTCTGGGTACGGATCAGGTAGATGATGTAGCCGGCCACCGGAATCGACAGCCAGTAGCTGGCGTAGGCCAGGCCACCGGTGACACCGTAGGCCGCGCCGAGGTTGGCGGCGTTGGTGACGGATTTGGCAAAGATCCAGCTGATAAAGATACTGGCGGTCAGTGACCACTGACCCACCGGGTTACCCTGATCATCCGCGCCCTTGTAGAACGAATTGGCGGTCTTGCTCTTGGGCGACAGCACGTACATCACCACGCCGTAGACCAGCAAAAAGCCCCAGAACAGGGCGCCTTCAAATGTCGTCATTATTCACATCCACGTTTTTTAGTATTCGATCCAAACAACGCCGTTTGGTCGGTGGAGCGGGTGTTTATTTGAATTGAGAAAAATGTCGGAGCGCAGCGAGTTCTTTTTTCAATTCAAATGAATGCCCGGTTCACCAGCCACCCGACGGTTTAACAGGTTGCGCGATAGTGCGGGGGCAGCGGGGCGAAACGCCCTTCTTTGGGAAAAGAACTCGCTTCGCTCAGACACCTTTTCCCGGCAGAAAGTCATCTCCTCCCCCCCGCACCCGGCTCAGTTGCATACTGTTATCAGGTGGGCGCGGAGCAACTGGCCCCGAACCGGTAGCAGGAAAAACACCGGTGATGCCGCAACATAATGCGCTCATCCATGCTCTCGGCCAGCGAGGTGCCCAGATCGTACTGGGGGTCGTCATCCACCAGCGTGCAGGCATACACCCGCACCTGATCGCCCTTCTTCACCAGCATCCGGGTGTAGGTACACATGAAGTGCGCCCGGCTCTCCCTGGTCGGGTACTTCTCCATGCAGCCCTCGGTGATCTCCGGGCTACCATCGTCAGACCCGGGCGTACCCAGGTCCGGGAACGCTGTGAACGCCAGGTTCTCAGGGATACCAGCCTTCCGGAAAATATCCCGGAACGTCGCTTCCACCTCCGCCGGGTTCTCGTTCCCATCGGTCTGGCGAGCGATAGACACCTTGAAGCCAAGATCCACCAGCAACCGAATACCGTCCAGCGCACCGTCGAAACTGCCCTCACCCCGATCCTTGTCGTGACGCTCCCGGTCCGGGAAATCGAGGCTGACCCGGAAATGAATCGGATAGGGATTATTGAGCAGCGGTTTCACCTGATGAATCCGCTTGTGCAACGGCTCGGTGGCGTTGGTCAGCACAAAACAGGGCCGGTGCTGGCTGGCGTAGTCGAGGATGTTGACGAAGTCCCGGATCACGAACGGTTCACCACCGGTGAAGGAAAACTGCTCCACGCCCATATCCAGCGCTTCGTGGATAAACGGCTTCACATCACTCAGCTTCATCCCGGGAATCCGGCCATCTCCCGGGTGCGAACCCTCAAGACAGAACGGACACGCCAGGTTGCAGGCGGTGCCGGTATGAATCCACAGTTCTTTGAGCTTGTCAGCGTCGATGTACCCCCTGGGGTCGCCGTTTCGGGTGTGGGTCCAGCTGTCGAAGGCCCGCGGTTCCAGGATTTCCACCGCGGGAATCCGCTTGCGGGCCTCTCGTGTTTCAATCAGGGGCATACACGCTCCTTGGGGTATTGGTGTCTTTGCCACGGCGCCAGCCGTGCAGTTTTTCCAGCAATTTCAGAACACCTTCCGGCGCATGGGCACGCTTCCATTCACCCGCCGCGAACTTGGCCGATTCATTCCAGGTCGGGTAGGGATGGATGGTGCCCAGAATCTTGTTCAGGCCTAGGTTGTGTTTCATGGCCAGGGTGAATTCCGCGAGAATTTCCCCGGCGTGGGCACCCACCACCACAGCGCCCAGGATCTTGTCCTTGCCCGGCGGGGTGAGCACTTTGATAAAGCCGTAATCCTCACTTTCGGCAATGGCCCGGTCCAGGTCGTCCAGGCCATAGCGGGTTACCTCGAACTTGATGCCCTTTTCCTTCGCCTCGCTTTCGCTCAGTCCAACCCGGCCGACTTCCGGCGAGGTGAAAGTCACCCAGGGCATCACCCGGTAATCCACGTTAAAGCGCTTGAACTGACCGAACAGACCGTTCACCGCGGCGTACCAGGCCTGGTGGGAGGCGGCGTGGGTGAACTGGTAAGGGCCAGCCACATCACCACAGGCGAACACGTTCGGATAACGCACGCTCATGTCTTCTTCCACCGGCACCGTGCCGTTGGCCAGCGGTTCGATACCGAGCTTTTCAAGACCCAGCCCGTCGGTATTGCCGGTGCGGCCCACTGCCACCAGTACCTGATCGAAAGGAATACGCACCCGTTCGCCCTCGTGGTCGCAGTACAGGACTTTCTCGCCGTCCTCGATGCGGAATTCGCTGGCGCTGTGGTTCAGGCGAACATCGATGCCATCGGCTTCAAACTGCTTCTGCACCACCTCGGCCACATCCGGGTCTTCCTTGGCGAGCAACTGCCCACCTCGCTGTACCTGGACGACCTTCGAACCCAGCCGGGCGAAGGCATGGGCCAGTTCCGACCCGATCGGCCCGCCACCAAGCACCAGCAGGCGCTCCGGCTGGTCTTCGATGGACCAGAGGTTGTCGGAATGCAGCGGGTCCATACCCTCAAGGCCGGGAATCGGCGGCAGCGCCGGCTTGCCACCGGTGGCGATGACAATACTGCGGGCAGTCAATCGCTCGGTGTGGCCGTCGTTATGGGTCACTTCCAGTTCCCAGGGCGACACGAAGGTGGCCTTGCCGGCGATGCAGTCCACACCCAGCTTGCGATAGCGCTCGGGCGAATCGTGGGGTTCCACCTTGGCAATGATGCGATGCACCCGGTCCATGATGTTCTTGAACGAGCCTTTTACCGGCACCGACTCCAGGCCGTAGCGATCGGCATGGCGCAGGGTATCGGCCGCCCGGGCCGAGCGAATCAGCGCCTTGGAGGGCACGCAGCCGGTGTTCAGGCAGTCACCACCCATCTTGTTCTGTTCGATCAGGGCCACCCTGGCCTTCACGGCCGCCGCGATGTAAGCGGACACCAGACCGGCGGAACCCCCGCCAATCACCAGCAGGTTGTAATCGAAGGTCTCCGGCTTTTCCCAGCCCGCGTACACACGGCGGCGGCGAATGAAGCCAACCACAAACTTGGCGATCAGCGGGAACAGGCCCAGCAGAGCAAACGACAGCAGCAGGTCAGCGGACAGAATGTCGCCGGTGGACTGGACCTGGGCCAGCTGGGTGCCGGCATTCACGAACACGAAGGTGCCCGGCAACATACCCAGCCAGCTGACCAGAGCGTAAGTGCCCAGCTTCATGCCGGTCAGGCCCATGGCAATGTTAATCAGGAAGAAGGGGAACACCGGCACCAGCCGCAGGGTGGCCAGGTAAAAGGCACCGTCTTTCTCGATGCCACGGTCCATTTTGGCCACCGTTGCCGCGTATTTCTCCCGCAGGGTATCGCGGGCCAGGAAACGGGCCACCAGGAACGCCAGGGAAGCACCGATGGTGGAGGCAATCGATACGGCCGCCAGGCCGTACAGATTTCCGAAGAAGGCACCGCCGGCCAGGGTCATGATGGCGGCACCCGGTAACGACAGTGCCGTGACCATAATGTAGATCAGCATGTAACCGCCGATGGCCAGCCCGGTGTTATCGGCTATCCATGCCTGCAGGCTCTGTTGATGGGTTTTCAGGTAATCCAGGGTCAGGACATCCTGAGCACCACTGGCCCAGAAGGCGACCACCACCGCGAGGATTACCAGGATCATCAGCCATTTTTTCCGATTCATCACTTCTTCCCGTGTTGTGGATTCGATACTGCACTGATGCCAAGTCCCGGCCATTGTTACAGTTGTCTTGAAAAAATTCTCCCAAATCCAGATCGTTATGAAAGAGATTACGCCGTAAACCTCACAAAAGTTTCACCAGACGGTCCCAATCCCCGCACAATTTCAGGATCTGTTATAAGCTGAGACAGGCCACTGATTTTTCTCTGGGGGATGGGAAACCTTCAGCCCCGACGACGGACAAAGCAGGACTGGTTGAAAGGACAACAGGGAGCCAATCCGTGAGCACGCCCAACGCGCTGGACGAACAGAATCTGATCGAGGCCCTGAAGCGGGGCGACCAGTCCGCCTTCGAACAGGCCGTATCCGAACACACCGCTGGCATGATGTCCGTGGCCCGTTTCTATGTGGACCCGTCCTCCGCCGAGGAAGTCGTGCAGGATTGCTGGGTGACCGTGATTGAGGCCATCCAGCGCTTTGAAGGGCGCTCCAGCCTGAAGACCTGGCTCCACAGAATCGTCGCCAACCGGTGCAAGAACCGTCTGCGAACCAGCAACCGGGAAATCAACACGGACTTTAGTGAAGCGCTGGAGCCGGAGCTGGATAACCGGTTCAAACCCTCGGGCCGCTGGGCCACGCCCCCCAGGCTTCGCTTTGATGAATCGGCCGATGCTCTGATGGAAAACGGTGCCCTGAGCGACTGCCTCGACAAACATCTGGGCCAGTTGCCGGAAACCCAGCGCTCGGCGCTTATTCTGTACGAGGCCCATCAGCACAAATCCGAGGATGTCTGTAACATTCTGGATGTCAGCGCCTCCAATCTACGCGTGATGCTGCATCGCGCACGGCAGAAAATTTTCTTGATGGTAGAAACGTTCCAGGAGACAGGCGAATGCTAATGTGTCGGGACCTGGCGGGCATTGCCAGTGACTACATCGACGGCGAACTGGGCTTTGGCAAATCCCTGTCGATCAAGGTGCATCTGATGATGTGTAAAGACTGCCGCTCCTTTATCGGCAACCTGCGCATGAGCGCACGGCTGATGCAGGGGCACGCCTCCGCACGGGTGGACGGCGACGTGATCGACCGGATTCAGGATCGGGTGACTGCCGCACTCGAGGAACGCAAGCCACCCAACAACCCCGGCCAGTAAACCCCGCAGCCCTGCTCCCTGACCACAATTATGCCCTACGCCGGCCGGCGCGTTGGCGTTGTTCCTCGGCCAGCGCCGTGGCCCAGAGCTCCACATCGATCGGCAGGTTACCGGTGATGTCCAGCGACCGGTCTTCCAGTGTTTCCTCCAGCGGCAAGGGATGAGCCGCCACCACCTGATCCCGGTGCAGCAACAACGCTTCAATCTGGGGCCGGAAGCATCGCACCATGGCGGTCAGCCAGCGGTTAACCGGCCAACTGGGGTAGGCGTGGTCCATCTCGAACCGGTCCAGAACCTGAACAATCCGATTAGCCGGCAGCCAGCTTTCGTCGGTGACCCAGCGGTTCACAGCGAACAGGTCGGTGGGGTATCCCCAGGCGTCCATGGCAATCGCCACCAGATGCACTACCTGATCGTCCCCCGCTGGCCCCAGCACCGGCGCCTCACCCAATGGAATAGCGCCGTTGCGCAGGAACAGGTGAAAGTGGCCGTGCTCGTCGTGATCGTCGCGATGGGCATGGTAGTAATACTGGGAAGCGGACTCGGCATCGAACACGTCGCCCTGCGGGTAATGGTCCAGCTCGTAAAACGGACCCTGCCCTTTAAGGACCTCGCCAACGATGTTAAGACCGGCTTTCTCCAGTACCCGGTAGCTTTCCCGGATATCATCCACCGCCGCCAGGCTGGTGAGAATCTGCTGATCCGTCAGTGCCGATAACGCCGGTATCTGAAGTTCTGTCATTGCTGTCTCCTTATCGGGGGCGACCGATTTTCGGCCTGGCCGCCCCGCCCACTGCATGCCAACATCCCGCCTCAGGCGGCTTCAGAATCACCGGCTTTCACGCGCGCTGAAGCGCAGGGGTTCTTGCCTGCGCACGGATTTTTGGTGGCGCAGGGGTTTTTCGTGGCACAGGGATTCTTGCCCGCGCAGGGATTGCAGGCCCCGCATTTGCCGCCTTTCAGGGCACAGGGATTAGCCGCCAGCTCAAGCCGGACCTTCTCGGTGTAGGCCGTCAGGGCCGCCAGTTCTTCGCTGTCCCAGGGCAAGGGCTCGGCCGCCATGGGCTGCACCATGCAGATCTGGACCATTTCATCGAGATGCACGCTGTCCATGCCGAAAATATTCTTCGCCATTTCCACGGAATGGGGGTAAGCGCTGGCGAAGGTGGCCTGGTAGCCCGCACCATCGGCATGGCAGCTCTGGCAGGACAGGCCATTGGTACTCAGGGACGTATCACTGAACAGTTTCTTGCCCATGGCCACCAGCGCACAGGGATTGCCCTCGTAGGGCTGATAACCGGCCGGACGGGTGACTCGCTTGGCGGCACAGGGGTTGGGCTTGGCCGCGCACATGCCCCCGGCCGCACAGGGATTCTTTGCAGCGCAGGGGTTCTTACCTGCACAGGGATTACACCCTGCCTTGCACTGCTGGCTGGCCTTGCATTTGCCTTTGCACGGAGAGCAGGGATTGCAGGCGGCCGAAACAGCTGCCGGCACCGCCAGCAGTGCGGTCATGAGCATGGCCGACCACCAGGTCGTGCAGCGGTGTTCGCCCGATGCCCGGATTGCTTGTCGAAGTGGGTGGAGGTTCTTGTTCATGGTGTTCTCTCCCTCGTTTCATCGTCAGTGGCCCGCTTCGGGCCGATGCACCGCGCACAGCGGTTAAACGGGAGACACTTGAGTTCTGCAACCATTACACCCGTGAACCAATTTATTCATGTTCGAAGACCCGGGTGTCCGGGTGAAAGGTATACCGGGCAAACCAGAACCCGCGGGTGGAGGGCAACAAAGCCCACTAGCCATTGGTTAGATAGAAAACGGTGAACAGGTAGCTGGAACATGGAGCGACTCCGATTCTTGCCAGCGGCGAACTCCCGAAACCCGCCCACAGCATCAAGGACACCGGGGACAACGATTTGTTACCAGGCCGGCCAGAACATCGCTGAAATCGCCAGAAGACAGGGCTCTGGGAAAGCCCGTATCGATGCAAAGCCTTGTCGTGTTAGGCTAAGGCGCCCTTTTGGCTCTATTATTCAACGTCGTACGCCGCAGATGCGGCACCCACTCAGGAAATTCAGGAAGGAAACGATAATGAAAACCCTGCTAGCGACTGTTCTTGTATTACTGTCCCTGGTGTCTGCGCCACTGTTCGCGGAAGAGACCAAGCTCCGTGTCGGAATGTCTGGCCAATACTTCCCGTTCACCTTTGTTGAGCAGGATACCCTGAAGGGGTTTGAGGTGGATGTGATGGACGCCATCGCGGAAGAGATGGGCCGCGAGGTGGAATACCGCACCGCAGCGTTCTCCGGCCTGTTTGGTATGCTCGGTTCCGGCCGAATTGATACCGTAGCCAACCAGATCACCATCACCGAAGAGCGCGAGAAGGCCTACCTGTTCAGCAAGCCCTACGTTTACGACGGTGCCCAGGTAGTGACCAAGCAAGGCAATGACACCATCAATGGTGTGGAAGACCTCAAAGGCAAGACCGTGGCGGTAAACCTGGGTTCCAACTTCGAAGCCCTGCTGCGCGAGTTGCCCTATGCCGACGAGATCAACATCAAGACCTACGACAGCAACATCGAGCGTGACACCGCCCTGGGCCGGGTTGATGCCTTCGTGATGGACCGTGTCAGCGCCAGCCAGATCATCCGGGAAAAGCCGCTGCCCCTGCAGCTGGCCGGCCCGACCTTCTCCAGCATCGCCAACGCCTACCCGTTCCCGAACACCGATGAGGGCCGTGCCCTGCGGGATGAGGTGAATGCCGCCCTGAGCACTCTGCGCCAGAACGGAACGCTGAAAGCGATTTCCGAGAAGTGGTTCGGTACTGACATCACCGCTCCCTGAGGACAGGCGATAGCACAATGAGCACCCTCGACGTCGACTACATGCTAGGGCTGGTTCCGGTCCTGCTCGGATACCTGCCCCTGACCCTGCAGCTGGCGTCGATCGGTATGCTCCTGGCGCTGATCCTGGCGTGCCTGTTTGCGGTGGTTCGGGTCCTGAAGATTCCGGTACTGAACCAGTTCACCATTGTCTTCATCTCGTTCTTCCGGGGCACGCCGCTGCTGGTGCAGCTTTTCCTGTTCTACTACGGGCTCCCCCAGCTGTTCAGCTCGCTGACGGTGATCGATGGCATCACCGCAACCATCATGGGCCTGACCATGCACTTCGCCGCCTACATGGCCGAGTCCATTCGGGCAGCCATTGTCGGCGTTGACCGCAGCCAGACCGAAGCGGCGCTGTCCATCGGCATGACCAACGGCCAGCTGATGCGCCGGATCATTCTGCCCCAGGCCACCCGCGTGGCCCTGCCTACCCTGATGAACTACTTCATCGATATGATCAAAGCCACCTCCCTCGCGTTCACCCTGGGTGTGACCGAACTGATGGGCGCCACTCAGAAAGAAGCCTCCGGCAGCTTCCTGTATTTTGAAGCCTTCATTGTCGCGGCTGTCATGTACTGGATCGTGGTGGAGATTCTGTCGTGGCTGCAAGGCAATCTGGAAACCCGCCTGAACAAGGCCTATAGCCGATGATCAAACTGACCGGCCTGCGCAAACAGTACGGTGAAACCGTGGTACTCGACGGTATTGAATTGACCGTGGAGAAAGGCGAAATCGTGGTCATTATCGGCCCGTCAGGGACGGGTAAATCCACCTTGCTGCGATGTGTGAACTTTCTCGAACAACCCACCGCCGGCGAGCTGACGGTGGGCGACCTGACGGTTGATGTGGAGAGGGCCAGCAAGCAGGACGTCCTGCAACTGCGCCGACATACCGCCTTCGTGTTCCAGAACTACGCCCTGTTCGCCAACAAGACCGCGCTGGAGAACATCGCCGAACGGCTGATCGTGGTGGACCGCTGGCCGAAAGCCAAAGCCCATGCACGGGCGCGGGAAATCCTTGAACGGATTGGCCTGGCCGACAAGGCCGATGCCTACCCGGCATCGCTGTCCGGCGGCCAGCAGCAGCGCGTGGGCATTGGCCGGGCCATGGCCACTGGCGCGGAAGTGATTCTGTTTGACGAGCCCACCTCGTCACTGGACCCGGAATGGGTGGACGAAGTGCTGGGCCTGATGAAGCAGCTGGCCGCCGAACACCAGACCATGATTCTGGTGACTCATGAAATGGCCTTTGCCCGGGACGTCGCGGATCGGGTGGTGTTTATTGAGGGGGGCCGGATTGTGGAACAGGGGCCGCCAAGCGACATCTTCTACCACCCCCAGGACCCACGCACCCGGGATTTCCTGCAGAAAATCCTCGCCACTCATCAGGTGTGAGCGGCAAGAAGCCTACCAGGACTCCCCGAAGGGCCTGAGATCCAGCTCGAACGTCCAGGCCGACGGTGCTTGCTGTGTCAGCATCCACACGGCATCGGCTACGGCAGATGGCTGGATAAAGAACTCATCGGGTTTGTCTGGCAGGGCCCGACGGGTGCGCGGCAGGTCCACCACGCCATCGAGGATCACGTTGGCCACATGAATTCCCTCGGGCCCCAGCTGCCGGGCCAGCGACTGGGCCAGACTCCGCTGGGCCGCCTTGGCCGACGCAAAGGGTGCGGTGTTGGCCCGGCCACGCAACGCAGCGGAGGCACTGGTGACCACGATACTCGCGTGTTCCTGTTGGCGTAGCTGGGGTAACAGCGCCTGGGTGGCGGCCACCAGCCCCGCCACGTTGATGCGCCAGCTCGCCTCAAATTCTTCCAGGCTGGCTTCTTCGGCACTTTTGAAGATACCGCCACCTGCGTTATAGAGCAGCACTGATACCTCACCCAGCTGCTGCCGGATACTCTCGAAGACCGCGGGTACAGCATCCAGATCGGTGGCATCGTAAACCAGCGCATGGGCATTGGGCAGCTCATCGGCCAATCGGGTGAGGTACTCTTCGCTCCGGGCCAGCATCGCCACCTGATAGTCTTCAGCGCAGAATCGCCGAACCAGGGCTTCGCCATTCCCGGGGCCTACACCCACCACCACACATACCTTGTTCATGTTCCACCTCCGTTTCATTGCCAGCTGTGGGGCGCATCCCGCAAAGCGTGACGGAGGCGCCTGTTTACGATGGCTGAAGCTCGCTCAGGCGGGAAATCGCCAGTTTCGACACGTCAGACAGCTGCGCCCCATCAGCACGGGCGTACTCCGTGATTCTCTGCTTCATACTGCGCGCCCAGAATTTGCGCAGATGGGTAGCCACAGCCTCTGCCGCGCGGGCCTCGTCTCCGTGATAAATGTTGTTGTCGCTGATCTGGTTGATCATCTGGATCAGGTGGGCCAGCTCCTGGTCAGTCATGGTTAGCCTCTTCCGTCTGCGGTTCACTGCGATGGTAGATAACGTGGCGTCCGGGCCGGGCAAACGCGATCAGCGTCATACCTGCCTGCCGGGCCAGCCTGATCGCCAGGGCCGTGGGCGCAGACAAGGCCACCAGACAGGCAATTCCGACACTGGCGCACTTCTGCACCATTTCGTAGCTGGCGCGACTGGAAACCAGCACAAAGCCATCGCGAAACGCGTCGTCGCCAAAGCTTTGAAGCTGCGCACCGATTAACTTGTCCAGTGCGTTGTGACGGCCCACATCCTCCCGGGCACACACAATGTGGCCCCGACTATCGCACCAGGCGGCCGCATGGGTGGCACCGGTCTGCTCCTGAAGCTGCTGATGCTCGCGCAGGTGGGCCAGGCCACGCTGTACCGCCCCATCTCCGGGTACCGGGGCAGGCGTCACCCGGGCGACCGCTGGAATTGCCTGCTCCAGCGATTCCACACCGCACAGGCCACACCCCGTGCGTCCGGCAAAGTTTCGACGCCGCGCCTTCAAACGAGCCAGGCACTCCCCGGCAATGTGCATTTCCACACTGAGCCCCAGCTCACTGGCTACCACCTCGAGGTCGAACAGCTGGTCAGCACCATTCAGGATGCCTTCGGTCATGCTGAATCCCAGCGCAAAATCCTCAAGATTGGTGGGCGATGCCATCATTACTGCATAGGACACGCCGTTGTAGACCAGAGCCACCGGGATTTCCTCAGCGACACTGTCCAACCCGGGCGTGCCGGCGACGCCACCTTGCACCTCAACCACCAGCTCCCGAACCGGAAGTGGCAGAGAGCTGTCGGCCGCGCCCGGAGGCTGGCCACCCAAATTACTTGAGCGCTGGGGCATCGGTTGCCTCCGGATCGGGGCTGGCTGTCTTCAGCAACTGGTGCTGACGTTCATCGAACTGCTCGAAGTGCCGCTGCCAGGCAGAGGGCTGGGAAACCTTCTCCACCTGCACCGCCGTGACCTTGTATTCCGGGCAGTTGGTGGCCCAGTCAGAGTTTTCAGTGGTGATGACATTGGCCCCGGTTTCCGGGTGGTGGAAGGTGGTGTACACCACCCCGGGCAGCATCCGCTCACTGATGCGGGCCCTGACCACCGTCTGGCCGACACGGCTGGTGATACCCACCCAGTCACCCTCACGGACGCCCCGCAGTTCCGCATCACTGGGATGAATTTCCAGAACATCCTCCGGATGCCACTTGCTGTTGTTGGTTCGACGGGTCTGGGCACCCACGTTGTACTGGGTCAGGATCCGCCCTGTGGTCAGCACCAGCGGGTACTTGCGAGTGGTTTTCTCGTTGCTGGCCACGTATTCGGTCACCGCGAAATGCCCCTTGCCAATGGGGAAGTCCTGCACGTGCATGGTGGGCGTGCCTTCCGGATGGGCGTCGTTGCAGGGCCACTGGATACTGCCAAGACGATCCAGCTTGTCGTAGCTGACGCCGGCAAAGCTGGGGGTCAGACGGGCGATTTCATCCATGATGTCAGATGGATGACTGTAGTTCATGGGGTAACCCATGGCATTGGACAACGCCATGGTGACTTCCCAGTCCTCCAACCCGGCAATCGGGGGCATGACCCGGCGTACCCGGTTGATCCGCCGCTCGGCGTTGGTGAAGGTGCCGTTTTTCTCCAGGAAGGTGGAACCGGGCAGTAACACATGGGCGTACTTGGCGGTTTCGTTCAGGAAGATGTCCTGCACGATCAGGCAATCGAGCGAGGTCAGCGCCGCCTCCACATGCTGGATATTCGGGTCGGACTGGGCCACGTCCTCGCCCTGCACATACAGCCCTTTGAAATGGCCCGCCACCGCAGCATCAAACATGTTGGGAATGCGCAGCCCCGGCTCGTCATCCAGGGTCACGCCCCACTCGGCCTCAAAGTGCTGGCGAACCGCAGCGTCGCCGACATGCTGGTAACCCGGGAATTCGTGGGGGAAGGAGCCCATGTCGCAGGAGCCCTGTACGTTGTTCTGACCCCGAAGCGGATTCACACCAACGCCCTCTCTGCCCAGGTTGCCCGTGGCCATGGCCAGATTGGCAATGCCCATGACCATGGTGGAGCCCTGGCTGTGCTCAGTCACCCCCAGGCCATAATAGATGGCGCCGTTGCCCGCTTCGGCAAACAGCCTGGCGGCCTGACGCACCAGAGCCGCAGGTACTCCGGTTACGACCTCCATGGCCTCCGGCGAATTCCGCTCCTCGGCAATGAACTCGCGCCATTCCCGATAGGCCTCGGGGTCACAGCGATTGTCGATAAAGTCATGATCTTCCAGACCTTCGGAGACCACCACATGACCCAGGGCGTTGATCATTGCCACATTGGTGCCCGGGCGCAGGGGCAGGTGGATAGCCTCACCACCATGGGGGGTATGGAGCAGGTCAATCCGGCGGGGATCGATCACGATCAGTTTGGCGCCCTGGCGCAGACGTCGGCGCATCTGGGAAGCAAACACCGGGTGGGCGTCGGTGGGATTGGCGCCGACAACAATCATGGCGTCCGACTTCATCACCGAATCGAAGGTCTGGGTGCCGGCGGACTCGCCAATGGTGGTTTTCAGGCCGTAGCCGGTGGGGGAATGGCAAACCCGGGCGCAGGTATCGGTGTTGTTGTTGCCGAACGCGGCCCGGATCAGTTTCTGCACCAGATAAGTTTCCTCGTTGGTGCAGCGGGAGGAGGTAATACCTCCGATACTCTCCCGGCCATACTTATCCTGGGTGGCCCGCAGCCGGCGGGCGGCGAATTCAATGGCTTCGTCCCAGGATACAGTCCGCCATGGGTCGTTGATGGCATCCCGGATCATCGGCTCGCGAATGCGATCCTTGTGGGTGGCGTAGCCAAAGGCGAAGCGGCCTTTCACGCAGGCGTGGCCGTGATTGGCATCGCCGCCCTTGTAGGGCACCATGCGCACCAGCTTGTCGCCCTGCATCTCGGCCTTGAAAGAGCAGCCCACGCCGCAGTAGGCGCAGGTGGTCACCACGCTGTGCTCCGGCTGACCAGACTCGATCACACTCTTTTCCATCAACGTGGAGGTGGGGCACGCCTGCACACAGGCGCCACAGGAGACGCACTCGGAATCCATGAATGGCTCGTTCTGGCCCGCCGACACCTTGGACTCGAAGCCACGGCCGTCGATGGTCAGGGCAAAAGTACCCTGCACCTCTTCACAGGCCCGCACGCAGCGGGAACAGACAATGCACTTGCTGGGATCAAAACTGAAATAGGGATTGGAGGCGTCGGTTTCCGCATCCAGATGGTTCTCACCGCTGAAGCCATAGCGCACCTCCCGCAGTCCCACCACACCGGCCATGTCCTGCAATTCGCAGTTGCCGTTGGCCGGACAGGTGAGGCAGTCCAGCGGATGGTCGGAAATATACAGTTCCATGACGTTCCGGCGCAGCCGGGCCAGCCGATCGTTCTGGGTGGTCACCGCCATACCGTCAGCCACCGGTGTGGTGCAGGCCGCCGGGTAGCCACGCCGCCCTTCCACCTGAACCGCGCATAACCGGCAGGAACCAAAGGCTTCGAGGTTGTCCGACGCACACAGCTTGGGGATGTTGATGCCTACCATGGCCGCCGCCCGGAGCACGGAGGTGCCCTCGGGCACCCGGATCGCCTTGCCGTCGATGGTCAGCTCAACCAGTGTCTCCGATGTGCTGGGCGGGGTGCCGTAGTCCAGATCCGGATCCAGATGCCGTTGATCGGGCTCGTAGTATTGCAGCATGCCTTGCCTCCCTCCGGTCAGCCTGTCAGGTCGTCCGGAAAATGTTTCATGACACTTTGGACCGGGAACGGGGTCATCCCGCCCATGGCACAGAGCGAACCATCCACCATGGTTTCACACAGATCTTCCAGTAATGCGAGATTCTCTTCCGGGCGCTCGCCGGCCCGGATGCGGTCAATCACTTCCACTCCGCGCACCGAACCAATGCGGCAGGGCGTACACTTGCCGCAGGATTCCACAGCGCAGAATTCCATGGCGAAGCGGGCCTGCGCGCCCATGTCGACGGTGTCGTCGAAGACCACGACCCCTCCGTGGCCAATGCCGGCGCCGAGCCCGGCGAACGCCTCGTAATCCATGGGGGTATCCCACTGGCTTTCCGGCAGGTAAGCCATCAGCGGCCCACCCACCTGTACCGCCTTCATGGGCCGGCCCGACAGGGTTCCGCTCCCGAAATCCTCCAGGATCTCTCGCAGCGTCACACCGAACCCCAGCTCAATGAGACCACCCTGGCGAATGTTGCCCGCCAGTTGGATCGGCAGTGTGCCCCGGGACTTGCCCATACCCACGTCGGCATAGGCCGATGCACCCTGGGCCAGAATGAACGGTACCGTCGCCAGGGACAGCACGTTGTTAACGATCGTGGGCTGACCGAACAATCCGTGAATGGCCGGCAGTGGAGGCTTGGCGCGCACCAGCCCGCGCTTGCCTTCCAGACTCTCCAGCAGGGACGTCTCCTCACCGCAAATGTAGGCCCCGGCCGCCAGCCGGACTTCCAGATAAAAACTCTGCCCCGTGCCGCGGACGTCTGCCCCCAGGTAGCCCTCGGCCTCTGCCCGGGCGATGGCCTCGTCGAGGATGCGGTGGGCCACCGGGTATTCCTCCCGGAGGTAGATGAACCCCTGGTCCGCGCCCACCGCCAGACCGGCAATCACCATGCCCTCGATCAGCAGGTAGGGATCACACTCCATCACCAGCCGGTCGGCGAAACTACCGGAATCGCCTTCATCGGCGTTACACACAATGTATTTCTGCTGGTCATCCGGCTGGTCCAGCACCGTTTGCCACTTGATGCCGGTTGGAAAAGCCGCGCCGCCCCGGCCTCGCAATCCAGATTCCTTGACCTGATCGACAATGGCCTGGCCCGACAGTTCTACCGCCCGGGCAAGGCCCTGAAAGCCACCGTGTTCACGATAATCTTCGATGGACAGCGGATCGGTCAGGCCGATGCGGGCAAACGTCAGGCGCTGCTGACGCTTCAGGTAGGGGTGTTCTTCAATGTTGCCGAGGCAGGCTTCGTGGTCCGGGCGGCCTTCGAGCAGCCCCGCCTCAATCAGCGTGGGCACGTCGTCGGGCTCCACCGGGCCAAAGGCAATCCGGCCCTGACCGGTATCCACCTCCACCAGGGGCTCCAGCCAGCATAGGCCCCGGGAACCATTGCGTACGAGGGTGATGGACAGCCCCCGTTCGTCAGCCGCCTGCTGGATCTGCCTCGCGACCTCATCCGCTCCAAGTGACAACGCCGTGGTGTCACAGGGCACATAGATTCGAGTTGCCATGTATTCCCCCGTTTATTGCACTTCGAGTGTCGAGGTGGTGAGTTGTTCCGCCAGCAGGTCAAATTTCTCCGGCGTCATCCGGCCGAGAATCCGGTCGTCCAGGCGGATGGAGGGCGCACACGCGCAGTTGCCCAGGCAATAGACGGGCTCCAGGGTGAATTCACGATCGTGGGTGGTCTGGTGAAAGCCGATCCCGAGGCGCTGCTGTATGTGCGATTCCAGCGCCCGGCAGCCCATGGACTGGCAGGCCTCGGCCCGGCAGATTTGCAACACATGGGTCCCGGCAGGCCGGGTTCGGAAATGATGATAAAAACTGATGACGCCGTGGATTTCGGCGCGGGTCTGCTGGAGGGCCTCGGCGATGACGGCAACCGCTCCCTCGGGAATGTAGCCAATGCGGTCCTGGATTGCGTGCAGGATCGGCAGGAGTGCGCCGGGCTTGTGCCGCAGTGCATTCACCTCCTGCCGGATGGAATCCTCATTCCACTCGCCCTCGGCTCCCTCCGTGGGCAGCGGGTATTCTGTCGGGGTAGCCATGGCCTGTCCTGCCGTGATTAAGCGCTTTCCCTAATCGTGGTCCCTTAGCAGCAAGTTTTCCAGCTGTATACAAGATCAACCAGGGCAATTTATCGCTGTGCCCGGAGACCGGTCACAGCAAAGAATCCCAAGCTCGTTCGGACTCAGCGAAGATCCGGGTCCAGGGTGTAGGTACCGGTGACTCGCGCACTGTCGAGCACGTGCCCTTTCATGGCCTCGCGCACCGCATTGCCATCGAATTCACCTTCAAGGCCCAGGCTGTCCACATCCAGGGCAAAAATCTCGAAGTGATAATGGTGCATGATTTCATCATTCCACGGTGGGCAGGGGCCGTCGTATCCGCAATAGGTACCCCCCATATCCGGGTTGCCGGCGAGAAACTGGGTGTAGTTGTTCACCCCACGGACGCCGATCGGACCGGGGCCACCCGCTTTTCCTTTCGGGGCGACGCCATCGCTGTCCTCGCCTTCGGGGATACGGCGGGTATCCGCCGGAATATCCACCAGCAGCCAGTGGAAGAAGTCCACCCGGGGTAAATCCGCGGCGACCGTCCTGCCTTCCTTGTTCACATCGTCGGCAACACTGGGCACATCCGGATCGAACATGATCACCGCAAAGCTCCTGGTGCCGTCGGGAACCTGGTCCCACACCAGTTCCGGATTCTTGTTCGGGCCAAAGCTCATGTGATCGGTCGAACTGTAGACTCCGAAAGCAAATCGCTCCGGAATCGGCTGCCCATCCTCAATACCTCGGACTTCTAGTTTCACAACCATCCCTCCTGTTGATTGTCAGACGCCAGTCGGCCGGCCCCGAAGGCCACACCGGAATTGACCACACCCGGTTGTATCAATGGCGTCCGCCTGTTGTCCAGATTAGCAGAGCCCGGAAGATCCGAATGACAGACCACGACCACCCGCGTCAAATCACCCGTTTGTCCCTGAGTTCTTCCCGACGTGCCTCGTCCAGCTCCAGAATAGAACTGAGAACCTCGTCGGTATGGGCACCAAGTGCGACACCCACGTGCCTGACCCGCCCCGGGGTATCGGACAAGCGGGGAAACACCTGTTGCATGGGCAGTGGGTCGCCATGACGGTCGGGGACTTCAACGATGCTGTCGCGCGCCCGGAAATGGGGGTCGTCCAGCATTTCCGGTGCACGGTAGACCAGACCGGCCGGAACGCCGGCCTCTGCCAGTACATCGACAATCTGCTGGGCGTCATGCTGACGGGTCCAGGCCGCCACCAGATCATCAATGGCCAGCTGGTTCTCGCCCCGGGCCCGATGGGTGGCGTAATCCGGATGGTCTGCCAGCGTCGGCTGCCCCATGGCGTTGCACAGGCGGGCAAACACCGTGTCCTGATTGGCGCCAATGACCACATCACGGCCGTCACGGGTCGGATAGGCGTTGGACGGTGCCAGACCTGGCAGGAAGCTGCCACTCCGCTCCCGCACCTTGCCCGCCCGGGCATAGTCCGGGATCAGGCTCTCCATCATCGCCAGTACCGATTCGTAAATGGCGCTGTCGACCATCTGCCCTTTGCCGGTCCGTTCCCGGCTTTGCAGCGCCACCAGCGCGCCGAGGGCTCCGTGCAGTCCCGCCAGCGAGTCGCCAAGAGAAATACCCACCCGCACCGGGGGCCGGTCCGGGTAACCGCTGATGTAGCGCAACCCGCCCATGGCCTCGCAGACGGCGGCAAAGCCTGCCCGCCTGGCATAGGGTCCGTCCTGCCCAAAACCGGTGACCCGGACCATCACCAGTCTGGGGTTCAAGGCGGACAGCACGTCATAACCCAGGCCCCATTTTTCCATGGTGCCGGGTCGGAAGTTCTCGATCAGCACGTCCGCTTTGGCCACCAGCTCCTTCAGGAGTTCCTGGCCCTCCGGCTGGCGCAGATCCAGGGTCACGGACTTCTTGTTGCGACCAATCACGTTCCACCAGATCGGGTCGCCGTGTTGATCTTCGGTCCCCCACTGGCGCATGGCATCGCCCTTGCCGGGCGGTTCAATCTTGATCACCTCGGCACCGAAATCGGCCAGGATCTGGCCACAATAGGGGCCGGCAATCAGCTGACCCAGCTCCAGAACCCGGATGTTCTCCAGAGCCATGGGGGAAGAGGGGGATGGGGTTGTTGTGGACATTATTGGTTCAATCCCTTGTCACTTTTGTTGCTGTTCTGCGCGAGATCGTCAGCGGGCTCGGAACCCACTCTGCCAAAAGCATACACCGTTTGGTCACCGGAGAGCCGCCGGGATGCACACGCCAATGAGCCGGAACCTTCTCCCGCCTGGGCGGACCAACTTGATCATGCCGGCGAATGAGCCATAGTTGAACAGATTGAAGCCCCCGGGGAGGATCCAGCCATGGCCGACGAAGACTATAAAAAACTGCATCCCATTCTGAGTTCGGTGACCCAGACCTACGTGGACCTGTACACCAACAAACCCAACGAGAAAAACCGTGAGCAGCTGATCAAACTGGAGCAGTTGCTGCACGAGAAACTGGAAAAGCTCAAGCAGGCCCGGGAAGCCGGGGAATAATCCGGAAACCTTCAATCCTGCGATACGGAGAGGCTGCGGGTTCTGAAATACTCCCGAGTGAGCCGGACCACAAGGGGCGACAACAGAACGATGGCAATCAGGTTGGGAATCGCCATCAGGCCGTTTGCAATGTCGCACAGGCCCCAGATCAACTCCAGATCCATCACAGCCCCGACCGGCAGCAGACAGCAGAACAGGTTTCGGTAAAGGGTAATTCGTTCCGACCCGAACAGGTATCCGGTACCCCGTTCGCCGTAGACGCTCCAGCCCACCACACTGGAAAACGAGAAGAACAGCAACGAGAGCGTGACGGCGAGCTTGCCCAGATCCGGTACCGCTGCATTGAACGCCATGGTAGTGAGTTCGGAGCCACTGACGCCAGTGGTCCATACGCCCGTGGTAATAATCACCAGGGCAGTAATCGTGCACACTACCAGCGTGTCGAACAGCGGCCCGTTCATGGCTACCAGCCCGGCCCGCACCGGTTCGTCGGAACGGGTCGCGGCCATGGCCATGGGGGTGGTGCCCAGTCCCGCCTCGTTACTGAACACCCCCCTTGCCACCCCGAACTGGATCGTGGTCATCACTGCCGCGCCAGCGAAGCCGCCAGTGGCCGCCGTTCCGGTGAAGGCGTCACCGAGTATCAAGGCCAGGGCACCGGGAATGCGATCCACATGAATGCCCAACACCACTAGGGCACTGCCCACGTAGACCACGAACATCAGAGGCACCAGTCGGGACACCACCTTGCCAATGCGGCGAATACCGCCGACGATCACCAGCCAGATCAGGACGGCGTACACCACGCCGATGCCCAGCTTGACACCTAGGACGTTGGCCTCGTCCGGTGCATACGCCAAAACGTCTCGAAGCGAGAACTCCAGGGTATCGGCCACCGAGTTGGCCTCCACCATGTTGCCGGTGCCAAAGGCCGCCAGTATTGCGCAGAAGGCAAAAAACCGGGCCATTGGCTTCCAGCGCGGGCCAAGGCCACGCTCGATGTAGTACATGGGGCCGCCGGCATAGCCCGTTTTCGGGTCATAGGTGCGATAGACCAGCGCCAGGGTGGTGCTGGCGAACACCGTTGCCATGCCGACGACTGCGGTCACCCACATCCAGAAAATGGCACCGGGGCCGCCCAGGGCGATGGCGGTGGCGACACCGGCAATGTTGCCATTGCCAATGGCGGCGGATAGGGCGACGGTCAATGCACTGAAGTGGCTGAGTTCACCCGCCCGGGAGGTTTCGGCATCCCGGCCACTGACAATGCGCAGGGACAGCCAGAGGCGAAAAAGCTGAATAAAGCGAAGGCGAACGGTGAGGTAGAGGCCGGTTCCCACCAGCAACAGAATGGTCAAGGGACCCCAGACAAATTCTCCGACGCCTTCAACCAGCTCCAGCACGCAATAAGGCCCCTCCTCTGGGCGTGATGGTCAGATCAGCCCCATTTGTCGTGGGGTGCCGTGTAGTTGCGGAAAGCCGTCAGCAACTGCTCCGGTGTGTCCGTGAGCACCAGCATGTCGATGTATTCCTGCCTTAAAAAACCGGCTGCGGCCATGGTGCCCGCCATGTCCAGCAGATGATCGTAAAAGCCGTCCACGTTGTAGAAGGCGCAGGGTTTCTTGTGCAGGCCAAGCTGGCCCCAGGTCCAGGCTTCGAAGATTTCTTCCAGCGTGCCGATGCCCCCGGGCAGGGCAACAAAGCCATCGGCCAGTTCCGCCATCTTGGCCTTGCGCTCATGCATGTCCCGGACAACAAACAGTTCGGTAAGACTGCTGTGCGCAAGTTCCTGGTTCCGGAGGTGTTCGGGAATAACCCCGTAAACCTTGCCGCCATTTGCCAGCACCGAGTCAGCGACAATGCCCATCAGCCCTACGTGACCGCCACCGAAGACCAGATCAATACCATTGTGCCCAAAGAAGGCGCCCAACTCGGCGGCCTTTTCGGCAAACCGGGCGTGATTGCCCGTGCGGGAGCCGCAGTACACCGCGATTTTCATAGTCTGGTGGTCCCTCCTGAACGGATGTTTCCTTCCATACGAATCATTCCTTCTTCCATTCAAAGGGTCGGAAAGGCTCGTCGATGGGGGTCTCGGCGATGTGATTGATGTAGTTACTCATCACTTTCTGAGACAAGATAAGGATTACTTCCATCACCTGCCGGTTGCCGTAGCCGGCCTTGTAAAAGGCATCCAGATCCTCACGGCTGACTTTCCCACGCTTGCGCACCACCGCCAGGGTAAAGGCTCGCAACGTTTCCAGTTTCGGGGTGGGCAACGGGCTCTCGTTGCGCAGCGCTTCAATCAGCCCCTCGGACACCTGCATACTCCTGGCGATACCCGTATGGGCCGGCACACAATAATGACAGGCGTGTTCCACATTGATGGATTGCCAGACCACGGTGCGCTCGTCGTTATCGAAACTGCTGACCATCACCAGCTCATGCAGAGTCTGGTAGGCGTTCAGTACACCCGGCGCCTCGGCCATCACCGCGTGCAGGCCCGGAATCATGCCGAACACCCGGCAGGATTGTTCCAGCAGGGGTTTGGATTCTTCCGGCGCGGAATTCAGATCGTGCAGTGTAAAGTCATTCATCACCGCCTCCTCACATTCGATACACCCATCTGACCTCAAAGCAGTATGGCACGGGAATCCCGGCCCAACCGCCAACCGGTTCCTGATCCGGATAGATGGTCCGGTCGTTCAACGAGTTCTGTCAGTGCAGGGGGAGGGAGATGGATTGACCGGGCGAAAGCCGCCCGGCCTGGAAGGCGGCGCCCCGACCGAGGCGCCGGTTTAAGCACCCGATTGCCGGGCTATTACTTCGCTTTCTGCCATGCGAAGGGCTTGAACGGCTCATCCACCGGTGTCTCGGCGATGTGATTGACGTAGTTGCTCATCACCTTCTGGGACAGCACCAGAATGATTTCCAGCACCTGCCGCTGGCTGTAACCGGCACCGTAGAAAGCGTCCAGATCTTCGCCGTTGACTTCACCACGCTTTCGAACGACCGCCAGGGTGAAGGTGCGCAGGGCTTCCAGCTTGTCGCTGGGCAGTGGTGTTTCGTCCCGCAGGGCGTTTGTGATCTCGTCCGAGACCTTCATGCTCTTGGCAATGCCGGTATGCGCGGGGACACAGTAATGGCAGGCATGCTCCACGTTGATGGTCTGCCACACGACGGTGGTCTCGTCGTTGTCAAAGCTGCTGCCCAGAACCAGTTCATGCAGTTTCTGATAGCCATCGAGAAGACCCGGGGCCTCAGCCATAACCGCGTGCAGATTGGGAATCATCCCGAACGCCTTCTGAGATTTATCCAGCAGCGGTTTGGATTGCTCTGGCGCGGAATCGATATCGTGCAGGGTAAAGTCTGTCATGTCGCTCTCCTTTCTTGAATGATCGCTCAACAACGCGAACCCTAACTATTTTTGAGCGATCATTCAAGTTATAATTGAGTGAGCATTCAACAAATAATCTGATGATCACGGATATGGCCCGACAAGCCCGGTATGACAGACCAACATTGCTGAATAAAGCCATCTCGCTGTTCTGGGATCGCGGTTACCACGGCAGCTCCATGAAACAGATCGAGCAGGCCCTGGATCTTCGTCCCGGCAGCATTTACGCCGCCTTTGGCAGCAAGGACGGATTGTTTGCCGAGGCCCTGGCCACCTACGCGGATCAGGGGCGGCAAGAGCTGATGGGGTATCTGGAGAGCTCGGAGTCCATCGTCGATGGCCTGCAGACCTATCTGCGCGCAATGGCAGGAACCGCATCAGCATCCGCCGACAAACCGGCACGGGCCTGCATGATCATCAAGACCCTGCTGGAATCGAGCCGGACCCACCCGGAACTGGCCGGGCAGGCCGAGCAGATTCTGGCGGACGTCCGCAAGGCACTGGCTGAAGCGCTGGAACAGGCCAAAATGGCGGGCGAGCTGGCCGACCATACCGATTGCGAGCGCCTGGCCCGCCTGATCCAGGCTCAGATCGTGGGCCTCCGTTCCATGGCCGAACGAGGCCTGAGTCCGGAAGAACTGACAGAACTGGCCAGCGACGTGTCAGCCATACTGGACGCCTACCGGGCCCGGCACTGAACCCGGTCCGGCAGAAGCGGCACCGGTCGCCAATTGTGCCCACTTGCATCGGCAGGCTACTATAGCCCCCTCAGCCCACACCCACCCTTTCCCGACAATGCCGAGTGATAACAGCCAAGCGTTTTGGTCCCAGAGCGTTTGCCTCTTTTCACTTCTGGATCGGACACTATGGATAACCTTCAGCACATCGTGGTGGTGGGTGGCGGCGCAGGCGGATTGGAACTGGTCACCCGGCTGGGCAACAAACTGGGCAAGAAACGCAAGGCGCGCATCACGCTGTTAGACGCCGGCCTGACCCACGTCTGGAAGCCCCTGCTGCACGAAGTCGCCTCCGGCTCCCTGGACGCCAACGCCAACGAGATCAACTACCGGGCCCACGCCCGCAAGCACCACTACGAGTTCCAGCTGGGCCGAATGTGTGGCCTGGATCGCCGAAAGAAGGAAGTGGTGATTGCCCCCTTCCATGACCAGGACGGTGAGGAAGTGGTGCCGGAACGACACCTCCAGTACGACACCCTGGTGATTGCCGTGGGCAGCACTGCCAATGATTTCGGTACGCCGGGGGCGCAGGACCATTGCCTGTTCCTGGACAGCCTGAAGCAGGCCCGGCGATTTCATAACCTGATGCTCAACGCCTTCCTCAGGAAAAACCACGAAGCGCAGCTCGATCGGCCCCATACCCTGAATATCAGCATCATCGGTGCCGGTGCCACCGGTGTGGAACTGGCGGCGGAGCTTCGACTGGCGTCCCGGGAACTGCCAGTCTACGGCATGAACCACCTGACTCCCTCGGATGTGTCTATCAACATCGTCGAGGCCGCTGACCGGATCCTGCCCGCGCTGCCGGCCAGATTGTCTGCAGCGGCAACCCGGGAACTGGAGCGCCAGCAGGTACAGGTACACAGCGGGCAGCCCGTAAGCGAGGTCAAGGCCAACCGGATCATCATGCAGGATGGCTCCGAACTGGCTTCGGAAATGACCATCTGGGCCGCAGGCATCAAGGCACCCGCGTTTCTGGCCAATCTCAACGGGTTGGAAACCAACAAGAGCAACCAGCTGTTGGTCGAGCAGACCCTGCAAACCACACAGGACACCGATATTTTCGCCCTCGGCGATTGCGCGGCCTGCCCGCAGCCAGACGCCGACCGTCCGGTACCGCCCCGGGCCCAGGCCGCCCATCAACAGGCCGATACCCTGTTCAAGACACTGACTCGCCGCCTGCAGGGAAAAGAGCCCGTGCCGTTTGTCTACAACGATCACGGCTCGCTGATCAATTTCAGTCGCTATACCACTGTGGGCAACCTGATGGGCAACCTGTCGGGGCGGAGCATGTATATAGAAGGCAAGGTGGCACGGTTGTTTTACGTGTCGCTCTACCGCATGCATCAGGTGGCGCTACACGGCTTCGTACGGACAGGCGTCATCTGGCTGATGGATAAAATCAGCCGGGCCATGCACCCGAGGCTGAAACTGCACTAGGGTCAGGGTGGCCAGGCTCCAAGCCTGGCCAAAACCAGACAACCTAAAAGAATAAAAAGAACTCGTATATAAACACATGAACTAGGCGCTCCCTGTGCATATCGGCATTATCTGCCATCTTTAACCGTGACTAGTAAGGTTCCTGTCTTCAAAGCACCCACAGAGGACGCTGTCATGGTTAAAGCCAGCACCGCGATACTTCTGGCTGTCGTCGCCTCATTCTTTGCAGGTTGTGCCACACAAACTCCCGGCCCGGGGGACCTCCCGCCGCCCGCTGCGGTCCCCACCACCAGCGACCCGGGTTTTGTCCAGTTTCGTTACTTTGACAACATCAGCGGCTCTGACATTTCCAACCTGACCGAAACGCCGGCGTTTCCCGACAACCCGGACCGGGTGGAAAGCCTGACCTCGCTCGAAATGAGCAATCGTGGCAACAACTATGGGGCCTGGGTGCGGGGTTTTATTATGGCACCAGCGACCGGAGACTATCGGTTCTTCATCAGCGCTGACGACGCCGCACAGTTATTGCTGAGCCCGTCGGACCAACCAGGGCAGGCCGGGATCATCGCAACCGTGCCCGGTAAAACCTCCCAAGGGGACTACAGCAAATACAGCTCCCAGGCGTCCGGTATCCAGAGGCTGACGGAAGGGCAGCCCTATTATTTTGAGGTTCTCTTCAAACAGGGCGGCGGACCGGACCATTTCAGCGTTGCCTGGGAAGGACCTGGCATGGCCCAACAGGTGATCGGCACCGATTACCTGTATAGTTGGTCCGAATCCGGCTTTGGCGACGGGGAAACCACTCAGGAGGCCTACTCCCTCGGTTATCGCGTCGGTTACCTGGATGGCAGCGAAAACCTGGCGTTCAATCAGCTTTATCCGCCCCTGGACGAAGACGGTGATGGCCTCTACGACAACTGGGAAATCGCCAACGGCCTGAATCCCGGTGATCCGAACGACAGCAATAATGACCCGGATGGCGATCTGATCTCTGCAGCGGATGAATTCCTGATCGGAACCCGGGAAAACAATCCGGATTCCGACGCCGATGGCATGCCCGATGGCTTCGAGTATGCCTCCGGGCTGGATCCCCTCGACTCCGCCGATGCCAGCACGGATCTCGACAACGATGGCTTTACCAATCTTGAGGAGTACGAGGCCGGCACGTCTATCAATGACTCGCAAAGCTTTCCGGTCGTTGACGATGGCGGCACAACAACCGAGCCGGTACCCACCACCGGAACAGCCATCATCAGCTGGACGGCACCTTCCACCCGTTCCGACGGCACCTCTCTCGCCCTGAGCGAGATCAACTCATACCTGGTCAAATACGGGACAAGCGAGACAGCACTGGACCAGTCGGTGGTTATCCCCGGCTATGAGACCTCGGCAACCATCGAAGGTCTGTCAACGGGCACCTGGTATTTCACCGTGCAGACGGAAGACACCGGTGGACTGCTCAGCCCGCCATCTCCGGCCGTCTCGAAGACAATCAACTAGGCCAGGAGTAAGAGAACACAAGTTCGCCGATCAACCTCTCCGGTTTCCTCGGAAGCCGGAGAGTGCCTGCCCAGCAAAAAAATCATAGAACTCTGATATATAGTAGTGTTTTGGCTCATCGACAGGTAAGAGTCGTGTAGAGTGGAGCGGGTGAAGGGAATCGAACCCTCGTATGCAGCTTGGGAAGCTGCCGTTCTACCATTGAACTACACCCGCGTATGCAATGGGCCGCGCAAAAAATATAGAGTGCTGGCACACGGTTAGGCAAGCACAGAGTCTGGAGTTGTGATGGACCCCACCCTTACCCTGATGGGTGCCCTGATGCTGGTGATCAGCATTCTGCTCAGCCCGCTGTCCAGCCGGGTTGGCATGCCGGTGCTGCTGATATTCCTGGTTGTCGGCATGATGATGGGCCAGGACGGCCCCGGTGGCATTGAATTCGACAACTTTCCTCTGGCATTCCTGATGGCCAACCTGGCGCTGGGGGTCATACTGCTGGATGGCGGCATGAGGACCCGTGCCGAGACCTTCCGGGTAGGACTGCGACCAGCCCTGATGCTGGCCACACTCGGGGTATTCCTGACCGCCGGGGGCGCTGCCGTGGTTGCCCACTGGGTGTTTGACCTTCCCTGGCTGCTATCACTGCTGATCGGCGCCATCATTTCCTCTACGGACGCTGCCGCGGTCTTCTCCCTGTTGCAGGGCCGGGGCCTACACCTCAACGAACGGGTCAGTGCCACACTGGAGATCGAATCCGGCAGTAACGATCCTATGGCCATCTTTCTGACGCTGCTGCTGGTCACCCTGATCGGTAACGAGGACGCCAGCGCCGGCGGTGAAGCGGCGACGATGCTGGCCAAACAGATGGGCATTGGGGGCATCGCGGGCGTGCTGGGAGGACGCCTGATCGCCGAACTGACCAACCGAATCCGGCTGACGCCCTCCCTGTATCCACTGCTGGTCGCCGCCGCCGGCATTGCCGTATTTGCCGGAACCAACGCCCTGGGCGGCAGTGGCTTCCTGGCGATTTATCTGGCCGGTGTGGTGATCGGCAATCGCGAGGTCCGGATGATGCCGATGATCCTTCAGGTACACGACGGCCTGGCCTGGCTGGCCCAACTGTGCCTGTTCCTGATGCTGGGCCTGCTGGTATCGCCCTCCGAGTTGTGGCCGCTGGCCGGTGGTGGCCTGATCATGGCCCTGGCACTGATTCTGATTATTCGTCCGCTGGCCGTTACACTCACTTTGCTGCCATTTGGCTTCAACCGCCGGGAGCTGGGATTTATTGGCTGGGTCGGTCTGCGGGGTGCGGTTCCCATCGTACTGGCACTGTTCCCGGTAATGGCCGGGTTGCCGGAGTCCCAACTGATATTCCACATCGCGTTCTTTATCGTCCTGGTCTCGCTGGTGGTGCAGGGCACCACCATGGCACCTCTGGCCAGAAAGCTTAAACTGGAGGTGCCCTCCGGCGAAGACCCGTACCGGCGATTGCCACTGGATGTGCCGGCGGCCGGTGGCCATGAGCTCATGCTGTTCCCCTTACGGGGCAAACCCTGGGAGACCCCCCGGCCACTGGGCCAACTTCACCTTCCGGAAAAAACCGCCGTGGCTGGCGTATTCCGGAATCAGGTCTGCCTGCAGCCAAACGTGGACCTGCAGGTGGTCAGCGGTGATGTGCTGGCCATGTTTGCCACCCCCGGTGTCCTGCCCGAACTGGGCAAGGCCCTGAGTGGTCGGCACGCGCCCGAATATCTGGCCGAACGGGCCTTTTTCGGGGACTTTGTGCTCAATGGCGATGCGCTGCTGGGGGATGTGGAGCAGGTTTACGGCATCGAATTCGACGACTTGCCACCCGAGCTGTCACTGGCGGAGTGCTTCGCCAAACGCACCAGAGGCCACCCGGTAGTGGGCGATACCGTTTTGCTGGGGCCGGTGACGCTGGTGGCGAGAGCAACCGAATCCGATCGGGTCACCAAGGTAGGCCTCAAGATGGAGGGGCCAGGCACGAAACATCAGAAAAAAGATCACGCCAAAAGTTAACAAAAGCTCTCAACATTGGCCTGGCGGCCTATGTTATAAATGCGCCTGTGCAAAGATTAACCATTGGTAAGTTCACTAAACATGTTTTCCCGATTTTTTTTAAGCGCCTGTCTACTGGCAGCCACCCTGATTTCTCCAGCCGCGGTGTCGGCAACTGAGCTGTTGGCCAAGGCCGACACCCACATGCCAATGCCGGCCTCGTCTCAGGCTGAGTCTCTGGACATCAGTCAGGTGCTGGTGCGAAAAGGTGAGCGCCGGCTCTACCTGATGGATGGTGAGCGGGTGGTGAAGAGCTATCGCGTATCCCTGGGCGATAACCCCGAGGGCCACAAGCTCTATGAGGGTGACGAACGCACTCCGGAGGGTGATTACGTTCTGGACTGGCGCAACGCCAGCAGTGATTTCTACAAATCGATTCACATCTCCTACCCGAACGAACAGGACAGGGAACAGGCGAGGGCCTGGGGACAGGATCCCGGCGGCAGCATCATGATCCACGGACTACCCAACGAAGTCGGCGACATGGCATTTGCCTACCGCGGACTGGACTGGACCGATGGCTGTATTGCCGTGACCAACGAAGAAATGGATGAAATCTGGCAACTGGTCGCGGACGGCACCCCAATTCGAATTGTTCCGTGAACTTTCCGTGACAGCAGCATTAAGTTGTTGTCACATGGTCGAAAAATTTACGTACCCTTTGTTAACATTTTGGCTCTGAGTGTTTTACACTGAGTAACGATCCGGTTGTCAACGCCCTTGGGGCGCGATTGACAGGAAGTCATCTATACTGATTTCCGGAGCACAGGAAATAACTCGACCAATAAGGGGAATCATAATGCGTAAACTGACGATCGCCGGGTTTGCTCTGGCCACTGCTATGACTGCAGGCTGTGCCTCTAACCAGGCTGCCGTTGACGAAGCAACTGCAACCGCGAATTCTGCCGAGCAGACTGCCGAAAATGCTCTGAGCACCGCTAACAGCGCTGCTTCCTCTGCTCGCACTGCCCAGCAGACTGCTGAAGAAGCACTGGCTGCTGCCAAGGCTGCTGAGCGCGCTGCTAACGAAGCAAACGAGCGCGCCAAGCGCATGCTTGAGCAGTCCAGCATGAAGTAAGACTCAGCCTCTGCTGACGTCTAAAAGGCCGGTTAATCCGGCCTTTTTTTTGCCCGTTTGTTACCCCTTCGTCTCCAGATCGGGATCGGTGCCATCTTTACTGGTCTTGGGCTCAATAAAACCCTTCACCAGTTCCAACGGCAACGGAAAGACAATGGTCGAGGCGTTGCTGTTGCTCATATCCGCCAGCGTCTGCAAGTAGCGGAGCTGCATGGATCCATGATTGGCGGACATCACCTCCGCCGCTTCCACCAGTTTTTTCGAGGCCTGAAGCTCGCCCTCCGCATGGATCACCTTGGCCCGACGCTCCCGCTCGGCCTCGGCCTGACGGGCAATGGCGCGGATCATGGACTCGTTCAGATCCACATGTTTGATCTCCACATTCGCCACCTTGATACCCCATTCTTCCGTCTGGGCGTCGATGATGTCCTGGATATCGGAATTGAGCTTGTCCCGCTCGGACAGCATCTCATCAAGATCATGTTTGCCCAGAACCGAGCGCAGTGTGGTCTGCGCCAGCTGGCTGGTGGCGGAATGGTAGTCTTCCACCCGGATAATGGCCCGTTCCGGATCCACGACCCGGAAGTACAGGACCGCGTTCACCCGCACGGTGACGTTGTCCCGGGAAATCACATCCTGGCTGGGGACATCCAGCACGATGACCCGCAGATCCACCCGAACCATCTGTTGAATTCCGGGGATCACGATGACCAGGCCTGGCCCTTTCACGCCCTGAAAGCGACCGAGGAAGAACACCACGCCACGCTCGTATTCCGGCAGGATCTTGATCGCCGACGCCAGAACCAGCAGCAGCACCACTGTGGGCGCGATGTACGGAATCAGTTCACCAAACATAGGTCCTCCTTGGTTCCATTCGACCTTTTCCGGCTCAGGCGCTCTCCTGCTCCACCTCAACCGACACCGTCAGTCCATCCACTCTGGTTACCCGAACAGGGTCACCCGTCCGAACCGGCTCCTGGCTCACGGCATTCCAGCGCTCGCCACTCAATCGGACGTGCCCCCGGAAATGCTGGTGCTCGCGGACAAATTCATCCAGCGCCACGCCGCTTTCGTGGGCCAGTTGCTCACCACCGCTGACAGGATGATGTCGCCGCAGGCGAATGAACTTGGTCACCGTCCACAACATAAACCCGGCAGCGACAATCGCCGTGCCGCCAATGGTGGGCAAGGAGATGTCCCGATGCGAGCCGTCCATCAAAATGACCGAGCCGGTGACAAAGGCAACAATGCCGCCGATCCCCAGAATCCCGAAGCTGGGGACAAACGCCTCCCCGACCATGAATGCCAGCCCCAGCAGAATCAGCGCCAGCCCGGCGTAATTGACGGACAACACCTGAAAGGCAAAGAGCGCCAGGATCAGGCAGATTGCACCGATCACACCCGGCACCACCGCGCCCGGATTGGCCAATTCAAACACAATGCCGTAGAAACCGATGATCATCAGAAAATAGGCAACGTTCGGGTCGGTAATCACCGACAACAGCCGGGTTCGCCAGTCTGGCTGTGCCCGCACCACCATAAGGCCGGCGGTGCCCAGGGTCCGCTCACCGGTGGCCATTCGCACCGTGCGGCCATCAATCTGTTCCAGGAGTTCGCTGAGGTTATCCGCCACTACATCGATCACATTCCGCTCCAGCGCCGCACCAGCACTGAGGTTAACCCCTTCCCGGACTGCTTCTTCGGCCCAATCGGCATTGCGGCCGTGGCGCTTTGCCAGTCCCCGTATGTAACTGACGGCATCCTCCAGCACCTTGCGCTCCATGGCCGTGCCACCCCGCCGTTTGCCTTCCTCCCCCTTACTGCCGTCCTGGGATTCATCACTGGTATCGGGCGGTTCGGACGGCTGTGGATCGGCGCCAGGAAGCCCACCCATTTGCACCGGCGTGGCAGAGCCAAGGTTGGTCGCCGGAGCCATGGCGGCAATGTGGCTGGCATACAGGATGTACGTACCCGCGCTGGCCGCCCGGGCGCCAGCCGGCGACACGTAACTGACCACTGGAACATCGGACGCGAGAATCACTTTGATGATGTCCCGCATGGAATCCATCAGCCCCCCTGGCGTATCGATTTCCAGCACCACCAGATCAGCTTCACCGCTTTCGGCTCGACGAATTCCCCGGGTGACATAATCCATGGTGGCCGGGCCGATCGCGCCCTCGATGGAGAGGACCAACACCGTGTTGCTGGTTTCGGACTGGGCGGAGAGTGGCTGGGCGAGGGCAGCCAGCCATATGAGGCAGGGGGAGCAAACGACGAACACCCACAGGCGAAGCATGGGCGGGCAGGTTTTCCAGGCGGGTCGGTGACTCTGCATGCGGCCTCCCCGTCTCGGGGAACGATCAGAACATTTTTGCCAGTACCGGCACCGGTAACCGTTTCAGCAGAAACCCAATGGGCGTCCAGGGCCATCGCGGTACGTAGCTTTCCTTTTTTCCGGACTCAATGGCGTTAACCATTGCCTTACAGCCGGTCCGGACATCCACGGCGAAGGGCTTGTTTTTCACCTTCTCGTTAATCGCAGTATTGATGTAGCCTGGATACAGTGTAGTCACCCGGATCGGAGATTTCGTCCTCGTCAGTTCGACACGCAAGCCTTCCGATAGTGCCGCAAGACCCGCTTTGGTCGCACCGTAGGTGGTGATATTGGAGGGCATACCACGCACTGCAGACACCGAGGACACGGTCACCAGGTGGCCATGGTTCTGGGCCCGGAAGATCTCCATGGCCGCTTCCATCTGCGCAAGGGCAGAGACAAAGTTGGTTTCCGCCGTCTGGCGATTGGCATCGAACTGGCCCGTCCCCAGTGGCCGGCCCATGCCGACACCGGCATTGACGATGATCCGGTCGATGGTGCCGAAGTCGTCCCGGAACGCGCGAAAAACGTCGAAAACTTGTGAGTGATTGTCCACATCCAGTGCACGAACACTCACCGTAAGATCGGGGTGGGAGGCCACTAGCTCGGTTTTCAGAGCGTCCAGGCGCTCTGTGCGGCGGGCACACAGGGCCAGATTGTTGCCCCTGGCGGCGAATTCGCGGGCCATGCCCTCGCCCAGACCAGAGCTTGCGCCGGTAATCAGAATGGTCGAACTCATACACACCTCCCTGTTGAGATAGGGTCCCCCGATCACCGGCCTGCCCGTCAGAAGTATAGCGTTTCCCGGGGATCGCCCGGGGTCCGGGGCTTTTTCTTGCGCTCGTCGGCCACGGTGGCCACCTGCTCGCCAATCATGGTCGGAATGCCATCCGCCTGTTCCACCGCCAGCTCGATGGCGCGGCGCTTGACCTCCACGCCCGGATGCCGGAGGCGGAAGGCTTCCACTTCTTCAGACACCTGGCGCCAGAGTCGATCCCGCTCCTGCTGAGGGTACCCTTCTTCCGGGCGGTGCACTTCCAGCCACACCTCTCCGCCAGACAGACCGATCTTTACCGGGTCGTGGATGACCTGCACCGGGGTGCCTTTGTCTACCTGATAAACGAAACGGGAAATGTCCTCGTTGTACATCCGGAAACAGCCATGGCTGACGGCGGTTCCCACTCCAAACTTTTTATTGGTGCCGTGAATCAGGTAACCCTTTTCACTGAGCAGCAGCGCATGAGTGCCCAGAGGATTATCCGGCCCCGGTGGAATCATCTTGGGCAGGTATTCACCACTGCGCTCGTATTCGGCCCGGATGCTGGCCGGGGGGTACCAGGCCGGAGATTCCAGGCGCATGGTGACCTCTGCGCTGGTCAGCGGCGAGGGGTTTTCTGCCGTGCCCACGCCAACTGGATACACCTGGACCCCATTGTCGGTGAAGTAATACAACCGGTATTCGGCCAGGTTAATCACAATGCCCTCACGGCGGGTTTCCGGTAGCACATACTGACGTGGCAAAGTGATGGTGGTACCTTCACCCGGCAACCAGGGATCCACGTCCGGATTGGCCTTGACCAGTTCCAGGTAACCCAGTGCGTTGCGGATTCCGATGTTAGCGAAGGTGTCTTCGTACCGGGTTGTGAATACATCCAGCCGACCCGCCAGGTCACCGTTCAACTCAAACGTCGGCACCCTGGGGGCGCGGTCATCCGCACTCTCACCGGTACCCTCGGCCTTATCAGCCAACGGCGCACTGGCTGTCGCATAGGCCGCAGGAGCTGCCAGGGCCAGCACGGTCAGGGTCAACACTCTGAACAACATACAATTCTTTTCCACATTCAACAGGTTATCTGTCTTCAGAGACCGTCTCCGGGCTCATGAGTTCATTACCGTGGCGGCCACCGTGACGACCGCCAGGACGACAAACAGCAGGCTCGCACCGATACGTGCCGTCGTCAGTGGCAGCCGCTCCATCAGCCAGCGGCCCGCCATAATAACCGGGATATTCGCTACCAGCATACCCACGGTGGTTCCAATAATGACCCAGACGGTTTCCGTAAAACGCGCCGCCAGTACGACCGTCGCGATCTGGGTCTTGTCGCCAATCTCCGCCAGGAAGAACATGACGGTGGTGGCAGCAAAGGCGCCGAGCCCGAGAAACCGGGAATCGTCGCTGTCGTCCTTGTCGGGAATCAGCAACCATCCCGCAATGGCAATGAAGCTGATCGCCAGTATCCAGGGCAGCCAGGCCTCCGGAATCCATCCGGCAATCCAGGCGCCCAGCCATGCCGATAACGCATGGTTCAGGACCGTGGCCAGCAGTATGCCAAGGATGATGGGCAGGCGCTTGCCATAACGTACGACGAGAAACAGGGATAATAACTGGGTCTTGTCACCGATTTCGGCGATGGCTACTGCAGCCGTCGATGCGAGAAAGGCTTCCATATTGTGCTCCGGGGCGGATAACAGACATGAGGCAGCACATCTTCCGCCCCTCGGAGATGTCCTGCCTCAGGTCTTGCCAATTCCACCGAATTGTCGGTGGGACACGACAGCCATGGAGATTGAGCCCCAAGTGTGTTGACTGCCGTCCGCCATGTACTGAAGCATTATGCGGAGGCTACTCCCCTGAAGGAGGGCAAATTTTAACCACTGCGTAACCGGCACGCAACTAGTCCCGCATCTTCCACACCGGAATCACCGCCAGGGCGACAAAGATGGCCACCAACCACCAGGCCGAGTGGAACGCCGTCAACGTCGGCACACCACCGCTGTGCTCCCCGAATTCAATGGTGAGGGCCACCATATTGACCCCCAGGGCACCGCCCAGCTGACGGGTAAAGTTGATGGTGCTGGAACCGGCACCCAGTTGCTCAGGAGGCAGGGGATTCAGGGCTCCGGTAGACAGTGCCGGCAACATGAAACCAATGCCGACCCGCCCGAGAACGGCCCAGAAGGCCAGCCAGAAGAACGCCAGCTCCAGATCCGACAAGGCAAACAGAACCGCCGAGCTGGCAAACAGGCCGATACCGATGATGACCAGCCGACGGGCGCTCTGCCTGTCGGCCAGTCGGCCAGCGATTGGAAACGTGATGCCAAGCACCACCCCGGCCGGCAGCATCAGCAAGCCGGCTTCCGTGGCCGAGAAGCCCAGCGCCGTCTGCACAAACAGGGGGATCAGATAGGTAGAGCCGAACAGGGCCAGCCCCAACGCCAGCGCACCAAGATTGGCACACAGGAATACCGGTTGTTTCAGCAAGGTCAGACGAGCCAGGGGGTGAGGCGTGCGGCGCTCATGGGCCACAAAGCAGACCAGCAATGTCGCGGAGACCAGCGCCCCGGCCACCACTCTCCACTCCTGGCCGGCCAGATCCTGCAGGCGGTTGAGGGTATCCAGAGTCACCCCAAGGGTTGTGCCCAGCAGTGCAAGACCAGTCAGATCGAACCGGTAGGATTCGGGGCGCCCCTCGGGCAACGGAAGAAAACGCCAGGCCATGAACACACCCAGCAGGGTGACTGGCGCAGGCGCAAACATCACAAAGCGCCAGCTCAGCTGATCGACGAGGAAACCACCCAGCACCGGGCCAAGCGCCGGCGCAAGGATCACCCCCATGCCATAAATGCCCATGGCGCGCCCCCGCTGATCCCGGGGAAAAATCCGGAACACCAGGTACATGCCCATGGGCTGCATCAGGCCGGCCATCGCGCCCTGCGCCACACGGGCAGCAATCAGCTGATCCGGTGACACGGCGAAGCCGCCGGCCACGGAAATGACGGCAAACAGGAACATGGCGCTGGCGAGGGTTTTCCGGATCCCCAGGTGATCCAGCAACCAGGCGGAGGCAAGCATGGTGGTGGTCATGGCCGCAATGAAACCGGTAGCCAGCCAGTGCACCTGGCCCTGACGGATACCAAACTCCAGCATGATGTCGTGCAGGGCCACGTTCACCACGGTGGCGCTGAGCACCGAAGCCATGGTGCCCAACATGACTGTCGCTACCGCCAGCCAGCGCCAGCGGGAACCGTAGCGGGCTATGAGGCCATCAACGGTTTGCTCGCTCAAGGCTTATTTCTGCTTTTCAGCGTTTTCCAGGATCTTGTGAAACACCCTGACAGTGCACTCGATGTCCTCGTCGCTGATGCCTTCCAGCATGTCTTCCCGAAGCTTTTCAGCGCGTTCGGACAGTTCATCCATAAAATCTCGACCAGCCTTGGTGAGATAAAGGCGGCGGGCACGGCGATCGTTCGGGCAAGGGCGACGCTCAATCAGATCCTGCTGTTCCAGGCTGTCCAGCAGCCGAACGAGGGTGGGATTTTCAATCGCCATCAGGGACGCCAACTCTCGCTGGGTCAGTCCTTCACCGCCCTTGGACAGGTACACCATGGTGCTCCATCGGGCCTGGGTCACGCCGAGGTCCTTAAGGCGCTCATCGAGCATCTTGCGCCAGCGGCGGGTTACCCGGGCCACAGCAAAGGGGAATTGGTCTTTCATGGCGTAAACTCCATCATTAAGGCAGACATGGGGTCCGCCGAACACCGCATGGGGCCTTAAAAGCACCCACATGCTCACCATATCGGAAGGCCAATAATAGTATGCTAATCATTCCGATAAAGACAAGTTCAACAACGAACAATCCCGCCTGTCGCGCTAAGGGCTCTCCTGCCGTTGCTCCTGCAGTTTAAGCTCCTCGACCTCATGGGATTCGTGAAATTCGGTGTTCCGCGGATCCATCTCGGTGAGCACCGGCGATGTTTCCGGCATGGCCGGCACATAGTGCTCCTGCGCTTCCACCGGCACGTCTTCGGTATGACTGATCCGATAGCTGGTGATCACACACAGCAAGAACAGGAACCCGGCATTGCCCATAAACAGGCCAGCCGGCCCCAGTACGTTGATCAGCTCTGCCATCACCACAGGGCCAATCACGCTGCCCACGCCATAACTCAGCAATAGGGTGGCGCTGGCAGCGACGATCCGGTTGCTTTCCATGCGGTCGTTCGTGATGGCAACGGCAATGGGGTAGAGAGCAGCCGACAGCCCGATCATCAGCCCAACCGCAAAGGTGAGCAGCCAGAAATTGGCCGCCCCGAAGTAGGCCACCACCCCGGCAGAGCCAGCGGCCGTCATCGCCACCCAGAACATGACCCGACGACGATCGAAATGGTCACAAAGCCGACCCAGCGGCCAGGCAACGATCATGGCTGCCACAATGGCGCTGGCCATGAAGCTGGAGGTCTTGGCCACATCCAGTCCGGTCAGTGTGGCGTACACCGGACCAAGCGCATAGAAACCGCCCACCAGTACCCCGCAAATCAACGCCCCAGCCACGCCGGAGAAGGACTCCCGCGCGAGGGTGAATATCGAAATACGGTGTACCTGCTCGATGATGGGCGCCTCCATTCGGGTGAGGGCCAGGGGCACCAGAGCCAACGTGAGCAGAATAGCGGCCAGCGAGAAGGGCATGAAGTTGGCAGGATCGCTGACATTTACCAGCAACTGGCCACCGGCCGCCGAGAGATAAAAGACAATCTGGTACACCGCAAACAGAGCGCCGCGGTTTTCATTGGTTGCCCGGCTGGAAAACCAGCTTTCGATCACCACCAGAACACCTGCAACACTGAACCCGGACAGAGCCCGGAACAGTCCCCACACAGGCTCATAGATAACCATGGGGTACAGGAGCGCGACCACCGCTGCGACCGCAGCAAAGGCGGCAAACGCCCGGATATGGCCTACCCGTTCAATGATGGTGTGAACGTACAGGGTGCCGAGTACAAAGCCGATCGAGTAACAGACCAGAATCCAGCCGATCACGTCCGGAGAGACCTGCTCAAAGCTAAGGCGAATACCCAAGAGCGTCATCAGAAAGGCATTGCCACTGACCAGCAGGACGATGCTGATGATCAGGGCAGACAGGGAGGCGACCATTCGGGTCATAACCGAAGACTCCGGGCATACCGCGGGGACGGTGAGGAAAAGGTGGCTTTAAGATACTGATTTAAGGACAATATTGTAATTCATATCTGTACCTGACTACCTACTAAGCAGTTCCCGAGATACCTCGGCAATTCTTACAAATCGGCCTGCAGCGACCGCCACCAGTGCATTTAACACTGTTTTACATTAAGGTCACGTAACACACCGGTTTTGTTATAGCGGGTAACATGAAAACAGATATCCATTCTCAACCCTTGAGCGCCTGGTTATGAAAAAGACGGACTGGCCCATCCGCTGGGATTTGCTGCTTCGCTATCGACTGATTGAAACCATTGCCCTGTGGGAAGGTCGTCTAACCACGAACCATATCTGTCATAGCTTTGGCATCGGCCGCCAGCAGGCCTCCAAGGACATCAACACCTACCTGCGAGAACTGGCACCGGATAATCTGGAGTACGACCGCCACCTCAAAGGCTACGTTCCGTCTGACCAGTTCCGGCCGGTGGTCACTCATGGCACCGTCAATGAATACTTTGACCTGCTGGCGCGTCAGCAAACCCTGAGCAGCACCTTTGAATCGCTGAATATCACCCTCCCGGAAAGTACCATACTGCAAGTGCCGGGCCGGGTGATTGAGCCTGAAACCATGCGGGCAGTCATTTATGCCACCCGTCATGGCCGCCAGCTGAAGGCCAGCTATCTGTCCCTCAGCCGGCCGGAACCGGTAGAAAGCTTCCTCGAACCCCATACCGTCGTTTGCACCGGAAACAGCTGGCATGTGCGGGCCTGGTGTCACGCCAACCGGGAGTTCCGGGACTTCGCTCTCCACCGCTTCGTACGGCCACCGGAAGCCCTGCGTCAGCGGGCCAAACAGAGCAGCCAGCAAGACGAGGACTGGAATCGAGAGGTCACCATGGACCTGGTTCCTGACCAGCGCCTCAGCGAAGCCCAGCAGCAGATCATTGCCCGGGATTTCGGCATGGAACACGGGCACCTGCACATCCGCACCCGCGCAGCGCTGGCGGCGTATACACTGTCCGCATTGGGCATTACGCTGGACAGCCAACACCCCGACCCCCTGGTGCAGCAGCTGGAACTGGTTAACCCGGACCAACTCGGCTTTGGCAGCCGGCGCGAGCGTGCACTCAAGGCCGTTGCCGGCCTTAGCTAGAACACCGGTTTGAGCCTGCCTCCCGTGTTCCGACGAACACTTTCTGCGGCTCTGCTCCTCCTTATCCCCATCGGGTCGGTCGCCAGTGAGTGTGGCGCACCGGCCACGCCCATTTCCGAGATTCAGGGCTCAGGCCCCAGCTCGCCCCTGGCAGGCCAAACGGTCACGGTGGAAGGGATACTCACCCTGGACTCGCGGATGACCGGTGGCTGGCGAGGCTTTTACCTTCAGCAGGCGGACCATCAAACCGATGGAGACCCCGGGACCTCTGAAGCCATCTTCGTTTACACCCGGCGTAAAGGTGGCAGAGCAGGCGACCGACTGAGAATTACCGCCTCCGTTAAGGAATACCACGGACTCACCGAACTGGTGGGGGTAAAGCAGCTGAGCAACTGCGGCAAGGAATACCTGCCGGAAGCCATCACGGTAACGCACCCCTGGAGCACGCCACCGGAAGCGCTGGAGAACATGCACATCAGGTTCGATACCCCGCTGGTGGTGGTCGATAACTACCAGCTCGCTCGTTACGGCACCCTTGCTCTGGCCGCCGCTGACGGGATCATCTCCACGGAAGTTTCCACCCCGGACGCTGCCACCAAAGGCAACGCCCAGCGCCTGGTTCTCGACGATGGTCGGGCAACCGAGCATCCCCGACCGATTCCCTGGCCGCCAGGCGGGTTATCGACCACACAGACGATCCGGGCGGGCGATCAGGTAGCGGGGTTGTCCGGTGTGCTGGATTTTCGGTTCGGGGAATGGCGGCTACAGCCGGACAGCGCTCCCGACTTCCAGAAAACGAACCCGAGAACACCCGCCCCCGAACGCCTACGGTCGCCTCACATCCGTGTAATGACCATGAATCTGGGCAATCTGTTTAACGGCAACGGCAAGGGCGATGGATTTCCTGCTTCCCGAGGCGCCCGCTCAAACAAGGACTTTGAGGAACAACAACGTCGCTTGGTCAACGCGCTGACCCAACCGGACCCGGACATTCTCTCGCTCGCCGAGCTGGAGAACGACGGCTACGGCGCGAACAGCTCGGCCAGGGAACTGGCCAGCGCGTTAGGACCGGCCTGGCGCGTTGTGGAAACGCCCGGCGCTGATGGCTCCGATGCCATCCGGACAGCGTTGCTGTACCGGGCCGATCGCGTCCAGCCAGCTGGCAACCCCCGGCGGCTGACGACAGGACCGTTCCACAATCAGGGACGACCACCCATTGCCCAGGTATTCCGCCCCCTCAGTGGTGGTGCAGGCGTACGGGTGGTTTCCGTGCACTTCAAATCCAAAGGCTGTGGGGGCGCCCGGGGAGCCGATCAGGACCAGAAGGATGGCCAGGGCTGCTTCGCCAGCCGACGAACCCGCGAAGCCGAAGCAGTGCTGGACTGGCTGGCCACACAGCGGGATGATGACACCGTCGGAAGCCTGGTGACCGGTGACCTGAACGCCTACGCCAGAGAAACGCCGCTGCAGCGTTTCTACGCTCTTGGCTACACCAGCACGGTGCACGATCGGCATCCCTGCTCGGCGCAGCATTGCCCCTACTACACATTCCGGTTCAAGGGCGCCAGAGGCACTCTGGATTACGCCCTAGCCTCCCCCGGGCTGCAAGCAAGAATTCTCGACGCGCGGGTCTGGATGATTAACGCCGATGAACCTCCCGTCATCGGGTACCAGAGTGACCTCGATCCCAAAACGGCCATTCCGTGGCGAACCTCAGACCATAACCCGGTCATCACCGACATCGGGCTCCATTAAACGCACAACCATACGCTGAAACAGAGACTTATCGCACGGATTGTCGGGCCAGTTGGCCTGACAAGACTTCCATGGCCGTCATCAGAGCCATGGTACAGATGTACGAATACCCCATAATCGGAAAGGTTGAGCAATACCCTGGAAGAGAACTTCACGGACGAGGACACACCATGCAAACCTCAACAGCAACGGCCCCGGATCTTGGGATGCCGGCTATCTACCTGCACCTACTGGCCGAATTACTGGGTACCCTGGGCGTCGACGAGCAGGAGCTTTTACATCGCGTAGGTCTGAACCCACACCGGCTGAACTCCATGGACCTTCGGGTAAGCCAGTCCCAGGCCAGCGAGTTTGTTACCCGGGCCATTATCGAAAGCGGCGAACCCGGTCTGGGTATTATGCTCGCCAGGGAACTGAGGCTGCCCCTGCACGGTACCCTGGGTACGGCCGTCATGAGCAGCCAGACCCTGGCCGAAGCACTGGACCTGATGACCCGCTTTCTCACCCTTCGGGCACCTCAGCTGGAGGTAAGCCGGCTGATCAAAGGCGACAACGCCATCTACCGCGTCCACTGCGCCCGGGATCTGGGTCCGCTGCAAGGCTTCATCCTGGATGCCATGCTCTATGGCTGCGTCTACATGGGCAGCCAGCTGACGGGCACACTCGTGAAAGGCTGTCGCATGGAGCGAAGAGGCCCGGAGCCCGGCTACATCCACCGCTTCCGCCAGCAGATTCCCGTGCCGGTGATCTATGGAGCCAGTGACGATGCGCTGATCATCCCCGTGTCCCAGCTCGATTTACCGATTCGGTTCAGCGACGACCAGTTGGCTGCCGACTCCCGCTCCCAGTGCGAAGTCGCTCTGAAACAGTTAACCGAGGATGCGGGTTTCGCCTGCCGGGTGCGCAGGGTCATTGAAACCAGTCACCCCTTCCCGCCCAAACTGGCCAGGGTTGCCGCCACGCTGTTCGTGTCCGAGCGAACGCTCAAGCGGCGCCTGCAGGAGGAGAGCGTAAGCTTCCAGGCACTGGTGGATCAGGTAAGACTGAAACAGGCCTGCGATCTGCTTGAGAAAACCGGGCTGAACCTCGGCCAGATTGCCGAGACCCTGGGCTACGCCGATGCCGCCAACTTCACCCGGGCCTTCAAGCGCTGGACCGGTATCAGCCCCAGCCAACATCGTAATGAATCGAGAAAGCCCCGACTTCGGGAACCACAGCATCCGGTGGCGGCAGCGCTGTGATCAGTCGATGCCAAGGATCTTGTGCATCTGAAGGGTCAGGCGCCACTGGGGATGGGCCAGGCAGTACTCTGTCGCTTTGCGGGTGCTGCTTTGCTTGACCGGGTCCGCCCCCTGCTCAGGCATGGCCGGTGAGGCCATGGGGGACAGAAAGTAATGGCTGGCCTGGACGTGCTGGAACCGCTCCGGCATGGCCAGCGGCTGGGGATACACCAGTTTCAGCTCGTCACAGGTGTTGATCACCACCGGAGCATCGGCCTTGGGACTTACGCACAGCCAGTCGATGCCTTCCGGAGCGGGCAGTGTGCCATTGGTTTCCACCCCGATCTCGAAGCCTTCTTTATGGAACGCCTCGATCAGCGGCTCATCCAGCTGCAGAAGAGGCTCGCCGCCAGTACACACAACATAAGGACGCCCCGGAGCGTCCGGCCAGAGTTTCCGAATGTGGGCAGCCAGTGCCTCGGGCGTGTCAAACCGTCCACCATTCTGGCCGTCTGTGCCGATGAAATCCGTATCGCAGAAGTTACACACCGCACCAGCACGATCCTTTTCCCTTCCGGTCCAGAGATTGCACTTGCTGAAACGACAGAAAACCGCCGCCCGGCCTGCCTGGGCACCTTCGCCCTGCAGGGTGTAGAACGCCTCTTTTACCCGGTACATCAGACCTGCACCTCATAGGTCAGCGGGTCTTTCACGCCATTAACGGAGAAGGCTTCCAGCCGCTCAACACAGGAACCGCAAACACCACAGGCTTTATCCCGGCCGTTATAGCAGGTCCAGGTCTGGCCGTAGTCCAATCCCAGCTTCAAGCCCTCGGCAAGAATTCCGCCCTTGTCCATCCGCAGGAAGGGCGCCTCAATAGCCACCGGCTGGTAGTTGGCAATACGGCATACCGCGTCCATTTTCTCGACAAACTCCGGACGACAGTCCGGATAAATGGCATGGTCCCCCCCATGGGCGCCATACCAGACGGCGCTGGCCCCCACTGTCACTGCGTAACCGGTGGCCAGGGAGAGCAAAATCATGTTGCGGTTGGGAACCACCGTCGACTTCATGCTCTCTTCTTCGTAGTGCCCTTCCGGCACATCGCGGTCATAAGTCAGTGCCGATCCGGACATGACCTCGCCCATGGCACGAATATCAATGACCTTATGGGGAATTGCCAGGGCTTCGCACACCGACCGGGCACACTCCAGCTCACGTACATGACGCTGACCGTAATTGAACGACAGGGCATAGACCTGGTAACCCCGGGCGCGAGCCCGGTGCAGCAATGTGAAGGAGTCCATGCCTCCGGAATAGATAACGACCACAGAATCGGTCATTCGGTAACCCCATATGGTAACAGTTGAACTTCAGTGGCTTACTGCCACCCCCCTGAAACACAGGGTTGTCATCAAGCCTTTACATTCAAAGGACAGATTGTAACAGCGCCGGACCCGACATGGTTCGCCTAACCGGTCCAGTACCGGTAAACTCGTCCAAAAAATAATGCATCAACTACACTGAGCCAATGATTAATAGCACCTGCCCGGCATTCATCGATTTCGAGGCCTCCAGCCTCGACCTGATCGCGAGCTACCCCATCGAGGTCGGAATCTGCATGCCGGACGGCACACTCCATAGCTGGCTCATCACCCCCCATGTTCTGTGGAAGGACTGGTCCGAGAGCGCAGAAGGCATTCATGGCATATCCCGCACGCTGCTTGATGCCGAAGGAATCGCCGTGCGCGAGGTTGCTCATCAGCTCAACGGCATGCTGCCGTCCCAGGTGTTCTGTGATGCCTGGACGTTCGACAGTTTCTGGCTGCACCGACTGTTCAAAGCCGCACGGGTACAACCGGCTTTTCAGCTGGAGTCGATCTCCTCACTGCTCAACCCGGCTCAGGTCCGCGAATGGTCAACGGTGCGCCAGGGTGTGATCGCAGATCTGGGCCTCCCCGTGCACAGAGCCGCCAACGATGCGCTGATCCTGCACAAGACCTGGCAGCAAATTCAGCTGCTCGGTTCATCGACGAGTGCGAGCTGATCCCGCCAGCGTCCCCTCCCCAATTCACGTTGCGGTTAATCTCTCCTGGAGTCGGGAGTCCCTGACTTTTCTGCGGGCAAAAAAAACGCAGCCAAAAGGCTGCGTCAAAAAAAGGAGAGATCCATTGGGTTCCCAGCGCGGCGGGAACCTAGGATTGCACAACGTAAAAACACGTGACGATGCGAATTATGGCTCTGAGCCCTTGGTACGTCTGTACGGGTTTGCCGAAGCCGGCACCCTATTGCAAAGCGTCCATAACCCGATACACTGAGCTACAACCAAACCCAAGGGATACATGACCAGATGATTTTGAAAGCCCGACTCAATACCACTGCAGTCTGCCTGCGAGCGCAGTCTGTTCAGCTGATGGTAAACGATTCATAACGGCTTTCGGTCAGTCCCGGGAGCCTTCTGAGCGACCGGGGCCGCTTCTCTGCTAACCCCCGGTCGCCTTTTGGCACCGGGGGTTTGTGTTTTTTGCAGCCGCAAAACAATAGTAGGGAGAAAACGTCATGAGAAGACATTCAACACGGCCCGCTACCAAGACCGCACCCAAGAGTGGAACTGGCCCGCTCAAGCGGCCGGAAAAACTGCCGCTACTGGATGCCATTTGCCGAAAACTGAACCAACGGGTCAATCTGGACGACGAACAGCGTGTCCTGGGTGTGTATGAGCGGGGCTGGATTTTCAAAGGCGTTCTGGGCAATCTGGATGGCGCCGAGGCGCGCTACGTTCGCGCACTCGCTGCCCGTTACAATTCCTGGATAGCCCGACAGGTAGCCTGAGAGGAAAACTGCGGGCCTGTCCGGTCAGTGTTGCCGGCTCAGGCCCTGCAGGGCTTGAACCTCCGCGCCGTGAACCATCACGTAATTGTTCACCACATCAAACACTTTTTCCTGAGAGTAGGGCTTGACCACGTAGCCGTTGGCACCGGCGCCGATTGCCCGCTGAATGCTGTCGATGGAGTCGTCCGCCGTCACCAGAACCACGTACTGCTCATCGCGAATCGTCTTGAACTCCTGCATCAATTCATGGCCATCGCCATCCGGCAATCCCAGATCCAGAAGAATAATCTGAAACTCCTGATCGGCGAAGGCGGCGCGGGCTGACGCCGCGTTCGCGCAGCCGACGACCTGGGTTGCACCGGCCTGGTACAGCATGTCGATCAGACGCTCCTGCATAATCGGTTCGTCCTCAACCACCAGTACTCTGATCTCACTCATCGACTGCCTCCTGCCAAAGGTCCAAATACAGTCATTGTATTACTCCGGTTACAGTGCTTCGTTGCCCGTCCGACGGGGTAAATCCAGGGGCTCCGGTCGTGCCCGGGTGGCCGGTGGTACATCCTGGACCGTCCTGGTCTCGGAAGACGCCTCAGCATCGCCCCTGATCAGGATGTTGCTGATTCCCACCGCCGTGGAATACAAGGCAATGGCCAGAATCAACAGAACGGGCTGGATAAACGCGACGAAGCCCGGCACTTCCACGCTGCCAAGTATACTCAGGATCAGGATCATTGCGGGCCCCAGAACCGTGAACAGGGTCAAGGCAATAAAAAAGACAATCCGCTCCTTGTAGGGCCCCAGCTCCCGGTTACTGACCAGGCCAAGAACAAACTTGCCGATGGCAAGGCCCGCGAGAATGGCGGCAGCAATACTCAAATCCGGTCGTAACAGGGTTTCGTAGAGTCGGCCATCCCACAGCCGCTGCATGAGAATGACCAGGAACGGGAAGAGTACAAACAATACATCGGCGTAAGTCCCATACATCATGCTCAGGGAATGACGCTCCTTGTGGTACGGGTTGTCAGTCATGACTTCTCTCCAACCTTACTTTCTCGGTTAATCCCTAATCGAGGATTCAGAGGCCGCACGGGCCTGATCAATCAACTCCACCAGGCTATCCAGCTCTGTTCGTACGCGCTGCCAGTCCGGAGACTCAGCCTTCAGCAGGCCCTCGATCATGCCGGCCTGGCGGGTCATCCGGGGATATCCCATGGCACCGGCGGTGCCCTTGATCTGATGGACCAGGGACCGAAGAGCCAGGGCATCTCCGGTGGCAAAGGCCTGCTCCATCTGATCCCGATGCCCCGCCAGGCTCCGCCGGAACTTCCGGACCAGGTGCTTGATGTCTTGATCTTCCGACACCCGCCCGTGCTGACTTTTTGCCGGTGGCAAATAGCGCTCCAGAAGAGCCAGCAAATGGCCCTGCTCAACGGGTTTGTTCAGCGCCGCCTCACACCCCGCTTCGATAAGCGCATCAATTTCCTTCCGGTCACCGGCGGTAAACGCCACAATCGGCCGGCGGAAACCCGCCTGACGCAGCAAGCGGGTGGCCGCTACACCATCCATGTCGGGCATGTGACGGTCCATCAGAATCAGTTGAACTGAGTCGGACAAGGCACGACGCACGGCTTCCTCTCCACTCGACACAGTGGTCACACCAAGGCCCTGACGTTTGAGCAAGCGCTCCATCAACTGGCGATTCTGTTCGTTGTCCTCGGCCACCAGTACCTGACCCTTGAACTTCGGTTCCAGAGGTTCCACCGTGTCAGCATGCACATGGAGATAACGCGCCAGTACCTCGTAGAAACGCTGTTTGTCGATCGGTTTGGCCAGATGCTCGTTGCAGCCGGCAAGCTTGTAATCCGCGATATCCTCGGCCATCACGTTGGCGGTCAGGGCGATGACCGGGGTATTGTTACCCGCTTCCCGCAGCGCGGCTGTGGCATCGCGACCGTTCATGACCGGCATCTGAATATCCATCAAAATCAGATCGAACTCTTGCCGCAACGCCAGTTCCAGCGCTTCCGCGCCATTGCCCACATGCACCAGCTCAGCCCCGGTTCGGGCCACCAGCAGCGACACAAGGCGCCGATTCACCTCGTTGTCTTCAGCGCACAGGATGCGGCCGGACAGCTTCGGCGCCATCACCATCGGCAGATTACGCCGACGCTGGCTGAGCTCAGAAGCATCCCGCAGGAAGTGCACATCCGCCAGGGAACCGGTGCAAATCGACACCTCAAACTCACTGCCCTCACCGTAGGTACTGCTGACCGTGATGGTGCCGCCAAGCAGTTCCGCCAGACGACGGGAAATACTCAGCCCAAGACCGGTTCCACCATACTGACGGGAGATGGACGCACTGCCCTGGGCGAAAGGATCGAACAATCGCTCGAATTGCTCTGGCTTCATACCAATGCCGGTATCAACGATCGTAGCGATCAACCGCTCGCCCGGCCCATCGCAACGCACAATCAGGGAGATGGAACCCTTTTCCGTAAATTTCAGCGCATTTCCGCATAGATTAATGATGATCTGGCGCAATCGTGTGGGGTCGGTACGGATTTTCTCGGGCAGTGGGTACTCGCAAATAATCGAGAAATCGAGCCCTTTCTCCTTGGCCCGCGGCGCAAAAAAGGCGCGGATTTCGTCCAGCAACTCGGGCAGGTGCACGGAAACTATATCCACACTGAGCTTGTTGGCGTCGATCTTGGAATGGTCAAGAATGTCGTTCACCAGATCCAGCAGATGTCGACCGCTGCTTACTACGGTTTCCGCACTGGTCTTCTTCTCCGATTCACTCAGCCGGGGATCCAACAGGGTTTCGCCATAACCGATGATGGCAGCAAGAGGGGTGCGGATTTCATGGCTCATGTTGGCGAGAAACTGACTTTTGGCCTGCGCCGAGTTGCGGGCAAGATCCTTCTCCAACCGCTCCTGTTCCCGTTCGCGCTCGATCCGCCGGCGCTGGTGGGTTTCAGTCAGGTCAATGCAGGTGCCTTCCAGATACAGCGGCTCACCATCGGAATCGTAGACCGTGTGCAGTGACAGGTTGGCCCATCGCTCCTCGCCATCGCGGTTCAGATACCGGGCCTCAATACCTTTGGCAGCACCCGTGCTTTCCAGCAGTTCAATGACCCGGCGCCTTAGCTCGTCATCGGCAATACAGCTTTCCAGTACATCCGGATTGCGCTCAAGCAATTCCTCGTTGCTGGCATACCCCATCAAGTCGGCCATGGCGGGATTCGCTGTCAGCAGGCGGCGGTCCGGGGACATCTGGAACACGCCTTCAATGGCGTTATCAAACAGCGACTGGTAGCGCTTGAGGTTAGAGAGCGCCCGGCGACTCCAGTCCAGGGCTTCGCCCTGAACCTGCTTGATCTGGTCGGCGAGGGCAAAAGAAAACAGGATCACCTGGGCAACCACGCCGATTTGCAGGGAATAGTTGGTAAGCGGGTTCAGGGGCAAAACCCCCATCACCGTCAACGCATAAACACCGAAGCCAATCAGCGCCATGGTCCAGGCAAAGAAGTAGGATTTCGCCGCCGGATTGTAATAGCGCCAGGAAACGTAACTCACCACGATCATGGTCAGGCTGATCAGGATGGAGCCGATCACACTCCATTCCATCGCCACCTGATACGGCATGAAGAAACACAGTACAAAAGTGACGGCCACGACCCACAAACTGACCTTGATAACCGAGTCTAGGTGAGGGGAACGCTCCTTCGTTTCCAGCAGGTGACGTGCCATCAGGGATCCCCAGAGCCAGATCGCAATAATCTGGAAATGCAGGTATTCCTTGCTCAACAGGGCGGGACGGCTCTCCAGCAACTGGATTCCGTGAACCTGTTCGGTGACGATGAAAATACCGGCCGATACCAGGTACAGTACGTAGTAGATGATACTGCGCTCACGGACCGACACGGCAACAAACAGGTTGTAGGCCAGGATGGCGAAAATCGCCCCCAGCAGAACACCCCGGAAGGCTTCGTCGATGGAGATCTTCTCGATGTAGCTGTCCGGATGCCAGAGACTCAGCGGAAGTCGAAAGGTGTTGGTATTGGTGATTCGGAGATACACGGAGGTGACCACCCCCGGATCCAGATCCAGACGGAAGGTTGGGTTGGGGACGGCCAAATCTCGCTCGGACCAGTTATCCCGGTATCCGGCCCGGGCCTGCTGTAGCAGTTCACCATCCCGCACCAGAAACAGGCGGACATCGTCCACCAGCGGCAACGCCAGCTCCAGAATCCAGTTGCTCCCTGCGGCGGTGCCCACTGGCCGCATGTCCAGGCGAACCCAGTAAGCGGAATCGGTATAGCCGAAATTCAGCGTGCCGCCATCGTGCAGGTTAAAAGCCCGGAGCCCGCGATCCTTGATATCAAAGAAGGCCATGCTCTGGTCCGGATCTTCGAGGTACCAGAGACAACCACCGAGGTCCTGGACGCTGCTGGTTCCGCTGCCGAGAATCAGCATTCCATCACGGCAAGGAGTCTGGCTTGCCTGCACTGGGGACAGCAAGGCCGACAGGAAAAACAAAAGCAGTAGCGTGCGGATAACTGCTGTGAGTGCTGGCGAACACCGGTGCCGCAAAATGTGATCTCCGCGAGGGCAGATGCCTGTTTTATGATTTATTGTCAGCATTCGATCCTGGGAACAACATCCCACTAAATTAGTACTTTAGTCCTAAAACCCTGGTAGCGCACCTCAAGGCTTTTCGAAATGAGACATTCCTGCATTTTCGTGGCGGTTGCCGCCGGAACACTCAGCCTTGCGGGCTGCGGACTCGAATCGTCCGGATCTTCATCCTTCAATCCAGCCATCAATGTCAGTCTCGGTTTTTCCTCGTTCACCCTGACAGAGGCGATGGACACCACCCTTTTCAACGACCTTTATCAAGCCGTCGAAGCCGACCCGGCCGATCCAGATTTCTCGGATGCTCAACGGGTGGCCGAAAACCTCCGTGAGGAACTGTCGGTTTTTCTGAACCTTGGGCTGTCGGAAGATAAGTCGACCATCACAACGGTCAGGAATCCCCTGGATCTGATGCGCAGAGTTATCGGTGAGGACGAGGTTACAAGCTTTACTGAGGCCAGGCAGTACATCAGTGAAAAGATTGACGCCCAAGAAGTCGGAATCTACGACACCACCACCAACGGCGTCTCAGTCCAGTTCACGGATCAGGGCGCTGCTGAGGCAGGGGCGGAACTGACTGACTATTTCTGGGTATACCCTACGGTCAAGTGGGTTCACACCCCCGACACCACCGGCAACGTCATTCGAACTCTGGTCTGGGTCGCTGCCGGAACCTTTCCGGAAAACAGCACCCGCCCGAGTGCAGCGCTGGGCACCGAGTTCCTGGGCAGGGATTTCGCAACCGCCGGCTACAATGATGAAGCCCGGATTGTCACTGAAGGTACGGTGGTGATTGAGGGCGAGCGGGAAATGAGCTTTTCGCGAACCTACACCGGCTTACAAGCTGACACCGTCATCATTGACGGCACCCGGATTGGAACCAGTGAAGTTCCAGAGGATCCTGACAAGCCCAGCGGAACCAAAGAGGGCGCCAAATTCAGCTTTGCCGGCCAGCCTGAGGACATCTCCTGCCTGAAGTTCGAAATGGACTACTCGGTGCCCGAGGTAAGAATCTATACATCGAGCGGGGAGGCACCCAGGCTCGCCAATCCGGAAAGTCCTGATGAGACAATAACCAATCCGGATTATTGCACCAATCTGGAATCACCGACCTTCAAGTACTCATCGGCGCCCACAGGCTTGCGATCCTGACCCACGAACGGGCCGATCACCACAGGGGCCGGTCTGTCAGTAACGCGGTTTCCAGAAACCCTTTCTTACGATTAATCATCCGCTGGAAGGCGGAAATCATGATCTCGGCGTGGGGCGCCCGGTTCAGACGAAGCGTCTCGATGCGACGCTCCAGGTGCTCGACTTCGGAGCAGACCTTCTGTTGAACGTGATCCCGAACGCTGTCGTGATGGTCCAGCATTACCGGGCGGTCCGAATAGGCACTGCAGTTCTCAACAGGCTTGTCCATATGGCCTCTCATCCAATGAGTCGTGGTTGTCCATTGACCATGGTCGAATTCTGCACACCTGACGGACAAAGCGCAATAAAAATGAATGTAGTTTCATTTTTATCGAGAGGCGTGTCACAGGTCATTGTTCATTTAACGCCAGATCCACTGCTATAGTTCCAATTAACAAACACTTATCGGCGGCCCGGAACCACCATGACCCAGACGTCTGTTGCCCACACCCTGCGCGAATACCTCTCCCTGCTTGAACTGCTGGACGATGCCTACTGGGAAGCTGGCAGCATCCGCCACAAGGACATGGTGTATGACATCATCAGCATCTTTCATCAGGAAGTGGCGGAAATGAACAAGCTCAGTGTTCAGGATCATCACTACCCCTACGAGATGATCACCGAAGGAATCCGACGGGTGGTTCCGAAACTGGAATACCTGGATGAAAACCGTGAGGACGTGATTCAGAGGACCCAGACACTGACGGACTTCCGGGATGTGGCGTCGTCAGTGCTGGGCATACTCGAGGCACAGCTGAGATCGGTTTAACTGGCCGTCATGGCGAGCGGCCGCTGCGCCTCTGGAATAATGGGAAACTGATTGCAAACAGTGTAAACAAACCTGGCCAGTGCCGGCAGGTGGTGACCCACAATGGATATGCCGGTATTCACCAGGGACACGGATATATCCCGCGCCGGATCGGCCCAGCAGAGTTTGTTGATCAGCCCGATATGGCCAAAGGCATAGCGGCTCTGGGGCCCCCACAACCCCACCGGATTACCCCCGAGCATCAGGCCCGCGCTGAATCTCATCGGGATCATCATGGTCCGGTCGATCTGCAGCGACCCATATTGCTGAACGGCCCGATGTACGGTGGCTTCACTGCAGATTCGTTTACCGTTCCAAACCCCGCCGTTGAGCATCATCTGGAAGAAACGCCCCATCTCCTCGGCAGTACCACACAGATTGCCAGCCGGAATCACCGCCTCCTGAAAACGGGGATCATTGGACACCCTCTCCACCGTATTGATATCCGCGCCCAGTGCGCGCCGAATGACCCAGGACACCGGAAATCGCGGCGTCGGCCCGGTGGCGTAGTTGGAAGCCAGATCGTTCAGGTGCTCAGGTTCAATGCCGTAGGTAAACCATCTCATACCCATCGGCTGGCGCAGGTGGACATCCAGGAAGTGCTCAATGCTCTGGCCAGTAACTTTCTCCAGCACTCGTTGCAGCACGAACCCGCCCGTGATGGCGTGGTAGGCCACCTTGGCACCGTCCACTTCCACCGGCCGGGCTTCACACAGCAGGCGCCAGACTTCATCGCGATCCCACAACACGTCAATGGGGGTATCCGTGCGCAGGGCGGGAATACCGCCGCGATGGGATAACACCTGATGCAGGGTAATGGTGCGCTTGCCGTTCTGGGCGAACTCCGGGCAGTAGTAAGACACCGGGTCCATCAGGTTCACCAGACCCTGTTCGGCCAATATGTGCATCAGTAGAGCCGTCACCGCCTTGGAGGCAGAAAAGAAGCAGACCGGTGTCTCGGTAGTCATCGGTACCGTGGGTCCGTTGGCCGGGTCATGGGGGCCATTGCCATGGGCGTGCCCGATGGCCCGATGAAGGATTTGCTCGCCTTTGTGGCGCAGGGACAGCTGCATGCCGGGATGGACGCCGGTGCGGTAGAGGCATTCCACGCTGTGCCAGATTGCTTCCGCCGTTTCACTGCTGACACCTACGGCTTCCGGCTTTTCACCCGCCACATCACGAACGGTGACGGAGGACAGGTCCTTGGGTATCCGGCTGCTGTGCAGGACATGGCGAGCAATTCGATTCATCCGATAAACCTTCTTCAAGCATACGTTGGGCCCAGTGTCGTCACTGAGCCCGTGAGGGTCATTGGCCACAGGCAGGTACTGTGGCTGTCAGCCAGTCCAACACCTGACGACCATAGGTAGCCATTATGAACAGACACACCTTTCGGTACCAGAGACTAGCGAAACGGTCTGCTGTGGCTGCGGACTGTGTTAAGTTTTAGGCATTCAAGAACAAAAAGGACAAGGAACTCACCATGACCCCCGGCATCAACGCGCTCAAGAAGGCAGGTGTGGCCTTCAGGGTGCATGAATACGAACATGATCCCGACAGCCAGAGTTATGGCCTTGAAGCCGCCCAAAAGATGAACGTGGAGCCTGCCCGTGTATTCAAAACCCTGGTGGTTCTGGTTGACGGAAAGTCGATGGCCGTTGGCATCGTGCCGGTAAAGGCCCAACTCAGCTTGAAACAGATAGCGAAGGCGACGTCGGGAAAAAAAGCCACCATGGCGGATCCAAAGGCGGTAGAACGAAGCACCGGCTATATACTCGGTGGGGTAAGCCCTCTCGGCCAGAAACGCCCCCTGAAAACGTTTATCGATCAGTCGGCCGAAAGCTTCGAGACCATCTTTGTCAGTGCAGGGCGCCGGGGACTGGAAATTGAATTGTCACCACAGGATCTGGGCGCACTCCTGAACGCAGCCTTCGTCCCGTTGCAGCAGGAGTAAACCGTGGAACACACCCAGGACCTGCTCCTGATCGGGGGCATCATGTTGCTGGCTCTGGGCGCCCACACCCTCGGCCAGCGACTGCATGTTCCCAGGGTCACGCTGCTGATCCTGGTCGGCGCGCTGGCCGGCCCGGAAGTGCTGGATCTGGTGCCAGCGTCGATCAGCGACAACTTCCCTCTGGTGACCGAACTCACCCTGGCCATGGTGGGCTTCCTGCTCGGCGAACGGATGTCGGTCCGGGATCTGAAGCAGGGCCGGGAAGCCATTATTGTCAGCCTCGCGGTCACGCTGGTCACCGCGGGGCTGATCTTTGTCGCGATCTGGGCCGTCACCGGTGAGCTTCTGGCCGCACTGATCCTGGCCGCCATTGCCACCGCCACCGATCCCGCAGCAACCCTGGATGTGGTTCGACAAACCCGGGCCAGGGGGCCGCTCACTCGCCTGGTCACCCAGGTGGTGGCCATTGATGATGCCTGGGGGGCACTGCTGTTCAGCGTATTGCTGGTGTTCGCCATGCTGGTTTCCGGCAACGGCGCAGACGTGACCGGAACGGCGCTGCACGGATTGTACGAAGTGGCGGGCGCGATTATTCTGGGTGCCATTCTGGGTCTGCCCATGGGGTGGTTAACCGGCCGACTCAAACCCGGCGAGCCCATGTTGCTGGAATCCGCGGGTTTCGTATTTCTTGCCGCCGGCCTGGCCGGCGCCCTGGAAGTGTCCTACCTGCTGACCTGCATGACACTGGGGGTCACAGTGGCGAATGTGGCCAGCCACCATGTACGCCCGTTTCGCTCGATCGAGGGCATCATCGAGCCCTTCCTTGCCATGTTTTTCTTTCTTGCCGGCTTCCGGCTGGATTGGTCTGTGCTGCCAACCGTGGGCGGCATTGGCATGGCGTATATCATCGTGCGAATCATCGGACGCGTGGCGGGTGGCTTTGCGGGTGGGGTGCTGGCCGGCTCAGACCCGAGGGTCCGCTTTCATTCCGGCGCGTGCCTGCTGCCCCAGGCGGGGGTGGCCATGGGGCTGGCACTGGTCGCCTCAGATCGCATTCCTGAACTCACCTACCTGGTCCCCCTGGTTATTGCTTCCACCGTGTTGTTCGAACTCATTGGCCCGCCGGTCACCATGCACCAGCTCAAGCAGGCAGGCGAAATTCGCCGGCACCGGGGCCACAAGCGCAAAACCCCATAAAAAAACCGGAGAGCCCCTGCGGACTCCCCGGTTTTCCTTGTTCCTGACCATCCTGCTTACCGCAGGACCGGAGATCAGCTCACCGACGCGCGGGCATCGGAAAGGATCTTGTTCAGGGTTTCGCTCGGCTGCATCACCTCGCAGACCATGTCCTTCGGTGCGTGGTAGTAACCACCGATATCGGCCGGATGGCCCTGGATCACGGTCATTTCCTCAAGGATCTTGTCCTTGTTCTCTTCGAGCTGTGCGGACAGCTTGCTGAAGAATTCCTTCAGCTGCGGATCGTCGTCCTGCTTGCTCAGTTCCTCAGCCCAGTAACGGGCCAGGTGGAAGTGGCTGCCACGGTTGTCCAGCTCACCGGTTACGCGAGAGGGCGATTGGTTGTTTTCCAGCAGGCGCTCAGTGGCCTTGTCCAGAGTCTGACCCAACAGACGGGCGCGGTCGTTGGACTGCTTTTCACCCAGCTCATCCAGCGACACGGCAATGGCCAGGAACTCCCCGAGGGAATCCCAGCGCAGGTGATTTTCCTGAATCAGCTGCTGTACGTGCTTGGGCGCGGAACCGCCGGCGCCGGTTTCGTACAGGCCACCACCGTTCAGCAACGGAACAATGGACAGCATCTTGGCGCTGGTGCCCAGCTCCAGGATCGGGAACAGGTCGGTGAGGTAGTCGCGTAGTACGTTACCGGTGACCGAAATGGTATCCAGGCCACGGATCAGGCGCTCCATGGTCCAGCGGATGGCGCGAACCGGGCTCTTGATCAGGATTTCCACACCTTCGGTGTCCATCTCGGCCAGGTACTTCTCGACCTTCTGGATCAGCTGGGCATCGTGGGGACGCTCGTCGTCCAGCCAGAACAGAACCGGCATACCGGAGGAGCGACCACGGTTCACCGCCAGCTTCACCCAGTCTCGGATCGGCAGATCCTTGGTCTGACAGGCACGCCAGATGTCACCTTCTTCAACCTTGTGCTCGGTCAGAACGCGGCCGTCGGCATCAACGATGCGCATGATGCCGTCTTCCTGCATTTCGAAGGTCTTGTCGTGGGAACCGTACTCTTCAGCCTTCTGCGCCATCAGACCAACGTTCGGTACCGTACCCATCGTGGTGGGATCAAACGCACCATGGGTCTTACAGAAGTTGATCACTTCCTGGTAGATGGTGGCGTAGGTGGACTCCGGCATAACCGCCTTGGTGTCCTTCAGCTTGCCATCACGGGCCCACATCTTGCCGGAATTACGGATCATCGCAGGCATGGAGGCATCAACAATCACGTCGCTCGGTACGTGCAGGTTGGTGATGCCCTTGACGGAATCGACCATGGCGATTTCCGGGCGGTGCTCGTAGCACTTGTGCAGCTCTTCCTGGATTTCTTCCTGCTTGGATTCCGGCAGCTCCTTGATCTTCTCGACCACGCTGGACAGACCGTTGTTCGGGTTCACACCCAACTCGTCGAACAGGTCACCGTACTTGTCAAAGAGGTCCTTGTAGTAAATCTTCACCGCGTGTCCGAACACGATCGGGTGAGAGATTTTCATCATGGTCGCCTTCACGTGCAGGGAGAACATGACGCCGGTCTTTTCGCAGTCGGCGATCACGTCCTCGAAGAATTTGCACAGGGCTTTCTTGCTCATGAACATGGCATCGAGGACTTCGCCTTCCTGCAGCGGCAGGCTGTCCTTCATGATGGTTTGCTCACCCTTGGTGTTTTCAAACACGATCTTGGCATCGGTGGCCCGGTCCAGGGTCAAGGACTGCTCGCTGGAGTAGAAGTCGCCGCCACGCATGTGGGCAACGTGAGTGCGGGAAGCCGGGCTCCACTCACCCATGGAGTGGGGATATTTGCGGGCAAACGCCTTCACCGCGGTAGGCGCACGACGATCGGAGTTACCTTCACGCAGCACCGGGTTGACCGCACTACCTAGCACTTTGGCGTAACGGGCCTTGATCTGCTCTTCTTCCTCAGTCTCAGGGTGTTCCTTGTATTCCGGAACCTTGTAACCCTGCTCGTTCAGCTCGTTGATGGCCGCACGCAGCTGCGGGATCGAAGCAGAAATGTTCGGCAGCTTGATGATGTTCGCATCCGGGTCCTTGGTGTACTCGCCCAATTCAGCCAGGGCATCCGGAACCCGCTGGTCTTCCTCAAGGTAGTCCGGGAAGTTCGCCAGGATACGCGCCGCAAGGGAGATATCACTGGTTTCAAATTCAATACCAGCCGGCTTGGCATAGGTTTCCAGGATGGGAAGCAGTGACCGGGTGGCGAGAGCAGGTGCCTCGTCAGTCAGGGTATAGACGATCTTGGCTTTGGATGATGTCATTTTCGTCCTCAGGCAAATGGGTGGGTTCAGGACGGTCACGGCACAGTCATGCGTCTTGTGAACGCGAGACACGAGCAATGACTGATCAGAAACTTTTGATAAGTCTCTTAAGATAACATTTTTTCGGAAATCAGCGTTACGATCTTAGTATAAAAACGGAGTATCCAAGCTCAAAAAGCGATAAACAGACGCCGATGCACTGCTAATTTACGAAACTTTCATACATTCCGATGGTTAACGGGAGGGATGTCCGACCACGAGGCGCCGGAGCACGGACGGGGCCCGTGGAGGCCCCGTCCGGCAGGATCAGGCGGGCAGCAACTCAGCCTGCCGGAAGCGTTCACGAATCTGGTCCAGCGCTTCGGGATTGGCCAGCGCATCGCGGTTATCCGCCTTGGCGGACCCGTTGATTAGACGGGCGACGGCCAGTTCCACTTTCTTACCACTGCGGGTGTACGGAATATCCGGCACCTCGACGATGTGTCGGGGCACGTGGCGTGGACTGGCTCCTTCACGGATGCGGGTTTTCAGAGTTTTCTCAAGGCCCTCGGTTAAGGCCTGGCCCTGGGCCGGTACCACCAGAAGAACCACTTCCACATCGCCATCGATCTGGCGTCCTACTACCAGGCTGTCCTTCACTTCGGCCACCGTTTCCACCTGGCGGTAGATTTCCGCCGTACCGATGCGCACACCACCCGGGTTCAGGGTGGCGTCGGAACGGCCATAGATAATGGCGCCGCCGTGCTCGGTGAACTCAATGAAATCGCCGTGGGCCCAAACGCCGGGGAAGGTTTCGAAATAGGCGGAGCGATAACGGGCACCGTCCGCATCATCCCAAAACGACACCGGCATGGACGGCAAGGGCTGCCGGCACACCAGCTCACCCCGGCCTTCGCTGACCGGCTGCCCGTCATCCCCGTAAGCCACGGCGTCGACACCGAGGAAGCGACACTGGATTTCACCCCGGCGCACCGGGAGCAGCGGGGTAGCTCCGACAAAGCAACCACAGATATCGGTGCCACCGGCTATGGAGCCAAGCAGAACACCCGGTGCGCCGTCTTCGTACACCCAGTCGTAATCCTCGGGCAACAGCGGTGAACCGGTGGAGAAGAGCACCCGCAGGGCACTCAGATCCAGATCTTTGGCCGGCCTCAGTTCCGCCTTACGACATCCGGCAATAAAGCGAGCGCTGGTACCGTAATGGGTGACCTTTTCAGTGGCCACGGTTTCCCACAGGCTGTTCAGGGTCGGGTAACCGGGCGAACCATCCACAGTGATAACCGCAGCGCCGGTCATCAGCGCAGACGCTTGCCAGTTCCACATCATCCAGCCGCAGGTAGTGAAGTACAGGAAGCGGTCTTCCGGCCCCACATCGCCGTGCAGCATCAGCTCTTTAGCGTGATTGACCAGCAGGCCGGCGTTACCGTGCACGATGCACTTGGGCTTACCGGTGGTACCCGAGGAGTACAGGATGTAAACCGGGTGATCCGGTTTCTGTGGCGTAAAGCTGGGCGCCTGACCAGCGCCGAAGGCAATGGCCTCTTCCCAGGTAGTCACCAGATCACCGGCGATGGGCGCCTCACCCGGTAACTGCTGCACACTGATAACGCATTTCAGGGACGGCAGTCCGGCGACCAGCCCGGCAAACTCTTCCTGGCGCGCAAACACCTTGCCGCCGTAGCCATAGCCATTCACCGCAATGAGCGCCGAAGGCTCGATCTGGCCAAAGCGGTCGAGGATCGCCCCGGAACCGAAATCGGGCGAAGCCGAGCTCCAGATGGCCCCCAGGCTGGTGGCCGCCAGCATGCCAACCATGGCTTCATAGCCGTTGGTAACCACACCGGCCACCCGATCTCCGGCCACGATGCCCTTGCTTCTGAGGAAGGCTTCGAACGCGCCAACGTCCGCTTTCAGTTCGCCGTAAGTCCGGCGCAGCACGGGCCGGGTTTCACAGTAGGCGACAATGGCTTCCCGATCGGCGTGTTCACCGTCCGCCAGTCGCAGCAAATTGGCCGCGAAATTCAGTGTCATGCCCGGGAACCATTCGGCTCCCGGCATGTCCCGGCTGCCCAGCACTTGTTGGGCCGGGGTATCGCAGACCAGGCCGCAATAGTCCCAGACCTTGGCCCAGAAGGTGTCCAGCTGATCAATCGACCACTGATGCAGCGCGTGATAGTCCTCAAAAGGGCCATAGCCCTGCGCTTCCAGCCAGGTTTTGAACTGGCCCATGCGGGAGTTCCGAAGGGTGTCTTCCGACGGAGACCAGACCACCGGTGACTGTTCTGTGTTACTCATCTGACGCTCCTGACAATTACTGCATGTGCCAGCCGTGGCTGACCACGATAGACTGACCGGTCAAGGCGGCAGACGGGAAGGCCGCCAGATGGACCGCGACTTCCGCCACATCCTCAAGGGTGGTGAACTCACCATCGACGGTGTTTTTCAGCATCACCTTGCTGATCACATCCTGTTCGGAGATGCCCAGTTCTTTGGCCTGCTCCGGAATCTGCTTGTCCACCAGCGGGGTGCGAACAAAGCCCGGACAGATGATGTTGCTGCGTACGCCGTGCTCGGCGCCCTCTTTGGCTACCGCCCGGCACAAGCCCAGCATGCCGTGTTTGGCGGCCACATAAGGCGCCTTCAGCGGTGACGCTTCGAGGGAGTGCACGGACCCCATGTACAACATGGTGCCACCGCCACTTTCGTACATCTGCTTGAGGGCCGCCCGGGTCACCAGGAAGGCCCCGTCCAGGTGCACACTCATCACTTTGCTCCAGTCGGCGAAGGCCAGCTTGTGCACCGCATCGATGTGCTGGATACCTGCGTTGGCGAGGGCAATATCCAGCCCACCCCAGCGTTCGACAATGGCAGCAACGCCCTCATCGACGGCCTGTTCGTTGGTAACGTCCATCGCCAGCGCGATGGCGGTGCCGCCCGCTTTCTCGATGGCTTCAGCGGCTTCCTTCGCTCCTTCGAGGGTCAGGTCGGCCACCGCGACTTTGGCACCCTCCCGGCCGTATTGTTCCGCGATGGCCCGGCCGATGCCTCGTCCGGCACCGGTAATCAGTGCAATCCGGTTTTCAAGACGCATGCTTCAGGTCTCCTCAGTCATAAGCCACGCTGGGCAGCCAGGTCGCAATTTCCGGAACCAGGAACACGATGGCCAGGGCTACCAGCTGAATGATGATGAACGGCACCACGCCGCGATAAATGTCGGTCACCTTGATCTCCGGCGGCGCCACACCCTTGATGTAGAACAGGGCAAAGCCGACCGGCGGGGTCAGGAAGGACGTCTGCAGACACATGGCAAACAGGATGGTGAACCACACCAGGTCGAAGCCCAGTTGCTGCACCACCGGTGCCACCAGTGGCAGGATGATGAGGGTTATTTCCACCCAGTCCAGGAAGAAGCCCAGCAGGAAAACGGCAAACAGGATGGTCAGGACAATACCGTAAGGCCCGAAGGGCAGACTCAGCAGGGCATCTTCGATAACCGCGTCACCGCCCAGCCCCCGCAGGACCACCGAAAACGCGGTGGCGCCCAGAAAGATGGCGAAGATAAACGCCGCTGTGCGGGTGGTCTGCTGCATGGAGGAATTCAGCACCTTCAGATTCAGACGTCCCGCCATCAGGGCCAGCAGCAGCGCACCCAGGGCACCGACACCAGATGCCTCGGTGGGCGTGGCAATGCCGGCGAAGATGGACCCCAGCACCCCCAGAATCAGCGCCGCTGTCGGCAGTACTGCCTTGGCTACTTCCCAGACCACGCCCCAGCTGACCTTTTCCAGCCCCTCGGGGACCGGAGCGATATTTGGCTGGAACAATGGTCGCAGCATGGCGTAACCCACATACATGGCGCCAAGCAACAAGCCGGGCAGGAAGGCACCCATGAACAGATCACCAACCGACGCCTCCGGCACCGCCAGGCGATCGGCCATCAACACCAGCATGATCGAGGGTGGAATCAGGATACCCAGGGTCCCGGTGGCACAGGCGGTGCCCACGGCAAAGCCCTTGTCGTATTTATTCTCCATCATGACCGGCAGGGAGAGCATCCCCAGCAGAACCACCGAGGCACCAATGATGCCGGTGGTAGCCGCCAGCAGCACGCCAATCACGATTACCGTGACGGCAAAGCCGCCCCGGACATTACCGAACAGCTTCACCATGCTGTTCATCAGGCGCTCGGCAACGCCGGACTGGTCCAGCATGATGCCCATGAAGATGAACATGGGCAGGGCCACAAGCGTCTCACTCTCGACAATGCCCCATATCCGTTCGGGCACCAGTCCCATGGACGAGGGATAATCGAACCACAGGTTGGCGCCAAAGTTTTCGACAGCCACGACTCCGACCACAGTCCAGATCACAGCCGTTCCGGCAAGTACCCAGGCCACGGGGTACCCGGTCATCAACAGGACCCCGAAAGTCAGGAACATGCCAATTACAAATAGGGTTTCAAGCTCCATCAGCTGGCGTCCTCTTTCTTTTTATTCCCGGCATCAACCCGGATCGGGCGGGGGAAGCCAAACAACAGGGCGGTTACCTTTAACAGGCGAGATACCGCGGCGATCAAAATCAGTGCAAAGGAAAGGGCAAGAACCGACTTGAGCACCCAGCGATTGGACAGACCGGCCGGGGCCTGACTGGTCTCACCGATCTCCCATGAACGGATGGCGTAGGGGAACATCTCGTACACCGCCAGCGCAAGAAACGGCAGCAGCAGAAGCAGTAATCCAAAGAATTCAATCCAGCCCTGGGTTCGCAGCGACAGACGTTCGTGAATGACATCGACCCGTACGTGGTCGTCCACCACCAGGGTGTAGGCCAGGCCAAGAAGCCAGCCTGCGCCCGCCAGGTGCCACTGGACCTCTTCCAGAAGGACCGATCCCTGGCCAAACACATAGCGGCCAACCACCGCCCAGATAATGACGCCCGTCACTACCAGCCAAAGCCAGGAGGCGGTTTTGCCAATGGCCGTCAGAACAGAATCGATCCACTGACTGATGCGGGTGGTGGGCAATTCAGTGTGGTGGTGAATCAGCTCGTCTGCACCACTTACGGACACACGCCGGTTAGGCTGCGGGCCCTGATCAGACACCGTCATAGGTGATCACCTCACTTGGAAGGCAATTACTTTGAAAATGGATGGCCGGAGAGGCCATCCACCGGAAAAAAGTACCGGCCAGTGGACCGGTACTTTTTGGTGGCTCAGGCCGTTCTTACAGATCGGCCGGCAGGTAGGCGCGCTCATCCCACACTTTGTAGGACTCCATGAACGCTTGCTGGCTCTCGTAGACACGCTTGAAGTCCTCATCCTTGGAGGCTTCTTCTTTCAGAACCTCCTGGGTCACGGCCTTCAACTCTTCCAGTACTTCGCGGGGAATCTGGTCAGCCTGGACACCTTTGTCCTGGAAGCCGGCCAGAACGGCACCGTTCTTGTACTCACCTTCGGCCAGGCCGCGGGTGGTCGCTGCTGTACAGGACGCCTCAACCAGGGCTTTCTGGGCATCGGATGCACCGTCCCACTCGTCCTTGTTGATCAGCATGTACTGAGCCGTGAACTGCTGGTGCCAGCCCGGGAACAGGTTGTATTTAACGATCTGATCAAAACCAAGAATCTGGTCAATGGCCGGCATGGAGAATTCAGTGGCATCGATGGTGCCCTTCTCCAGCGCCTGGTACAGCTCGCCGCCCGGCATCATAGTGACAGACGCGCCCAGCTTCTCCAGAACCTTGCCGCCAAGGCCCGCGAAGCGGATCTTCATGCCCTTGTAATCATCCAGGCTCTCGATCTTGTTGGCGTACCAGCCGGCGGTCTCAGGCCCGATGATGCCGCACAACTGCGCATGCACCTTGAAGCCCTTGTTGGCGTAGGTTTCCTGCAGCAGCTCGTGGCCACCACCGAAGTAGTACCAGCCGATGTAGGCCCATGGCTTCATGCCGAAAGGTACGGCAGCAAACAGCGGCACCGCAGGCACTTTACCCTGGTCGTAACCGATCCAGGTGTAGCCGGCAGATACCTTGCCGTCGGACACGGATTGCAGGATGTCGAACGGGGGAACCAGCTTACCCGGCTCGTAGACCCGGACCTGGATGCTGCCATCAGAAGCCGTCGTCAGGTTGTCCGCAACCCATGCGGCAGGGGAACCCAGGCCTGGCAGATTGGTGGCGAAAGCGACAGGCATTTTCCAACGCAGATCATCTGCGAAGGCGGAACCCGTGGTCAGGGCGATCGCACCGGCCACACCGGTGAGGGCCTTCAGAAGTTTCATTGGCAAGTCTCCTAACATTGTTATTGTGTCTGGTACGCCGCACAAACCGGCGAACCGAGTCTGAGTATAGTCAGGTAACGCAGACAATGAAGACGGACTTATCCAAAGGGAGGGGGTCCAACTGAAAGGCGTCAGTCTTATTGTCTGCGTTATTCTGACGTCCTGCAGCGTGATAAAAGCAGACACTATGCCAATAAAGTTTTTACTCTAATTTTCAATAGCTTATTGTTTTTTCGGGCCGGCTTACCGAGGCTAAATTGTCTGGATCTCCGGACAGCTTAAGACATCCGTCTAATTAAGCTGTCCGCTTTTCCGGACATCTGTCCACAAATCAGGACATCTTAGCCAGTTTCTCGTAAAGAACGGATCGGGAAATGCCCAGCAGCTTCGCCGCTCGGGTGCGATTGCCCCGGCTGGCCACGAGGGCCTCCTCTATGGCCTGGGCCTCGGCGTCCGCGAGGGTCCTGGCCAGAGGCCGTATGGGCTGCGGGGCGAGAGAAGAATGGGATCGTCTTCGCCCCTTGGGCAATACCTTGAACACGGCATCAGCATCCAGCAGCCCCCCTTCCTCACTCATGGTCAGGGCTCGCTCCAGCACATTCCGCAGCTCCCGGATATTGCCCGGCCAATCGTAACTGCCCAGGGCCGACACCCCGGCATCGGTAATCTCGGCGTGCATGCCGAGACTTTCACAGATTTCGCCCAGAATGGCCTCACACAGTACGCCGAGATCTGCCAGACGCTCCCGCAGGGGTGGAATCGGTATTTCCAGCACGTTCAGGCGGTAGTACAGATCGGATCGGAAACCGCCGTCTTCAATCATCGCCTCCAGATTGCGACTGGTCGCCGCGATTACCCGGACATCCACCTGATCCACCTTGTTGGAACCGAGAGGCTCGACTTCCCCCTCCTGCAGCGCGCGCAAAAGTTTGGCCTGAAGGGGCAGCGGCATATCGCCCACCTCGTCCAGGAACAGGGTACCGCCGTTGGCCAGCTGGAACTTCCCCTCCCGGTTACGCCGATCCGCGCCGGTATAGGCTCCCGGGGCAACCCCGAAGAACTCTGCTTCCAGCAGGTTGTCCGGAATGGCGGCGACGTTGACACCGACAAAAGGCTTGTCGGCCCTCGCGGAAACCGAATGAATCGCCTGGGCCAGTACTTCCTTCCCGGTGCCAGTTTCGCCCAGCAACAACACAGGCATATCACGCCCGGCTGCCAGTCGGGCCCGACGCTTGACCTCCAGCGCGGGAGGGCTGGCGCCGACGAAATCCCCCAGGCTGTAACGAGTGCCCCGGGCTTTCTTGGCCAGCGCCTTGCGTGCTGCTGCCAGGTCCTGATGCAGACGGCGGTACTTGGCCACCAGCGGCGTTAGCGGTTGAAGATCGTCGTAGAGAACAAAGGCGACCGCACCCTGTACCGTGCCTGTATCGTCAAAGAAGGGAACCCGCGTGACCACCAGCTGCTGATGGTCATGCTCCATGATGTCCAGCAACAACGGCTTGCCGCTGCTGACCACTTCGGGCATTCGGGTATGTGGTATAACCTGACGGACCGGTTTACCCAGGGCACCTTCAAGATCGGTCAGCCCCAGCAAACGGCCGTAGCTGTGATTGATCCAGGTGATGCAACCGTCCTGGTCAACGGCAATAGCGCCTGCACTGGCTTCCTCGAACATGGGAAACAGTGCTTCGATAAGATCCCGGGTCAGCCCGCTTTTGTTTTTGTCATTGAACAGCTTTGTCATGTATCCCGTACCAGCAACTGCTTGAGAATGCTTCATAGGAATCGCTCGCCTGTCCGGTTTTCCGGACACGAAATACAGAGTATAAGAACGTTAGGGAATGGGCAAACACAACGCCCCGACAAAGCCGGGGCGTGTGAACTGACACTCAGTCCGGGATAACCACCTGATTTTCCTCGAAAAGGATGCGATCTTCCGGAGCCGGCTCAGCGGCAATGTCCGGCAGATTGTCGCTGGACAGCGGATTGGCAACATCGCCACGGGGTACTGTCCGGACCACCTGGCTAGGCGGCAGCGGCTGGTTTTCGGTCAGGTTGGCCCACACCAGATCCAGGGCCTGGAAGTAATAGTGGTGCAGCGGCACATAGCTATCAGCCAGTCCCGGCCCAAATTGAGGACCGTTCAGGATATCCAGGTGGTGGGCGTTGAGCACCTCGTAGTACCGCAGGTTGCTGTTCTCGCCTTCCACCGTCTGGTTCAGACCAAAGTAGGGACGGGAGGTATGGTTGATGGGCAGGATGGCGTCGGCCCGACCGGTGACGAACACCGTTGGCTTGCCCTGCAGATTCCCCGAAGCACGAACTTCCTCAATTCCCTCGGCAATGGCTGCTGCCAGTTCGGCCTGCTCGCCCTCCAGAGCTGCGCCGGTCACCGCATCGGTACCCTGAGCAAGACTGCGCAGGCAAAGCAGGGCCTCCAGGCCATAATCCTCTCCAGCCGCCCCCGGAGATGTACTGAATTCCAGATTCGTGGGCTGCCCCACAGCGTCATCGTAGACGATGTTCACTCCGCCCGTCGGCGGAATGCCGTTGCTGGTTGCGAACAGCGCCGCTTCAGCCGTTGCCGAAAGCTGTGTCACCGCATCCAGGTTTTCCCCGTCGGTAGCCGCCAGACTCAGGCTGCAGACCCGGTCTTCAACACCAGCGCGGCCGTAGGCGTTGGCGTAAGTCATGGAGATGCTTTGCGGAATCCGCGAGAAGAAATGGACCGGCGCCAGCGGATTCTGCTCCGGCTGGATGCCGAACTCTTCGTTCAGAATGCGCAGGGCATCCGTGGCCTGTTCCTCGAGGGTAGCCCCGGGCTCAACAGCCAACAGATTCTTGTCCGCCAGGGCAGCACAGATGCTTGCTCCAACAGTCGCGTCGTTTAAGAAATTGAGAGGCGCCGTAGCATTGACCGATGCCTGGTTGGCACAACCCTGATACACCGCCAGCGCAGTGGTGTAATCCAGCAGGCTGCGGCTGTGTTCGGTAATCACCGGACCGTCACCTTGGACGATGGTGAAGCTGCGATCCACTTTCGGGTTCACATTCGGTTCGGAAACAGCAACGCCGTCAATGAGCCCGTCGGTGTCCTGCTCTGCGGCGCGCACCGACGAACCACCGCCGTTGGAAATGCTGGAGGCGATGACCAGGGTATTTTCCGGCGTGATGGTTGGCCGAACGGCAACCGTGCCCACCGGGTCCCCAAACTTCTCATTCAGCACGTAGAAGCCGAACTCGATCGATTGCAGAACATGCTGGCCCCAGTCTGCCTCCGGGTTGGCTTTGGAGTGCGCGTGTTTCCAGGCAAAGCGATCAGGCCAGTTGCTGTTGAATTCGGCCCGCTGTTCGTCGGTCAGGTCGGCGCGGAACTGGACCGCCTCGTCGGCATCGGTCAGGGTGCCATCAATGCGTTGCGCGGTGTTGGTCTCCAGGTTGTGGGAACCGGTGCCGGTGCCCTTGTCGGTGTAGACCACGGCACAGCCTTTCTTCAAACCCCACTCACCGGCGGTACCAATGGCGCCGTAAATGCCCCGGGAGCCGGAGGAAGGCGCGGTGACCATACAGGGCCGCTCGGGATCAAAGCTGTCGGGCACCTGGGCCATAACGGTGAAAGGTACGTCGGTACCGGGTAGGGTCATGTAGGCGATGAATTCGTCACCGGCAATCAGGCCATCATCCTCGGCGCCGACCTGCGGACCAAAGAAAGTGCCATAACCACCGCCCGCTGATGTATCTACCAGGGCCCGGTAGTTGTTGTAAATCGCCAGCCGACGGAGTTCGGCCGGGGTGGGATTAAGCGGATCGTCGAACGCAGGCGCTGCCCCGGCCAGGCCACTGGCGCCCAGGCCCGCGGTCAGCAGGTCGTCGGTCACACCATCGTAACTGGTTTGCTGTATCTCACCCTGCACAAAGCCAGGTACGGAGTTCAACGGGGGATTGTCGTTATCGTTGCAGGCGGTGAGGGTCGCCACACTGGCGCCGATGGCGGCGCAGAGCATTATACGTTTCATGGTCGTTCCTTACTTGTTGTTGTACGCGAACAGGCCAGGTGAACAGCCAGGCTCTGCCGATCTGCCATGCGTATCCTGTGCCAAAATCCTATTTCATTGATTTATTGAGCTTTATTATCAAAAAAGAGATTGTCCCCGTACAAAAATCCGGAATCCCGGACAACCGATGCACCTAAAAAACGGCCAGATCGCTATCCAAGCGCATTCAAACCGGGTTGTCCGGAAAAACAGACAATGTATGGAAAGCCGGACACTCAGGCCGACCGGTGGTGCTCGTGGTTCAAGGTGGTGGCTGGAGGGCTGCCGTCTGATCTGGCCGCGTTCGCTTAAGTCAGACTGATCCGGTAGTTCCTGGGAGGTATTCAGGAGGAGATGCCGGACAGCTGATCAGAACCTGACTAGCCTATGCGGATAAACGGCAGCAGACTGATGCCGGCAATAACAGCAATCGCCAAGATGGCCGCCAGAGCCCGCACCGGATGCCGGCGGAACAGGTTCCAGACGCCACCAACCTCACCTGTAGCGAGGCCTCGTTCATAGGCTTGCCGCTGGCGCTGGAGGCGCTGACGCTGATACTCATCAAGCAGCTGGCGGGCGCGCTCCGCCTCATCGTCATCGTGCACCCAGAAGCCCCCCATACTGATGCCCCAGAAGCTGGGAGGCGTTTCGTAGTAGTTCACCTCGTGCTCTTCGAACAGGGCGCGGATTTCATCCGCCTCGTCATCAGGCACATGGCGCAGATTCATCAGGTGGTGGGGCATGTCACACTCTGTGTTGGGTTCGGGATGGGTGCTTATTCGGCAGTGCAATAGCCGATATTCTAACATCAAAGGATGACGTACCGATTTCACTGCCGGGATACTGCATGACCGACGCACCATTGCGCCTGCTACTGGAGTTCGATGCCCTCAGCCAACGGGATCACAACCAGCCACCCGCATTCCTGCACCGGCGGGATCGTAAATTTGCCCTGACCTGTGAGCAAGAGGGGCACACCCCGGACGCCCGCCGCTGGCTGGACCACATGGCGCGGCTGAGTGGCCCGGGGGCATCCCCTGCTTCTGCCGACAAGACCCTGCGACTCTGGCGCCGGACCAATGCGGGTTTCATTCTGGCAGGGGGGGTCTTCGGCATTCTGACCATGCTCGGCCTGCTGTTCTACGATGGTGGCCAGCGCATCAACATTACCGCCTTTCTGGCCTTTGTCTTACTGCAGCTCCTACTGGCACTGTTTACCACCGTTCAGTCGATCGTGGGCTGGCAACCCTGGCGCTGGCTGACCAGGCGCCTGAACCGGGGTAATGCCAGCGACACCGTACACCGGATCCAGCCCGCCCTGATGGCAAGGGCCTCGCATCTGGGCGGGCTCAGTTTTGCCGTCACCGGACTGCTGACCTTGCTGGTGATGGTGGTGGTGCAGGATCTGGCCTTTGGCTGGAGCACCACACTCAATACCGCGGCCGACAGCTACCATCGGATGTTGCAGACGGTATCCACACCCTGGGGCTGGCTATGGCCGGCGGCAGTGCCCGACCTGTCGCTGGTGGAAGCCACCCGGTTTTTCCGGGCCGGGAACCCGGATAGTGCGCTGAATCCGGCGCAGTGGGGCCAGTGGTGGCCCTTCGTGGTGGCACTCTGGGGATTCTGGGTTCTGCTGCCGAGGCTATTGCTGAGCCTTTTGTCCGGGCAAATCATCCGAAGCAAGGCGCGACGGCTGCTTGCGGCCCACCCCGGTATGAATGCGCTCCTGTACCGTATGGAAACCCCCACCATCGATACCGGCAACGAACACAACGACGCCGCAGACATGCCGGACACCCAGACCCCTACCGGCCTGTCACCGTTGCCGGACAGTTCCCTGCTGCTGGCCTGGGCCGGGGCCGGTGATCCCGAACTGCCGCAATCGCTGACCGGGCCAGACACCCGAATCTTCAGAGCCGGCGGCCGGGCGAGCCTGGCCGAGGATCACGACGCCATTGCCGGGATCGGCGAACGGCTGGCAGACCAGCCTGGTGCCACGGTGCTGGTGGTGACCCGCTGCTGGGAACCACCCACCGGCGAGCTGCAGGATTTTCTGGAAACCGCCCTCGACAGCTGGCCGCAACACACATCGGTCCATCTGGTTCCCCTCGCCCCCAACCCGAACCAGCCACCCGATGATAACCAGCTCAGGCAATGGTTGCGGTTTGCCCATCGGGCCGATGGAGAGGCGGTCGGAGTGAGCATCCTGCCGGGCACGCCCCGGGATGCCTTCATTGAACAGGAGGGCACGCGATGAGCCAGCCGCCCGTGTTTGCCGTGGTCGGCCACCCGAACAAAGGTAAGTCCAGCGTGGTCGCCACGCTGTCTCAGAACGATGCCATCGCCATTGCCATGGAGCCCGGCACCACCCGCAAGCGCCAGTCCTATCCGATGACCGTCGACGGCCGCACGCTGTACGTTCTGGTAGACACGCCCGGCTTTCAGCGCCCCCGTCGGGTGCTGGAATGGCTGGAAGCCCACAGTGTGTCGGCCTCGGACCGGGCAGAAACGGTCAAAGCGTTCGTCACCCAGCACCAGGGCGATGGGCGCTTTACCGACGAATGCGAGTTACTGACGCCGCTGATCGATGGTGCCGGAATCATTTATGTGGTCGATGGATCGGTACCCTACAGTGCCGAGCACGAAGCGGAGATGACCATCCTGCGCTGGACGGGCCGGCCAAGCCTGGCGCTGATCAACAGCATTGGCAGCGAGGATTACAGCGATACCTGGCAGTCCGCACTGGGCCAGTTTTTTCAGGTTGTCCGCAAGTTCGATGCCGTGCGCGCACCGTTCGAACAGCATTTGAGTCTATTACGCGCCTTTGGCCAGCTCGAGCCGGCCTGGGAACAGCCGCTGGAAGAAGCGACCGGGTTTTTGTCCGAACATCGGCGCAAATGCCGGAGTCAGTCCGCAGGCCTCGTCGCCAGGGCGCTCAAAGAAATGATGGCCTATCGGGAAAAACGGACCCTTACCTCGGCCCAGGCCTCGGGAATGAGCGACGAACAGCTGGCCGGACAATTGCGGGAGCGCTGGTATCGCCACCAACGCCAGCGTGAACAGACCCTGCGCATGGACATCGAGCACCTCTATCACCATCAGCGCATCCAGCGACAGGAAGCGGAGCTGGCCTGGCACAATGAGCACGACCTGTTCTCCGAGGACAGCCGCAGCACCTGGGCCGTAAGCAGGCGTTACCTGGCAACGGCCGGCTTCGGTGCCGGCGCAGTCAGCGGCGCAAGTATCGATGCCATCACCCTGGGGCATTCGCTGGGGGCCGGTGCTCTGGTGGGCGGACTTATCGGGGCAGCGGGCACTTACTTTTACGGCGACCGGCTGATGCTGCCGGCCCTGAACATCGGCGTGCTTAAGGACGGTTTCAAGACGGCCACCTTCGGACCGGTCCAGGACAGCCAGTTTGGTTACGTGATCCTTGGGCGTGCGGTTGATCACTGGTGGCACATCAGCCATCGCAACCACGCCGGGCGAGACCTGCTGGATCTGGAACCGGCGGATCACCACTGGCTTGAAAGCCTGGACAAGTCGTCCCGGCGGGCCATCCAGCTAGCCTTCGACAAATGCCGGAAACAACAGTCGATGGACGAGCGTCAGCAACAGAATTTCATCGCCGCTGTGGAGCAAAGCATGGTCACCTACGACGATTGGCGGTTGAATCGCCCCTGAGAGAGATGTTTATACTAAAGAGCTTTTCCAACCATAACCGGGGAACGCCTATGAAAATTGTACGAGTTCAAGACATCATCGGTACCGAGCGCGAAGTGACAGGCCCAGGCTGGACCAGCCGCCGCATGCTGCTGAAAAAGGACGGCATGGGGTTCTCTTTTCACGAAACCATCATCCCGGCCGGTGCTGAACTGAACCTGTGGTACAAGCACCACCTGGAAGCGGTGTACTGCGTTGCCGGTAACGGCTCTATCACCGATAAAGCCACGGGTGAGACCCATGAAATCACCGATGGGACCCTGTACGCTCTGGACAAGCACGACCAGCATACCCTGCGCGGCGGCACCGAAGACATGCGCCTTATCTGTGCCTTCAACCCGCCGGTCACCGGCCGCGAAGTGCATGACGAAGACGGTGCCTACCTGCCAGATACCGGCGAAGACTGATTTCGTCTCTGGTGGCTGACCTAACAGCCGCACACACACCGCCACCGCCAGCGCGCCTGCTGCCGGTGGCGGTTCTGCTTTGGCTGGCCGGACTCTACCTCCGTGTACCGATTCTCGTTGCGCCCCCCCTGGCGCCGTTCATCAGTGACGAACTGGCGCTGTCCCAGGCGCTGACCGGCGCCCTGACCACCCTGCCCATCCTGATGCTCGCCGTAGGTGCCATGCCCGGCTCCCTGGCCATCAGCCGGCTGGGCCCCCGCAGCACTCTGGCACTGGCCATGGCCGTTATGGCACTGGGCTCGTCCGCCCGGGCGCTGGCACCGGACGCCAGCAGTCTGATGGTGGCCAGCGCATTCATGGGACTGGGTGTGGCCATGATGCAGCCGGCGTTACCGGCCCTGTTACCTCGCTGGCTTGAGGCCCATCACCTGGCCCTGGGCACCGCCATCTACATGAACGGCATGCTGATGGGCGAGTTTATAGGCGCAGGCCTGACCCTGCCGGTGCTGATGCCACTGTTCGATCAGAGCTGGCGCGCCACACTACTGGCCTGGTCGTTGCCGGCGCTACTCGTGGCCGGGGCCTTGTATCTGCCACGCCGGGGCACCACCGGCCCGATTACACGGGGCAATTGGCTGCCCGACTGGCGCAACCCGCTGACCCTGCAGATCGGCCTGGTACTGGGTATGTCCGGCTCGGTGTTTTTCGGGTTGAACGCCTACATGAGCAACCTTCTGGCCCAGCAGAACAGGCTGGACCTGCTCCCCGATGCCCTGTTCTGGTACAACGCCGCCCAGGTGGCCGCCTCCCTGGTCATGCTGAAAATGGCCCGGCGCTGGGTGGGCCAGAAAGGAATCATCATTACCTGCGCGTTTCTGTGCATCCTGGGAACCGCCGGCAGCCTGCTGCTGGAAGGCTGGACTTTTATTACCTGCGTCACCCTGGCCAGTTTCATTGCCGGCCTCCTGCTGATTCTTCTGATCGCTCTGCCACCCCTGGTGGCCAGGGCCGGCGAAACCGGCCGCCTTTCCGCGGGCAATTTTCTGGTGGGCTACACCGTGGCCTTCTCGGTCCCCATGGCCGGCGGGCTGCTGGCCGATGCAACCGGCGATGCCCGGCACGCGGTGCTGGTGATACTGGGGTATGGCCTGCTGGCCCTGCCTCTGACCCTGATGCTCAACCTTCAGGCTCGCCGCTGATCACAAAACCAGTCAGACCGCCGTGGGCAAGAACCTGCCCGGGTCCGTGGGTCCATCCGGGTCGCGGGGCTCATGCTTCTGCTGGAGATAACTGAGGATGGCCTGCTGCAGGTCCCGGCCTTGCGCCAGCCCCTGGTTGCCAAACAAGCGATTGAACTCCAGTACGTAGGGATAACCGGCAACCAGCGCGATATCAAAGCCGGCGTGATCCACTTCCAGCATGCGCGCCAGCCGCAGCGCCAGGGCTGTCATCACCTCCGGCACCGGGGTGTCATCAATACGCCCACCCCGGGAGAGGTTGTTATAGAACCCCTGGTCGGACTGGACCCGCCAGTAGGCTGTCAGGACCTGGTCTCCAATCACCACGACCCGGGCATCCCGGTCGATGGGCAGGTATTCCTGGACATAGAGTACCTGGGTGCTCTCACAGTAACGTTGCCAGTCCTGCCGGGATTCGATCAGCCACACACCCTCGCCCATACTGGCCTTGGGGAGCTTGGCAACAAACGGCAACGACATGGTGTCCCAGATCATCTCCCGTTCCCGGGGCCCATTGGCCTCTATCAGGGTGAAGGGCGTGTGCTCGGGCGCAACACACTGGAATGCGCGGGTCATTTCGACCTTGTCGTGACCGATTCGATAGCTGGCAATACTTGGAAAGACCCGGCACTTGAGACCATGCACCAGGGCATTGAGTTGCCAGTATTCCGGAAACAGAACCCAGTCGGCGTCCTGCAGCAAAGATTTGTGACGAAGGAAGTGCTCTGGCTTGAGCACGGTCGTGTCGGGAAAACCCAGGGTTCGGAAAACGTCAAATGAAACGAGCCGCATGGAGACGCACACATCAGCCAAAGTTAGCGCGGATTTTATCCGGAACCGGGAATCTGGCAAGCGTTTTCAATCACCACCGAGGCCCTGCATCAAGCCGCCCGACCACTGCTAGGCTTCAGGTATCCGCTGACCTTACAAGGAGCGGCCCGTGAACCGGCCCAGACACTACCCGAACGAACTGATCGACACCCTCCGCAGCGATCAGACCTCCGGCGCTTCACAGTTGGCAATGAAGGGACTGGAAGGGCTGGGGCGCTGGCTGGAACGGAATAATGTCTCGGCCCGAGAGCTGGAAACGGCACTGGACGACTTGCAGAACGCGCGACCCAGCATGGTGCCCATGGCCAACGCCATAACCCGCTGTCGAAGCCGGTTCGGTCTCTGGCCGGATGCCGGTAACGTCTCCGCCCATGCCGCGTCGGTGGTGACCAGGGTCCTGTCCGAGCTGGCTGAAGCCACCGAGCAGGTGGCCCGCCACGGCGCCGACCTGGTTCCGGCAGAAGCCACGGTCCTGACCCACAGTCGCAGCTCCCAGGTTCTGGCGTTATTCCGCCAACTCGTGGCCTGTCAGCGCCCGTTTTCGGTGATCTGTACCCAGAGCAGCCCGGGAAACGAGGGCTTTACCCTGGCAAAGGAACTCGATCAGCTGGGAGTGGAGGTGACACTGATTACCGACGCCCAGCTGGGCCTGTTTGTGCCCGAGGCCAGCCTGGCGGTGGTCGGTTGCGATACCTGGCTGGCCGACCACCACTTCGTGAACAAAAGCGGTACCTATCTGTTAACACTGGCGGCCAGAGATGTGGGCATACCCTGCTGGGTTCTGGCCGATACCTTTAAAGACAGCCCGGATACCCGCGAGTCGGTCACCCTTGAGGAATTATCGCCGGATGAAATCCGCGGCCCCAAGGGCGAACACATTCGGGTTCGCAACGTCTACTTTGAAACCGTGCCGGAAAGGCTGATCACCGGGCGGGTCAGCGAGCAGGGCGTTTCTTGGTTCCCTGCTGGGCTGGCGCGGTAAACGGGTCTTCTGGCCACGGATGTTTGGGGTAGCGGCCCCGCATGTCCTTGCGCACCTCCGGGTAGGCATTGCGCCAGAAGCTGGCGAGATCGGAGGTCACCGCAAGGGGACGCTGCGCGGGTGACAGCAGATGGATGACCACCGGTACCTGACCACCGGCTACCCTGGGCGTCTCGGTCCAGCCAAACAGTGCCTGCAGTTTGGCAGCCAGGACCGGGCCATGGTCGGGGGTGTAGTCCAGGGTCACTTTCTGGCCGGTGGGAATGGTCAACGCTGGCGGGGCCAGTTCCTGAAGCGCTTGCTGTTGGGGATAAGCCAGCACACCGGTTAAAGCCTGCGAGAGGTTCAGCTTCCCTACATCCGACCACTTCTGCATACCGGCCAGATATGGGCCCAACCAGTCCTCAAGGGTATCCAGTAATGCCCGATCGCTGGTATCTGGCCATTGGTCCGGATAACACTGGCTCAACAACCGAACGCGGGCTACCCACTGCCGGGCCTCCGGGGTCCAGGGCAGGCTGGCCAGCCCCTTGCGACGCACGGCATCCAGCAGCCCCTGCTGGACCTGTTCCGGATCGAGCCTGGTCAGCATTTTTTCAGACAGGATCAATTTGCCAAGCCGGCGAACATAACGTGCCACCACGGTACCGCGTTGTTCGTCCCAGCCGGCGTCTTCCCCTTCCTGGATATGAGATGCCAGATCCCGCTCAACATCCACGAGCTGGACGGGTGCCGCCAGATAGATCCTCGCTTCCCGGGCCTGTCCATCCAGATCCGCGGCCACCAGCCACTCTTCCCGGGCCAGGGGATCGTCCTCTGGCAACACAGCACCCCGGCCATTGCTTAGCTGATAGCGGGGCGCGGAGCCGGAACGCCGGCGACCGATTCGGTCCGGATAGGCGAGGGCAAGAAGCCGACCGATGTCGGTGTCCGAGACATCACGATGGTTGTCGGAGGAATCGACAGAGGCTTTCCCGGCCAGTCGCCTGGCCGCTTGACGAACCGCCTTCAATCGGGCTGGATCTGACCGTGTATGCCCCTGCTCGCCGCGAAGCAGACGGACTCTCAGGTGGAGATCGGCACCGGCTCCCGGCCCCGCGAGATCCCTCTCTTCCAGCAAGGCCGCCAATTCGGTCGCCAGGGTACCAAGACCCAGTCGGCCGCCATGTATCACCATATGGGCCAGACGAGGATGAATACCCAGTCCTCTGGCCGTCTTGCCGTGGTCGGTGATCGCCCCGTCTGCGTCCAGCAAGTCCAGCCACTGCAACAGTTCCACCGCCTGGTGCCAGTGGGCCGGGGGCGGCGCATCAATCCAGGTCATCTGGTCGGGCGAACGGGCACCCCACTGGGCCAGTTCCAGCACCAATGGGGCCAGATCCGCTTGCTGGATTTCCGGGGGCGTGAAGTCCGCCAGTCCGAAGTGCTCGGATTCGCTCCACAGCCGGTAACACACACCCGGCTCTATCCGGCCAGCCCGCCCCTTGCGCTGCTCCGCCGATGCCCTGGATACCCGCCCGGTCACCAGCCGGGTCATGCCACTGTTGGGATCAAACACCGCACGACGCTGCTGGCCGGCATCGATCACCACCCGAACGCCGTCAATGGTCAGGCTGGTCTCGGCAATCGCCGTAGCCAGCACCACTTTCCGGGTGCCGGGGGAAGCCGGTGCGATGGCCTGATCCTGTTCTTCGGCTTTCAGGTTACCGTACAGAGGTGCCAGTAAGACGCCCTCAGGTAACCGACCCCGGAGTTGTTGTTCCACCCGTCGGATTTCGCCGGCACCGGGGAGAAACACCAGCAGGGATCCGTCCTGTTCGGTCAAGGCTTCGTGCACCGTCGCCACCACCTGATCCACCACGCGTGCCTGACGCGGTAACGGCCGGTACAACACCTCGACGGGAAACGCCCGTCCTTCACTGGTCAGCACAGGCACATCGCCCAGCACCCTGGCAATGGGGGCCGTATCCAGCGTTGCCGACATCACCAGCACCCGCAGGTCCTCACGCAGGGCTTGCTGGGATTCCCGCACCAGCGCCAGACCAAGGTCGGCCTGCAGGGAGCGTTCGTGGAATTCATCGAACAGGACCGCGGCGTAATCCTCCAGCATCGGGTCTTCCTGGATGAGGCGAGTCAGGATACCCTCGGTCACCACTTCAATTCGGGTAGCGCTGGTGACCCGGGTATCCAGCCGGGTTCTGTAGCCCACGGTCTGCCCCGGCGACTCCCCCAGCAAAGACGCCATGAAACGGGCCGCCGAGCGGGCGGCGAGCCGTCGGGGCTCGAGCATCAGAATCCGGCCATCGCCACGCCAGGGAGCATCGAGCAGGGCGAGGGGAACACGGGTGGTTTTACCCGCACCTGGCGGAGCCTGCAGCAAGGCGGTGCTGGTCTGCTCAAGGGTGGCGGTCAGGTCGGGAAGAATCTGCTCTATGGGAAGCACGGCGGCCGGCGCAAGGTTCGGTTGGTTCAGGCCCGCACAGGGCCGCGAATGGAGGCGAGTCTAACTGGCTCAGCTGCTTGCGCCAAGCCGGTTATCCCGGGCCCATTCGTAGATGCGTTCGAAGGCTTCTACCAGGGCTTCCGGACGGTGTGGAGGCTGGATGACCGCTGCCAGCTGTCCCTCCGGGTTCAGCAGCGCCAGGTGGCCACTGTGGTCAACCAGCAAGTCGCCATCGACCTCCCGGTGGACGAATACCGCGCTGAGACTCTTGGCAAGGGAACGGAGGGTGTCGACGTCACCAGTCAGGCCATGGAAGTTGGGGCCAAAGAAGTCGGTGTAGGCTTTGAGTTTTTCGGGGGTATCGTGCTCCGGGTCGGCACTGACCAGCAGGTAGTCCGGCTGAGGCAGCTCTTTCGATAACAGCTGGTTGGTCCGGCGCAGGTTGGCCATGGCAGCCGGGCAGATATCCGGGCAGTTGGTGTAGCCCACGAAGGCAAAGGTCCAGCGCCCCCTCAGGCTCTCCCGGGTCACGGTTTCACCCTGTTCATTGAGCAGGGTGAACTCCACGAGATCACGGGGCTGGTCGTACACGTAGGTGTTCAGCTCCGCCAGCACCGGGGCTGGTTCGGGCTCCTGCCCCCCGACCAGAAATGCCTGTCTGCCGACTGCCATGCCAAAGACCAGGACAACCAGGAGCAGCAAAGCAAACAACGTCAGGCGGATCGAGCGGTTCATCAGGGCCCCGAATCAATAATCAGAAAAACACAAAGTGGTCGACCAGCAATACCACAAACAATGCCATCAGATAAGTAATGGAGTATTTGAAGGTATTGAACGCAACCCGGCGGTCGTCTCCTTTCAGCAAACGTACCGCATAGTGCAGGAAGCGCAACCCAAGCAACAGGGCACCCACCAGGTAGATGACTCCGGACATGCCGGTCACGAAGGGCAGCAGACTCACGGCCAGCAGAATGAGTGTGTACAACAGGATATGCAACTCAGTAAAACGGTTGCCATGAGTAACCGGCAGCATGGGAATCTCGGCCTGTGCGTATTCCTCCTTGCGGTGGATAGCCAGGGCCCAGAAATGGGGTGGCGTCCAGGCGAAGATGATCAGCACCAGCAGCAGGGCGTGGCCCTCTACCTGACCCGTGACCGCAGTCCATCCGAGCAGGGGGGGCATGGCACCGGCAAGGCCGCCGATGGTGATGTTCTGGGGCGTGGCCCGCTTGAGGAACAAGGTGTAGACACCGGCATAGCCGACCAGCGAGGCCAGGGTCAGCCAGGCAGTCAGCTCATTCACTTTCCACATCAGTACCACCATGCCGACACACGCCAGCAAGCTGGCGAACAGCAAGGCATCGACCGGGGCAATCCGCCCGGTGGCAACGGGGCGCTTGCGGGTACGGGCCATGATGGTATCAATCTTCTGATCCACCACATGGTTCACCACCGCAGCCGCACCGGCCAGCAGCGCGATTCCAAGGTTGCCGTAGACCAGCACCTCCCAGCCGGGCAGGCCAGGCACGGCCAGCATCATCCCGATCACCGAAGTCAGAATCATCAGCGCCACCACCCGGGGCTTGGTCAGCTCCAGATAATCTCGCCAGGTAATGGAAGACGTTGATTCGCTCGCAACGGTTTGGGTCGGCAGCGCGTCCACGGATTTGCTCATGCCGTAACCTCCTGATTTATCATTGTTGTGTGTGCCACCCTGGCAGTGTGGGATTGTTTAAGCAAATGATGGCGCCAGATCAGGTGCACCACGGAAAGCAGCAGAATCGCACCCATGGCGTTGTGGGCAACGGCCACCCCAAGGGGGATGTGGAGCAGTACATTCGCAAGGCCGAGCCCAATCTGGGCAAGTAACACCCCCGCGACCAGGCCGATCGAGCCCGTCAGGCCGGATTCCCGCCTGCTGCGCCACATGGCCGCCAGCAACACCATGAAATAACCCAGAACCACGATAGCGCCCACCCGATGGGTCACATGGATAGCCACCCGACCATCCGCCGTCAGTTGACCTCCCAGGTAGTTGGGTCCCACCTGCTGGGTCACATCAAAGCCATGCTGGAAGTCCATGCCCTCTGGCCACCACTGGCCCTGACAGGTTGGCAGATCGGTGCAGGCAACAGCGGCGTAATTGGCCGCCGTCCACGCCCCGAGGCCAATCTGCATCACCACCAGCAACAGGCCTGTGTATAACCAGGGCCCGAAACGACCGGGTAGGGTTCCGCTGTCTCTCCTGGGCCGCCCGCGCGCCAGACGCCGGAGCCGCAGGGTAAGAAGAGTAAGCAAGGTCAGGGTGGTGAACCCGCCGAGCAGGTGAAGCGCCACTACCTGGGGCCATAGCTTGAGGGTCACGGTCCACATGCCAAAGGCCCCTTGCAGGACAATAAAACCGGCAATGAACACAGGTAGCTTGACCGGTAACCCCTGCTTTCGATGGCGAACGGCATAGGCCGCCAGCCCAAACACCACCAGACCCAGAGTCCCGGCGGCATAACGGTGAATCATCTCCGGCCAGCCTTTTTCCACATCCACCGGGGTTTCCGGAAAACGGGCGTTGGCAATGGCAATGTGAGCTTCACTCTGCGGCACGGTCAAAAAACCATAGCAGCCGGGCCAGTCCGGACACCCCAGGCCCGCATGAACGAGCCGGGTCCAGGCGCCCAGCATGATAACCACGACCGCCAGACCCACAGCCACCAGCGCCCATTTCGCCATCGGTTGTGCTTCCGGGCGAGGTACGGAAAACGATTGATTCAAAGCCCTTCCCTCCGTGCCTGCGACTATCCGATCTGGGACAGTTTCAGCAGATGTTTCAGATCCTTGAGCATGTCCTTACCGGTGTGATCCGTGCCGTAGCGCATCATCACGTTACCGAAAGGATCCACCAGCAGAATGGACGAGCCGGTTTCCGGATCAACAGCCTCAGGCCAGGCGGGCTTCCCCCCACCGACAGGCGCGAGACGTTCCATCAACCGGTACTCCTCCGACCAGCGGGTTTCGAGATCGGCCGATACCGTGCCCAGTGCCGCTGCCCGGGAAACCCGGTTCGCGTTCTTGCCCAGGGCAATATTGACCTGGCGGGTCAGGTACAGGAGCTGTTCACAGCTGCTGTCACAATCGTTGGCAACCACTAACAGCATCCACTTGGCTTCGGCCTTGTCCGGGCCGAAGCGATCGGCCAAAGGCTTACCGGAGGCTGATTCGAGATTAAGGGTCTGAACAGGCACCGGGGGTTGAACGAGAGTGCCGCTGTTGGTGTGACCGGCGGGATTCAACCAGCCCGTGTAGAACATGATGGTGGCAAAGATCATCGGTCCAAAACCAAGTCCAAACAGCAGCATGGCAGTACGCCGGCCGCGACGAACCTGCTCTGGAGTTGGACCTTCCTGGTCAGAGACCTGGTTAGCCATTGTCGTTGTCATTATTGGCTCCTGTCTTTCGATAACTCGCAACTACGGTCAATACCACGAGAGCCAACGCCAAGGCAAACCATTGTGTCGCATAACCATAATGGGTTTGTGGTCCCATCCGGTCCGGTTGCCAATCAGCCCGAAAAGCACCTGGTTCACTGGGATTCGCCAGTCGGACAATGGCTTCTGGTAAATCTGGCTGCACACGCCTGGCGGCCTCTCCGGGCAGAGCCTGAACCCGACGTGGCCAGCTCTGCTCCTGCTCCTGCTCCTGCTCCTGCTCCGAAGCCTCCATAAGCACTGGAGGATTCGGGTAGCCTTTCAGTCGGCCCCTGATCGCAACAATGCCTTCCGGCGCCTCCACCATCGGTAGCTGGTCACGGGTCCTGGGTGCCTGAACCCAGCCCCGGTTAATGACCACCGATGGTCCCTCGATTGGATGAAACACCGTGAGTACCTCATAACCAGACACACCATCACGGGTTCGATTATCCAGAAGCCAGCTGTTGCGGTCGTACCGGCCTTCCAGTGTGACCGGACGCCCCGGCTCAAGTTCACGCTCAACCAGTTCAGGCCAGGACAGCTGCAGTACGTCAAGCTGCCACTGGTCCAGCAGCTCCTGTTTCTGCCCCGCCCGATCCAGCTGCCAGAACCCGAGGCCCATCAGCAGCGGCAGCAGAACACCGGAAAACACCATCAGCCGCCAGTCAATCTGCCATTGGCGCTTATGTTCCGATCGCTCAGACATGCTCTGCTATAGTGTGCTTCGTGAGTGGGAAGGGCGAATGCCCCACAACCCGCCAACAACACATCCAATGCCGGGAGTTCCCATGCTTAAAGCTGTCATTGTGGTACTGATGCTTGCGGTCGTCGTCAGTCTTTTCAGCGGCCTGTTTTTTCTGATCAAGGACGGGGGCAAAACCAATCGGGTGGTGAACTCACTGGCACTCAGGGTGACGCTCAGCATACTGCTCCTGGCGATAATTCTCGTTGCAGTGTGGCAAGGGAGCCTGACGCTGAATCCGACTCCCTGAAGCCCTTACGATCAAATGATGTAGACGAAGACGAACAATCCCAGCCAGACCACGTCCACAAAGTGCCAGTACCAGGCAGCCGCTTCGAACCCGAAGTGGTTGTCCTCGGTGAAGTGGCCCTTGTAGATCCGGATCAGCATGATGGTCAGCATCAGGGCGCCGAGGAACACGTGAGCGCCGTGGAAACCGGTCAGCATGAAGAAGGTGCTGCCGTAGATGCCTGACTGGAGTGTCAGATCCAGATCCCGGTAGGCGTGAATATACTCGTAACCCTGGACAAACAGGAACACCACCGCCAGCGCGATCGTGCCAGCGAGCCAGAGCTTCAGTTTCTCCCGGTTACCGGCCTTCAAGGCATGGTGGGCAACGGTCACCGTGAACGACGAGGTCACCAGCAGTATGGTGTTGATTAACGGTAACCCCCAGGGGCCAATGACACTGTCAGCCGGAGGATAGGCCTCCGGATTGGGGTTGTTGATCAGCGGCCAGGTGGCTTCAAACCCTTCCCACAGCATGGCCGAACTGCCCCGGTCACCTTCACCGCCCAGCCAGGGCACGGCAAATACCCGAACATAGAACAGGGCACCAAAGAAGGCAGCAAAGAACATCACTTCCGAAAAGATGAACCAGCTCATGCCCCAGCGGAACGATCGGTCCATTTGGGGACTGTAGAGCCCTGAACGGCTTTCCCGAATGACGTTGCCGAACCAGCCAAACAACATGTAGGCCATGATCGCGGCACCAACCATGAACAGGAACCAGGAGCCGCCGGTGCTCTCGCCCTGCTTGCCATTCACCATAATTGAGGCCACGCCGTACAGGGTCAGCCCCAGGCCCACCGTCGCGACAATAGGCCACTTGCTTTGTTCCGGAACGTAATAAGTCTGGTTCTGCGCCATGTCACTCTCCGATGGCTTAGCCGTTTTCATTTGTTGTTGTGTTTTTCGATTGACCCGCCGACACCTTTACCGGCTTGCCCTGATCGTACAACGTGTAAGACAGGGTCAGCTTGGTGATGTGTTCAGGCAGCTCCCGGTCGACAATGAACACCAGAGGCATTTCCGTGCGTTCACCCGCTTCCAGGGGTTGCTGGTTAAAACAGAAACACTCGGTCTTGTGGAAATACAGGGTACCTTCAGAGGGAGACAGACTGGGCACCGCCTGGCCGACCATCGGCTCAGACGTCGGGTTTTCCGCTACATAGTTGATGGTCACTGACTCACCCGGATGCACCTTGATGCTGCGAACCTCGGGTTTGAATACCCAGGGCATGTCAGGGCCATTCTGGGCCAGGAACTGGACTTCCACGGTGCGGTTTACATCCACCTCGGAAACCTCGGTTACCTCATAGCGGCCGCCAGTCTTTCCGTTGATACCGGTGATTTCGCAAAACACCTCGTATAACGGAACCAGCGCGAAACCGAAGGCAAACATCCCCAACACGGCGGCCATGCACCAGCCCACCACTCGGGTGGTGCTTCGACGTGCCGGGCCTGCCTGTGGTTTCTCGCTAGTCATAACTCCCCCTGAGGTCCTTACTTCACTTCCGGCGGTGTGGCGAAGGTGTGGTAAGGCGCCGGCGACGGGACCGTCCACTCAAGACCTTCCGCACCGTCCCAGGGCTTAGCGGAGGCTTTCTTGCCGCCACGCACGCACTTGACGACGATCAGCAGGAAAAGGAGCTGGGTGGCGCCAAACATGAACGCACCCACGCTCGATACCATGTTGAAGTCAGCAAACTGAAGCGCGTAATCGGGAATCCGCCGCGGCATACCGGCCAACCCCAGGAAGTGCATGGGGAAGAAGGCCAGGTTCATGCCGACGAATGACAACCAGAAATGGGTCTTGGCAAGGGTTTCGTCGTACATGTGGCCGGTCCACTTGGGCAGCCAGAAATACGCCGAAGCAAAAATGCCAAAGATTGCGCCCGGTACCAGGACATAGTGGAAGTGAGCCACCACGAAGTAAGTGTCATGGTACTGGAAATCCGCCGGCGCGATGGCCAGCATCAGGCCGGAGAAACCACCGATGGTAAACAGGATGACGAAAGCCACCGCGAACAACATGGGCGCCTCAAAGCTCAGTGCCCCGCGGAACATGGTGGCGACCCAGTTGAACACTTTCACCCCGGTGGGCACGGCAATCAACATGGTGGCGTACATGAAGAACAACTGGCCGGCGATGGGGATACCCACGGTGAACATATGGTGCGCCCAGACGACGAACGAGAGCAGGGCAATGGCACCCACCGCGTACACCATGGAGGCGTACCCGAACAGTGGTTTGCGGGAGAACGCCGGAATGATGTGGGATACCGCCCCGAACGCCGGCAGGATCATGATGTAAACCTCGGGATGCCCGAAGAACCAGAACACGTGCTGGAACAGCACCGGATCACCACCACCGGAGGCATCAAAGAAGCTGGTGCCGAAGTTGATGTCCATCAGCATCATGGTGACCACCCCGGCCAGTACCGGCATAACGGCAATCAGCAGGAAGGCGGTGATCAGCCAGGTCCAGACGAACAGGGGCATTTTCATCAGGGTCATGCCTGGCGCCCGCAGGTTCAGGATGGTAGCAATCACGTTGATGGCGCCCATGATGGAGGATATCCCCATGATATGGACGGCAAAGATAAAGAACGTGGTACTGGGCGGCCCATAGGTGGTCGACAGGGGCGCGTAGAAGGTCCAGCCGAAGTTAGGCGCGCCACCTTCCATGAACAGGGTGGACACCAGAATCAGGAACGCACACGGCAACAACCAGAAACTCCAGTTGTTCATCCGTGGCAAGGCCATGTCGGGCGCACCGATCATCAGTGGTAGCATCCAGTTGGCCAGACCGACAAACGCCGGCATGACCGCGCCGAACACCATGATCAGCCCGTGCATGGTGGTCATCTGGTTGAAGAATTCCGGGTTAACAATCTGCAAACCCGGCTGAAACAGTTCTGCTCGAATAACCATGGCCATGGTTCCGCCCAGGAGGAACATGGCAAAACTGAACACCAGGTACATGGTACCGATGTCTTTATGGTTGGTGGTCAGCAGCCAGCGGCTGATGCCTTTGGCTGGACCGTGATGATGCTCCTGGGCGTGGGTATCTGCGACCGCACTCATGAAAACCCCCGTTACCGCCGTTGTTCGTGGCTGGTGATGTCTGTTATCTGGCGTTGATTACTGCTCGTTCTTGTAATCAAAAATCTCTTTCGGCGTGACCATGTCGCCGGTGTTATTACCCCAGGCGTTACGCTCGTAGGTAATCACCGCTGCCAGGTCCACCTCGCTCAGCTGGTTGCCGAAGGCCTGCATGGCCGTACCCGACTTGCCGTTCACGACAATGTCGATGTGCCCTGCAATATCTTCCAGCACCATCTGACTCCCCTTCAGAGCAGGGAACGCCGGGGGCATACCGCTACCATCTGCCTGGTGACAGGCCGCGCAGGCAGTCTGGTAGGCGGTTTCGCCACGCTCCATCAGCTCTTCGAGGGTCCATTCTTTCTGGGTCAGCTCACGCTCTTTGGCAGCAGCTTCTTTCTGCTCGGCCACCCACATGGTGTACTCTTCTTCCGGTACGGCCTTCACCACCACTGGCATGAAGCCATGGTCCTTACCGCACAGCTCGGTACACTGGCCGCGATATATGCCGGGCTTGTCCACCCGGGTCCAGGTTTCGTTGATAAAGCCTGGGATGGCGTCTTTCTTCACACCAAACTCCGGCACCCACCAGGAATGGATGACGTCGTTGGCAGTCAGCAGAAAGCGCACTTTCTTGCCCACCGGAATCACCAGGGGGTTATCCACCTCCAGCAGGTAGTTCTCGCCTTTCTTCTGCTGGTTGTTGATCTGGGCTCGAGGCGTGGAGAGGTTAGAGAAGAATCCAAAATCCTCGTTTATATATTCGTACTGCCATTTCCACTGGTAGCCGGTGACCTTGATATCGACTTCCGATTCATCGGTGTCGTACATGTCGACCAGGGTGGCCGTGGCGGGGATCGCCATGACTACAAGAATGATAAAGGGGATAACGGTCCAGAGTATTTCGACCAACGTGTTCTCGTGGAAATTCGCAGGTTTGTGACCCTGGGATTTCCGGTGAGCAAAAATGGACCAGAACATGACTCCGAACACCACGATGCCAATGGCAACGCAGATCCAGAGAATGATCATGTGAAGGCTGTAAATTTCATTACTGGTGCTGGTAACCCCCGGGGTCAGGTTCAGCGTCCAGTCCGCAAAGGACCAGGCGGGGAACGCAAGACCGCCGAGCAGGGCTCCTGCCCGCTGAGCGTGCACGCGCATACTGTGTCTCCACAGAGTGTTATTATTGTCGGGTTTTGAAAATCCCCCCGATTCAACCAGCGTTCGCACACACCGGAAAAACCAGAGTGGAAGCCTACTTATGGATACATCAATTTGAGTATAGACAGGGATTTTGAAAACACTAAAAAATCTAATAAACGCAAAATTGATAAAAAAACGGATTGCTTATTCGGTTTAGGAATATGCTGAAAAACCTGCCAGCGACAGACCGGCGACTCTGGGCCCTGGCATGGCCATTAATGCTGACCAACCTGACGGTTCCTTTGTTGGGGCTGGTGGATACCGCTGTGCTCGGCCACCTCGACAGTCCTGAATATCTTGGTGCCGTCGCCGTGGGTGCCAACCTGTTCAGCATCCTCTACTGGACCTTTGGATTTATGCGCATGGGGACCACGGGCCTTGCCGCACAAGCCTGGGGCAAGCGGGATCCATTTGGTCAGGTGGCCCTGCTGGTGCGCTCCCTGCTGCTGGCGGTAGGTATCGGCCTGCTGCTGATTCTGGTTCACCAGCCGCTGATATCTCTGGGCCTGACGTTGATGAATCCCAGTCCGGATGTGGCTGAGCTGGCCGCGGAGTATGCGGCGATTCGGATCTGGAGCGCGCCTGCCGTGCTGTGCCAGTACACGCTGGTTGGCTGGTTGATCGGCACCCAGTATCCCCGGGGGCCCATGTTGATGCTGATTGTCGCTAACGGCCTGAATATTGTGCTGGATGTGCTGTTTGTCACCGTCTTTGGCTGGAACAGCCGGGGCGTGGCGATGGCCACCGTCATCGCCGAATATGGCGCGGCGATTCTGGGTATCCTTATTGTTTTATCCCGCATGCCGGAAGGACAACAGTTCACCCGGGCATTGCTGGGGGAACTGGCTGACTACCTGAAGATCCTGCGGGTTAACCGCTACATCATGGTGCGCACCATTGCCCTGCTGCTGGTACTGGCTTTCTTTACCGCCCAGGGTGCCCGCCAGGGCGACACCATCCTGGCCGCCAACGCCGTACTGATTACCTTTTTGCTGTTAATTTCCAACGCCCTGGACGGTTTTGCCAATGCCGCCGAAGCACTGATCGGTGAGGCCGTTGGCAGGGGCAGTCGCCGCCATTTCCGGATGGTGTTCCGCAGTGCGCTGCGCTGGTCGTTGTGGGGCGCATTGCTACTGACGGTCATCTTCGTAGCCGGCGGGCGCCCGCTGATTACGTTGCTGACTGATATCGAGGAAATCCGCCTGACCGCGTGGCAATACCTGCCCTGGCTGTGGCTGTTGCCCATGGCATCGGTGTGGGGCTTCTTCCTGGACGGCGTGTTCATTGGTGCCACCCGCACCCGGGACATGCAGAACACCATGCTGTTTTCCGCCCTCGGGGTTTTCCTGCCGGTGTGGTGGCTGACCACGGGCTGGGGTAACCATGGACTCTGGTTCTCCCTGATCTGTCTGATGCTGGCCCGGGCTCTCAGTATGGGATGGTTATGCTGGTCCTACACGAAAACAGGGGGTTGGTTTCAAACTCGCTGACAATGTCACAAACCCGTAACATTTGTGGCCTGTTTTTCTACCAAACCCGCCGGCAAGCCCTGAATTGTTGGCTACACTGTCAGAAAAGACAGGGCCGCCGGGATTGTTAACCGGGCAGTAAAGGCCCGATTGCCGTGCCTGACATCCATAAAAGAGAACGGGAAGCACCTTGCGACCTCAAATAGCTCATACACCGGCATCTCCTGAAATGACACCACAGGTCGTTTTAGAAATCATTGATCAGGCCAGGCGCAAGGAGGCACGGTCCGGCACCTTCCTCAAGCAACTGCGGGAGAAAGCCGTCGACCTCCCCTCATCCATCGTGATTGAGGGCTACCAGCCTGCGACCTGCCTGTTCCAGTTTGCTGTCGAGTATATCGAGATGGCCCCACGGCTGATCGAATGCGTGCACGCCTGCGCCCAGGAAGCGGGTTCCCTGGAGCTGTTTGAACCGTTTATCGAAACCGCCACCCAGTATTTCACCCAGCCCTCCGTGTTACTTCTTCGCTACGATGGTCTGGATGGCCTGCTCATTCGCGCCTATCTGTGCCATCGCCTGATGGAAGAGATGTACGAGAACAACCGGTCCATCCGTGCCGCCGATCTGGTGGATGTGGAGGCGACCCGGGCAAACCTGCTGGCTCACGAACTGATTGGCGAACCCTTTGCCAACGAACTGGACGATTCCATCGCGCTGACCGTGATGCAGATCGCCGGCACGCCCGATTATTACCACCTGAACCTGGACCCTTTTGTCCAGCAGGCCAACAACGCAGCCTGGAACTGGATGCGCCAGTACTGGGAAAACCTGCTAGCCCGGAACCACATCCGCTTTGCCCTGCGCTCCGGCCTGATCTGATTCCCACCGCCTTCAGAAACCTTTGATCCTGACCAGCCAACCGGTATGCTTGCGGCTTTCCGATACACTGGTTCCGGGAGACTCTGACCTTGCTTGAAAATGCCGATCTGGGAAAACTGTTTATTCGTCTGACCGTTGGCGGGCTGATGCTGTTCCACGGCATCGCCAAGCTGCTGAACGGAGTCGGCTTTATCGAGGGTGAGCTAGCCAGTCATGGGCTGCCTGCTTTCCTGGCCTACGGCGTCTTCATTGGCGAACTGATCGCTCCTCTGATGATCATTCTGGGCTACCACACCCGAATTGGTGCGTTGCTCATCGTGTTCAATATGCTGGTTGCCATCGCACTGGTGCACAGCCATCAGCTACTGTCGCTGGGGCGCGGTGGCGGTTGGGCGCTGGAGCTGCAGGGGTTCTTCCTGTTTACTGCCATCGCACTGATTTTCCTCGGCCCTGGCCGCTATAAACTGAAAAACTGATCCGAACTGAGGTCGAGAATGGACAACGGCCAGGAACCACCGCCATGGTCGGGATCCAGGGAGGTTAATAAATACCGGGGTCGTGTTCAGACGTCACAGGCGCCGCAGCCTGAAGCGCACCGTGAGACATGACGCGATTGCGGCCATCCCGTTTGGCCGCATATAACGCCACATCAGCTCGCCGTATCAGCTCATCCGGGCTTTCGTCTCGGACCGGCACCATGGTCGCCACCCCCAAACTCGCTGTCAGCGCGATCACCACATCGTCCTCGCTTAACGGACGGACGGTGGCCATTTCGATGGCTTCCCGCAGGCGCTCTGCCACCTGCACCGCGCCCTCTTCGGTCGTGGAAGGCAACAGCACACTGAACTCCTCCCCGCCGTAGCGGGCCAGCAGGTCTCCCGAGCGCTTTATTTCACTGGCGCAAATGGCCGCCACCGTGATCAGGCAATCATCACCGACAGGATGGCCATAGCGGTCGTTGATAGATTTGAAGTGATCCACATCCAGCAATAGCAGACTCACCGGTTGCCCGTGACGAACAGCCCGGCCCCATTCCTCCGTCAGCTGCTCATCGAACTGGCGACGGTTGGCCAGCTGCGTCAATCCATCGGTCAGGCTGATGGTTCGCAGGCGTTCATTGGCCAGTTCCAGCTCCTCCGTACGCTCCCGAACCCGTTCCTCCAGGTTTCGGTTGGTCTGCTTCTGGGCATCCAGCGCCCTTCCCTGCGCTTTCAGCCGGCGACGCCGCTCCAGGTGCACCCGGTGGGCCAGGGCAAAAGACAACAGGATAACTTCCAGAGCGACCCCGATCTGGGGCCCTGCTTCCGTGAGAAAGGAGGGCGTCAGGTAGCCAAACTGATGGGCCGCCAGAATCAGGTGGCCCACCAGAAGGGGCGTCCAGGCCAGAACGAAAAAGCCGGCCGCCCGCCGCTTCTGGGCCCAAAAATACATCCCGATCACCCAGGCCGCCGGCATGCCCACGGCGGTAATCAGCGAGGCCATAAATATGCCTTCCCGGTAGTACCCCGCCATACCAATAGCCACGCTGAGGATGGCTCCTGCAAGTACCAGAAGCAGGATCCGATAGCCCATCGCACTGTATTGGCGAACGGACAGGAAGCGAATTGTGAACATGGTCGCGGAAAACAGAGCCACGCCGATGATTAGCCCGGTGAAATAGCGGTTGATGGAGGGAGCCCCGGGCCATACCCACTGGAACAGCAAACCATGCAGATGCAGATGCACCAGACCGGCGGACAGCAGTGTCAGTACCAGCCAGGGGTAGGTAGGCTGGCGAACAATCTGGAACAACAGCAGATTGAACAGGGCGAGGGCCGCGATGAAACCGACAAACATGGCCTGCCAGCCATAGGACACCTGCTCGGCGGAGATAAACTCTTCCGGGGTTAGCAGATTCAGGGGAATCTGCAGAATGCCCTCGCTACGCACCCGGATGTACGCGGTCAGTGATTCTTCAACGATGGGAATCGGTAAGGCAAAGTTCCGGTGCCGAAGGGGACGGCTGTTGAAAGGTCGGGCGTCCCCCGTGAGATAACGCAAAAGGACATGGTTGTTGGCGGACCAGTAGATATCCACCTCGTCCAGCAGCGGGTATCCGACCTCCAGGATTCGCAGCGCCGGATCTTGTGGCACCGGCACCCGTACCCAGACCGCGTCCTCCCTGAGCCCCAGGTTCAGCACGTGGTCCAGGTTGGCGCTTTGCCAGTGGCTCTCGTCCAGTGCCATCACCTGTTCAATGGTGAGTCCGTCGGCATCGTCCGCCAGCCAGGCATAATGATCGATTGCAAACGCCTGCCGAACGGTGCCCAGAAGCAGGAGCACAACCACTGTGAACCATGGCCAGGAGGCAACAGGTTGCTTCATATTCAGTTTCCGGTTTTACGGCCCAACCACTTGGACTACACTTCCGAAGGCCTGAACAGAAATTCGACACATCTAGGAAACACCCCTAAGTCTAGACGCTTACGCGTACCCCCGTCCGACATCCGACACCATCCACCAACTGGCAGAGGGATGACTTATGAACGACCACAAGCCCAGTTTGGAGCCCGGACGCTACCGGCACTACAAGGGCAGGGATTACCAGGTCATTGAATTGGCCCGGCACAGTGAAACCGAGGAGTGGCTTGTTGTATACCGCTGTTTATACGGTGACTTCAGCCTTTGGGTTCGCCCTCTGGCCATGTTTCGGGAAACCGTGGAACTGGCAGGCGAACAGGTGCCCCGCTTCGCACGGATAGGAGACGCCTGAAACGGGCTGGGCGGTGGCGCGACGCTGGGGCTTCGGTTGGCTGGCGGCCATGGTGCTTTAATCCATCAAGTCTGAGTCAATACGCGCAGCTTGCCCGGTGCAGGCTGCGCGAGGTTCAGGGAGCTACCACTGCAGCTGCGCACCGGTCTGGTATTCGATCACCCGGGTTTCAAAGAAGTTCTTTTCCTTTCGCAAGGCCGCCTGCTCATCCAGCCAGGGCGAGACGTTCTTCGCGCCCGGGAACGGCTCGTCCAGGCCGACGGTCCGGGCCCGCCGGTTGGCCACGAAGCGGAACTGTTCGCTGTGGTACTCGGCGGAATAACCCAGGATCGGTTCCCGCAGGATGTAGCTGGCGTAGGCGGTTTCCGCCGCTTCGGACTCGTCCCACATGGCGCGCACGGCCTGCGGGTCGAAGCGGATGTTTTCTTCCTCGACGATCTGGTTGACGACTTTCAGTCCGAAGGAGAAGTGCATGGCCTCGTCCCGCAGAATGTACTGCAGCTGCTCGCCGGTGCCTCGCATCAGACCCCGGCGCTGCAGGGCGAAGATGGGGCTGAAGCCGTTGTAAAACCAGGTACCCTCGAAGACAGCCGCAAAGAACAGGTAGGACATGATGAATTGCTGCAGGTCGTCCCGGTTGCGCAGGTTCATGTCCGGGCGCATGGCGGCGTCCAGCCGGCGGTTGGCAATCTGGATCTTGCCGTTGATCGCGGGCACCACCCGGTAGCGGTTGTAGATCTCGCTCTGGTCCAGATTCAGGGTTTCGATGCAATGCTGGTAGGCCCAGGTGTGCATGGCTTCCTCGTACACCTGCCGGGCCTGGTAGATCTGCAGTTCCGGCGCGCTCATCTTTTCCATGACCGCCAGGCCGATGTTGCGCATGGCCAGGATGTCGGAGGTGGTGAGGTAGGCCAGTACATTTTCATACACGTGCTTTTCCGCATCGGTGAGGCGGTGGTGGTAGTCGTGAACGTCCGGGGCCATGTTCACGTCCAGTGGGGTCCAGTGGTTTTTGTTGGCGTTCATGAAGTACTCCCAGGCCCAGGGATACTTGAACGGTGCGAGCTGGTTGATGTCGGTGTCGCCGTTGATCACCCGTTTGTCGTCAACGTTGACAGGGTGCGGTCCGCCGGGTTGGCTAGCGTTGGGTTTTGTGGCGGTGGCGTCGTCGTTCCAATCGAGCATGGTATTCGTCCTCAATGATATGTTTCTGACATTTACGCGGTAACTGTGATGTCCGAAGAAGCGGGCCGGGGGCTCTTTCGGGACCGTCTCTGGCCATGGACGGCCAGCGTCGAGCCCTACAGGGACGTACTCGTGGGCGTGTCCCGAAAGAGCCCCCGGTCTGATTCGGGCTCAGAAATCAGACCGCCTGCTCCTAACAGGAAACGGCTTACTGACATGCCTCGCAGTCCGGATTGTCGATGGAGCACACCTGCGGCGCCGGAGCGGCCTGTACCGGGGCGGATTTCTCAGCACCGGTGGCGCCCAACGAGCGCAGGTAATAGGTGGTTTTCAGGCCTCGCTCCCAAGCCAGCTGGTACAACGCATCCAGTTTCTTGCCGTTGGGTTCGGCCATGTACAGGTTCAGGCTCTGGGCCTGATCCAGCCATTTCTGACGGCGGGCGGCGGCTTCCACCAGCCATCGGGCATCGATTTCGAAGGCGGTGGCGTAACGGGCCTTTAGTTCATCCGGGACGCGGTCAATCTGCTGCACGGAGCCATCGAAATACTTGAGGTCGTTGACCATGACCTTGTCCCACAAACCCTCGGCTTTCAGGTCTCGCACCAGGGACGGGTTCACCACCGTGAACTCGCCGGACAGGTTCGATTTCACGAACAGGTTCTGGTAGGCGGGTTCAATGGACTGGGACACTCCGACGATGTTGGAGATGGTGGCCGTGGGCGCGATGGCCATGACGTTACTGTTGCGCATGCCGTACCGGGCGATCAGCTCACGCACGGGCGTCCAGTCCAGCCGGGTGCTGGTATCGAGTTTCAGGTCACTTTCCCGGCGGGCTTCCTTCAGCAGCCGAATGGAGTTGATGGGCAGGATGCCCTGGTGCCAGAGGGAACCCTCATAACTCTCGTAAGCCCCCCGCTCGACCGCCAGGTTGGCCGAAGCGCGGATGGCGAAGTAGCTGAGCTGTTCCATGGCCACATCCGCAAACTCCACCGCTTCACGGCTGGTGTAGGGCAGGCCGAGCATATAGAGCGCATCCTGAAAACCCATCAGGCCGAGGCCGACCGGGCGATGCCTGAGGTTCGAATGGCGCGCCTGGGGTACCGCGTAATAGTTGATGTCGATAACGTTATCGAGCATGCGTACTGCGGTGTTCACGGTGCGCTCCAGTCTCTCCACATCGAGCTCGCCATTGGCGATGTGGGTCGCCAGATTCACCGAGCCGAGGTTGCACACGGCGATCTCCTCGGCACTGGTGTTCAGGGTGATTTCGGTACACAGGTTGGAGCTGTGCACCACGCCCCGGTGCTGCTGGGGCGATCGCAGGTTGCAGGGGTCCTTGAAGGTGATCCACGGATGGCCGGTTTCAAACAGCACAGTGAGCATCTTGCGCCAGAGCTGCTTGGCCGGAAGTTTCCTGAACAGAGTGATCTCGCCCTGTTCCGCCAGCGCTTCATAGTGCTCGTAACGTTCCCTGAAGTCATTGCCGTACAGGTCGTGCAAATCCGCTACGTCGCTGGGGGAGAACAGGGTCCAGTCCCGGTCCTCACGCATGCGTTCGATGAGCAGATCCGGCACCCAGTTGGCGGTGTTCATGTCATGGGTCCGGCGGCGTTCGTCCCCGGTGTTCTTGCGCAGCTCCAGGAATTCCTCGATATCCAGATGCCAGCTTTCCAGGTAGGCGCACACCGCTCCCTTCCGTTTGCCCCCCTGGTTCACCGCCACGGCGGTATCGTTCACCACCTTCAGAAACGGCACCACGCCCTGGCTCTGGCCGTTGGTCCCTTTGATGTGGGAGCCCAGTGCCCGGACCGGCGTCCAGTCGTTGCCCAGGCCACCGGCCCATTTGGAGAGCAGGGCGTTGTCGCGGATGGCCCCATAGATGTCGGACAGGTCGTCGCCCACGGTGGTCAGGTAGCAGGAAGAGAGCTGGGAGTGCCGGGTGCCACTGTTGAACAGGGTGGGCGTGGAGGCCATGTAGTCGAACGAGGACAACAGGTTATAGAACTCGATGGCGCGGGCGTTCGGGTCATCCTCCCGCAGAGCCAGCCCCATAGCCACCCGCATGAAGAACACCTGGGGCAGCTCCAGGCGGGCGTTGTTCCAGTGCAGGAAGTAGCGATCGTACAGGGTCTGCAGGCCAAGGAACCCGAACTGCAGATCCCGCTCCGATTGCAGGGCCGCGCCCAGACGCTCCAGGTCAAAGGCAGCCAGGGCTTCATCCAGCAACTCGTAACGGATACCCGCCGCGATGAATGTGCTCAGAGCCTGTGGATAAAGCTCTGCCAGGGGCAGAGTTGTGGAAAGATCCAGAGCCCGGGCACTTTCCAGCCGTAACTGTTCCAGCAGCAGGCGTGCGGTGACCGCGCTGTAATCGGGCTCCTGTTCGATGCGACTGCGGGCGGTCATCACCAGGGCAGAGAGCACGTCTTGCTCGACGATGCCGTCGTACAGGTTGGTCAGTGCATCTTCGACCAGTGAATCCCCGTCAATGCCATCCAGACCATGGGCAGCCTGTTCCACCTGTCGTTTCATCAGCCCCAGATCCAGCGGCGCCTTTGTGCCACTCGCCGTTGTGATCGTCAGGTGGGGGTGAGCTTCGACCGGAAGGTCATGGGCCCGCTGCCGGGCATGCTCTTCCCGGTAAAGCACATAGGCGCGGGCGACTTTCTGCTCCTCCGCCCGCATCAGCGCCAGTTCCACCTGATCCTGAATGTCTTCGATGTGGGCCTTGCCACCGGCTTTCAAACGGCGGCCAATGGCCTGGACAACCTGACCGGTAACCCGCTCGACAACATCGTGAATACGGGCAGAGCCGGCGGCCTGGTCGCCCTCCACGGCCAGGAAGGCTCTGGTGACGGCGACCGTGATCTTGGCTGGATCAAAGCCAACGGGGGTACCGTTGCGCTTGATGACCTGCAGGGTTTCGGTGTCGGATGAATAGGGCGGCTGTGATTCCGCCAGGGCTGAGCTGGACATGCGTTCACTCCTGAATACGCGTTAGGTTCCTTCACCATCGCGTACGCAGGGGCACACCACGCCGTAAAAACGGCTGGGGATAACCGGTCTGCTCACCCTGAGTCGCGAAGGTGCAGTTCGTATCCCTGGCAGGTCTTCGGACTCAGGGGCGTGAATCGTTCGATTCGGCCTTGCGTGGCGACTTCCCGGCTTGCGCCAGTGTCTTCATGCCACGCTCGTTCCCCAATACCGCTGCGCGTCAGTTCCGGATTCTCACCGGATTCCCGACACCAAGCTGCTCACAAAACAACATATGGTGTCTAACCAAGGATAGAGGCACTATATAGAGGTATTTTGAACGGAGCAACCTAACCCTGAGGCCGGCCTCACTTTTAGTTTCGTGCTTTGGAAGAAAAACGAAAAACCAGATCGAGAGGGTCTGGACGGTCTTTTCTGAAGGGAAAGTTGTCTGAGCGCAGCGAGTTCTTTTCCCGCAAGAAAAGGCCGTCCAGGCCCTCGCCGCCCCAAACCAATAACGCTAGAAAGCGGTCAGTCCTCCTGCCCCGCCTTGAAAAACACCACCTGCTGAACCGTATGGTCATCGGTGTTGGTGCGCTTGTTCACCCGGGTTTCCAGCTCCGGCACCTGCGGCTCTTTCTGCTCGGACACCGCATCGGAAAATCCACAGGCCACACACTCGCGCACCTGATTGCCCTCGTCCGTGGTGTGCATCTTGATCTTGTCCATCTCCGCACAGCGGGGACAAACGGCGCCAGCAATAAAGCGCTTGGGACTCGGCATAACTTACTCCGTAATACATTCACCGGCAGTCATTACGACTGCCGGTATACAGGGGATCAGGCGGCCTCGTCCGTGATGCCGGATTGTTTGAGCAGGGCATCCACCTCGGGTTCACGGCCCCGGAAGGCCTTGAACAACTCCATGGGCTCCTGGGAGCCACCTTTTTCCAGGATGTTTTCCAGGAAGGCCTTGCCGGTGTCCGGATCAAAGATGCCGTTTTCCTCGAACAGGGAGAACGCATCCGCCGCCAGCACTTCCGCCCACTTGTAGCTGTAGTAACCCGCGGCATAGCCACCGGCAAAGATGTGGGAGAAGGCATTGGGGAAGCGGTTGAATTCCGGCGCTTCCACCACGGCGATTTCCTCACGGACCTGGCGATGCATATCCAGTGGATTGGTCGGCGCCTGCTCAGTGAACTCCGCGTGCAGGCGGAAATCGAACAGGGAGAACTCCAGCTGGCGTACCATGCCCATGCCGGACTGGAAGTTCTTCGCCGCCAGCAACTTCTGTAGCAGATCTTCCGGCAGTGGCTCACCGGTTTCATGGTGCGACGCGATCAGCGCCAGGGATTCCGGGTTCCAGCACCAGTTTTCCAGGAACTGGCTGGGCAGCTCCACCGCGTCCCAGGCCACGCCATTGATGCCAGACACATCCAGCACCTCTACCTGGGTGAGCATATGGTGCAGACCGTGGCCGAACTCGTGGAACAGGGTCGTGACCTCATCGTGGGTCAGCAGGGACGGCTTGCCGTTGACCGGGGGCGTGAAATTACAGGACAGGAAGGCCACCGGCAACTGCAGCGTGCCTTTCTGATTGCGCCAGCGTACCCGGCAGTCGGCCATCCAGGCGCCACCACGCTTGCCCTGACGGGCGAAGAGGTCCAGGTAGAACCAGGCCACCGGCTCACCGTGTTTACTGATGCAGTAGGCGGTTGCGTCCTCATGCCAGGTTTCGACGTCCGGGCGCGCCTCAATCTGAACGCCGAACAGTTTTTCCGCCACACGGAACAGGCCGGGAATCACTTTATCCACAGGGAACCAGGGGCGCAGGGTTTCCGGGGAAATGTCGTACTGTTTCTGGCGGAGCTTCTCGCTGTAATAGCCCACGTCCCAGGCGTGCAAATCCTCGAGACCGTGTTCCTGCCGGGCAAAGGCTTTCAGTTCGGCGTATTCTTTCTCCGCCACCGGCTTGGCCTTGGCCGCAAGCTGATTCAGGAAGCCAAGCACTTCATCCACGCTGCGGGCCATCTTGGTGGCCAGGGAACGCTCGGCGTAGTTGTCGAAACCCAACAACTGGGCCAGGGCGTGCCGGCGCTTCAGGATTTCCGCCATCACCGGCGTGTTGTCCCAGGTACCGGCATCCGGGCCCTGGTCGGAGGCTCGGGTCACAAAGGCCTCGTAGACTTCACGGCGCAGTTCGCGGTTGTCGCAGTAGGTCATCACCGGGTAGAAGCTGGGGAAGTCCAGGGTAATCACGTAGCCTTCCAGGTCTTTCTGGGCGGCGGCCTGCTTGGCCCCTTCCAGGGCGCTTTCGGGCACGCCCGCCAGTTCGGAGGCGTCGGTGATGTGCTTGTACCAGTGCTGTGTCGCGTCCAAGACGTTGTCACTGAACTTGTTGGACAGTTCCGCCAGTTCCCGGGACAGGTCCGCATAGCGCTTTTTCTTGTCCTCGGGCAGGTCCACACCGCCCAGGTGGAAATCCCGCAGGGTGTTTTCCACCGACTTGCGCTGGGCTTCGCTCAGATCTTTAAAGTCATCGCGCGCCGCCAGTTTTTTATAGGCGTTGCACAGGGCTTCGTTCTGGCTGATCTCGGTGCTGTATTCGGTGAGTTTCTCCAAGCACTTTTTGTACACTGCCCGCAGCTCATCGGTGTTCATCACACCGTTGAGATGGGAAATCACCGACCAGGCGTTGCTGAGTCTATCGTCCAGCGCCTGCATGGGCTGGGCGAGGGTGTCCCAGGAGGGTTCCTCCTGCTCGGCCAGCTGCTGAATCTTCATGCGGTTCTCGCTGAGAATCTGGTCGATGGCCGGCTCCATGTGCTCGGTGCGGACATGGCTGAACTTCGGCAACAGATCATCAGACAGTAACGGGTTGTTCATAGGCCCCCTTCTCAGCAATGTTTGTCTAAGGTAGTTTCAGGCGACTCCGATGGGGTGGGAGCCTCCCGGTAATTCATTCTTCTAACGGGTATATGTAATGACGAATGTACGTTCTCACAAGGGTAACACGCCACAATTCGGCGAACGCGCGTGGATAGATCCCAGTGCAGTGGTGATTGGCGATGTCAAAACCGGCGATGACTGCTCGATTTGGCCGATGACCGTGGTCCGGGGCGATATGCACCGCATCCGTATTGGTGACCGTTGCAGCGTACAGGATGGCTCCGTGCTGCATATTACCCACGCCAGCGACTTCAACCCCGGCGGACACCCGCTCACCATCGGCGATGACGTGACCATCGGCCACAAGGCCCTGCTGCACGGCTGCACCATAGGCAGCCGGGTGCTGGTGGGCATGGGCTGCATCATCATGGACGGCGCGGTGGTTGAGGACGAGGTGATTGTCGCTGCTGGCTGCCTGGTGCCACCGGGCAAGGTACTGAAATCCGGCCATCTGTACGTGGGCTCACCCTGCAAGGAGGCCCGTCCGCTGACCGACAAAGAATGCTCTTTCTTCACCTACACCGCCGCCAATTACGTCAAGCTGAAAGACGAGTACCTGTCAGAGAACGACAACTGACCCAGATCAAAATTTGATCACTCGACTCTTGAAAAGCGATTGGGTGAACCTACATTCCTGAATAGCAGAAGTTCACGGATAACCATCCGGCCCCGGCGCCACCGGTTGGAGCTGTTCCGCGAGCGAAGCTGAGACAACACCGTTCAGATTCGTATTCGTGAAGAGGAGGGTATCCCATGAGCAATGTAGCCCGTTGGAATCCAATCAATGAGTTCGAGGATTTGATGAACCGGTACAACCGGGTCTTCGGACTGTCCCGCTCCGGCGGAGAAAGCAAAGACGTGTTCAGCCGCAGCGACTGGGCACCGGCAGTGGACATCAAGGAAACACCGGAAGCCTTCACCATCGAGGCCGAGCTCCCAGGCATGGATCGCAAGGATGTGAAGGTGACCGTCCACGACGGTGTGCTGAGCATTGAGGGTGAACGCAAGCATGAGGAGGAATCCTCAGACAAGAAGCTGCACCGGGTAGAGCGCTATTACGGCAGCTTCCTGCGGCGCTTCACACTGCCCGACAACGTGGATGAAAACAGTGTGAAGGCGGCCTTCAAGGATGGCCTGCTGACCCTGACCCTGCAGAAAGCGGAGCCAAAGGAACCCAAGGCCATCGAGGTGGATGTGCACTAAAACCGGTGCATGTTAGCCCACCGGGCAGTCGCCAGCGTCAGTGGCTGGCGGCTGCTGCCTGTTTTGCCCCGGCCTTTTTCAGCGCCTCGGCATAGTCCACGCTGCGACGATGCTGGGAAATCAGATCCAGAATGGTTTCACCACGCTCATTGACAGCATTCAGGTTCCGCCCTGCCTCCCGGAAGAACCCAATAAAGCGCTCAAAATCCTCCGCACGCATGGCCTGATAGGCTTTCAGCAGGGCATGGAAATCAGGGTTCAGGGTTTTGTCATAGGGGTCAATGGCGAGAAAGCTTTTGACCCGCTCATCGCTCCATTCCTCACCAATGACCTTGGGTTTGTCTGGTCCACTCATAATCGCTCCCTCATTGCTTTATCGAACAGTCTGGGCGCAACAGTATAAGGCCCTGAAAAATTTAGGGTTATATGAATTCAGCATGAGCGTCTTCGCCCCGGCTATAAGGCCTTGCCGTTTTTGGTCGCTTCCATGTCGTTTCGGTTCCACCTGCCAATCCCAAACACGGTCACATTGATGCTATCAACAACCCACCGAGGAGGGGGAGACAGCCATGGCCGTCAAATTCGAGGAAGCACTGCAGAATTATCCGCAACAGCGAGCCGGCGCCGCAAGGCAACCCGACTCGGTCGACCAGTCTAACCGCAAGGTGCCCATTAACCTGCGCCAGTCCGGCCCGACACCGGTGGAGATGCTGATTTCCACCCGGGTTCGCAAATCACCTTACTGGCACCTGGCTTACGAGGCAGGCTGCTGGCGCGCCACCGTGTACAACCGCATGTACCATCCGCGGGGCTACGTGCGCCCGGAGCAGGGCGGCGCCATGGTGGAGTATGAGTCTCTGGTGAACGACGTCACCATGTGGAATGTCGCCGTTGAGCGCCAGATCCAGGTCAAGGGTCCGGACGCCGAGCGCTTTGTGAACTACGTGATCACCCGGGACGCCACCAAGATCAAGCCCATGCGCGGCAAGTACGTCATCCTGTGCAACGAGGATGGCGGTATTCTCAATGACCCGGTGCTGTTGCGGGTGGCCGAAGATGAGTTCTGGTTCTCCCTGTCCGACAGCGACCTGGAGCTCTGGCTTCGGGGCGTCAACATCGGCATGGGCTTCAACGTGAGCATTGCCGAAATCGACGTTTCTCCGCTGCAGATCCAGGGCCCGAAATCCGAAGCACTGATGGCGGACATGTTCGGCGATGAGGTTCGCGATATTCCCTTCTACGGGCTGATGGAAGGCCAGGTGGCCGGGCACGATGTGATTGTGTCCCAGACCGGCTTCACCGGCGAGAAGGGCTACGAAATCTACCTGAAGGACTCCACCAAGTACGCCGAGGATGTGTGGTACGCCGTGCTGGCAGCCGGCGAGCCCCATAACCTGCGAGTAATCGCCCCGGCCCACCATCGGAGGATTGCCGCCGGCATCCTGTCCTGGGGCCAGGACGTGGACGCGGAGACCCTGCCGTTCCAGTGCAACCTGGCCTATCAGGTACCTAGGAACAAGGAAGCAGATTACATCGGTAAACAACGGCTTGAGAAAGTCCGGGATCAGGTGGAAGCCGGGAAACCGCCGTTCTCCCACCAGATGGTAGGCCTGCGGTTTGGCGGTGGCGAGGTTACCGACTATGCCAATGACTTCTGGCTGATCAGCCCGGAAGGCGGCGGCGACCCAGTGGGTTACGTCACTTCGCCCTGGTACTCACCAGAGCTGGAAACCAATATTGCGCTGGCCTGGGTGCCGTGCGAAAACACCGCCATCGGCACCAAGCTCACCGTGCATCTGCCAGTGGAATATGCCGCCCCGGACGGTTCAACCGCCATCGAGGCTGAAGTGGTGGAAGTGCCCTTCCGTCCGTCGGTCAATCCCAATGCCCGGGAGCGCGCACGCGCCAAAGGCATCGACTTCGCGGACTGACTTTCAAGGCAGTACGCAGTACAGCAATGGTTAACAGCAGGTGATGCATTATGACGTTCGCCAAACAACTCCACGCGCTGACGCCACCAATGGACCGGGATGAAGCAGTACACCGGCACCTGCTGACGCTGTTGCAATCCGCTTCCATTGAAGCCTCGCCCCGGCAGATCAGCACCACCGAGGATCTGCCGCAACTTCTGCCGCCAGGGACGGCGGTCTACGTCCCCTTCCTGCCGAAGGGGCAGTTCAGCGACACACTGGCCGCCTGCGTTCGTTTACGCGAACTGGGCATGGAGCCGGTGCCGCACCTGCCCGCCCGGATGGTGGAAAGCCGGCGGCAGCTAGAAGACTGGCTCGCCCAGTTGCAGGAAAGCCCGGTGGACCGGTTCCTGCTTATCGCCGGCGACCGGGATCCGGCAGCCGGCCCCTTCCCCGACACTCTGGCCATCCTGGAATCCGGGGTGCTGTCCAGCTTCCGCTTCAAGGGCATTGGCGTGGCGGGCCACCCGGAGGGCCATCCCCGGGCTGACCGGGCTACCCTGATCCGGGCCCTGGACATCAAACAGGAATACGCCCGCAGCACGGGCACCCGCCTGTGGGTGGTCACCCAGTTCGCCTTCCAGCCTGAGATCATCACGGACTGGCTGCAAAGCCTGGGCAGCCTGCTGGAACAGGTGCCGGTCTACATCGGGCTGGCCGGCCCCACCCGCCTCAAGACCCTGATGGCCTACGCCGCCCAGTGTGGCCTGGGGGCATCCAGCAAACTGCTTCTCAAGCGCCCGGGCAGCGCCAGGCTGCTGAGGGCCTGGACGCCCGACGACATGATCCGTTCCCTGGCAGAGTATTGCGTCGACAACCCCGACACCCTGCTCAAGGGCATACATCTGTTTCCGTTTGGAGGTTTGCGCCAGTCGGCGCAGTGGATTCAAGAGCACAGTCGGTCCCTGGAGGACCAAAGGAGACAGGCCAATGGGCTTCCGGTATAACGAACAGACTTCCGACACACCGGTGCTGGAAAACCTCAACATTGCCCCGAAACCGGACATTGAGATTGCCCGCTCGGTGCAGCCCCAGTCCATTCTGCTTCTGGCCCAGCGCCGGTTCGGCTTGCCCGCCGAGAGCCTGGTACCCTTCGGCCACTACAAGGCGAAGCTGGACATGGCCTACGTAGACACCTCCGAAACGGCGCCCCGGGGTAAGCTGGTACTGGTCACGGCCATGACGCCGACACCCGCAGGTGAGGGCAAAACCACCACCAGCGTAGGCCTGAATGACGGCCTGAACCGGCTTGGGGTTAGTTCCTCCGTGTGCCTGCGGGAGCCCTCCCTGGGTCCCTGTTTTGGCATGAAAGGCGGCGCCGCCGGCGGGGGCCGTTCCCAGGTGATCCCCATGGAGGACATCAACCTGCACTTCAACGGGGACTTCCACGCTATCACCACCGCCCATAACCTGCTGGCGTCGCTGATCGACAACCATATTCACTGGGGTAACGAAGCCGGCCTCGACCCGAGACAGGTCAGCTGGCGGCGGGTGGTGGACCTGACCGATCGCTCACTCCGGAACCTGGTGTGCGGGCTGGGCGGCAAGGCCCACGGTGTTCCCCGGGAAACCGGTTTCGACATCACCGTATCGTCCGAGATCATGGCCATTCTGTGTCTGGCCGAAGGACGGCTCGATCTGCGCCGGAGACTGAGCAACATGCTGGTGGGGCGGCGAGCCGACAACACCCCCGTCACCGTGGGAGACCTCGGCATGGAAGGGGCCCTTTCGGTACTGCTGAAAGATGCCCTGCAACCGAATATGGTGCAGAGCCTTGAGCACAACCCGGTGTTTATCCACGGCGGGCCTTTCGCAAACATCGCCCATGGCTGCAATTCAGTGACAGCGACCCGTGCGTCCATGGCCCTGAACGACATTACGGTGACTGAGGCGGGATTCGGAGCGGATCTGGGGGCAGAGAAGTTCATCGACATCAAGTGCCGGCATTCCGGTCTGCAGCCGGATGCGGCGGTCCTGGTGTGCACGCTTCGGGCTCTCAAACTGCACGGCGGTGTGCCCCGCAGTCGGATTTCAGATCCCGATACCGGAGCATTACGCATCGGTGCGGCCAATCTGGAGCGGCATATTCAGAATCTGCAGCAATTCGGCCTGAATCCGGTGGTATGCATCAATCGGTTCCCCGGGGATACTTGGGAGGAGCTCGAACTGGTACAGGCCCTCTGCAGGGACCTGGGCGTGAAAGCGGTACCCGCGGAGCACTGGGCCACCGGCAGTGATGGTGCTATCGAGCTGGCGCAGGCGGTGCTGGACGAGCTGGACGAGGGCAAGCCCGAAATCCGTTTCCTGTACGACGACAGCCTGCCCCTGGCAGAAAAGATCGAAACCATTGCCACCCGTATCTACCACGCCAGCCATGTGGAATTTACCGCCACTGCAAGACAGCAGCTAAGGGAGTATGAAGCCCTGGGGTACGGCTACCTGCCCGTCTGCATCGCAAAAACCCAGTACAGCTTCTCCGTCGATCCCTCGATGATGGGCGCACCCTCGGGACACACCCTGCCGGTGAGGGAAGTACGACTGGCGGCCGGCGCCGGGTTCGTGGTTGCGGTGTGCGGGGAAATCATGACCATGCCCGGCCTGCCACGGCGACCGGCAGCACTCGATATCGGACTGGATGAAAATGGCTTGGTCGTGGGGTTAACCTGATTCGTTGGGCTGCCTGATAGTTCCGTATGTGGGCTCGGTACTGGCGCGGCGAAGCGCCTCCCCCGATGATGACAATATCGGCTTGGGTTCCGCAGGCTCTGCGGGGTCCGAGTCGGTACCCCAGGCTTCCAGCCGTTCCTGCCGGGGCGCCCGCCCCATGATCTTGCGATAGCAACGACTGAAATGGGTAGCCGAGACAAAGCCACATACCGATGCGATTTCCACAATGGAGCAGGAGGTCTGTTTCAATAAACGGCGCGCCCGGTTCAGGCGCACACGAAGGTAATATCGAGACGGCGTGCAGCCCAGGTGTTTGAGGAACAGCCGTTCAAGCTGTCTTCTTGACGTTCCCGCCAGGACTGCCAGTTCGCCCAGCTCGATGGGCTCCTCGATGTTCGCCTCCATCAGTTGTGCCACTTCCGCCAGCCGGGGCTGAAGTTTGGCCAGACGTGGCAGCATGGGAATCGGTTGGGGCTCGGTCTCCTCACGCACCCGGTCGCACACAAACATCTGGGACACTGCGTTGGTCAGCTCGGCGCCATGACGGCGGGCCAGGAAGCTCAGCATCATGTGCATGGGCACCGTCCCACCGGTGCAGGTCATCCGTGTTTTCTGCAGGGTAAACAGGTGATTGTTGGTCTGCACCCGGGGAAAGTCCTCCTGAATGGCTTCCAGGCATTCCCAGTGGGCACTGCAGGCGTGGCCATCCAGCAGGCCGGCGCTCGCCAGAATGTAGGCTCCGGTACACACCGCCCCCAGCAACACGTTCCGACGAGCCTGCTGCTTGAGCCAGCGCACTTCGACATTGGAGAAACTGTGGGTGACATCCACCCCGCCAACCACAATCACCAGGTCGAAGCGGTCCTCTTCGCCGAGACCGGCATCCGGCATGACCACCATGCCGTCGCTGGCACGCACGGCCGTTCCGCCAGCGGTCAGTAACGACCAGGAATAAAGCTCGGTACCGGCCATCTGGTTGGCCATCCGAAGAGGTTCCACAGCAGTCGCCAGAGCAATAAGGGTGAAGTTATCGACCAGCAGGAAGCCGACCCGATAGGGCGCATGGGAGGGCTGGGATCTGCGAGGGTCCGGGTCGACGGACATGTTGCAACCTCCTCAAGTTGGAGGGTCTTTAGGCAGCCTGTACGCGAACGCACAACAGACCACCTGCCCCTAACAATAGTTGCAACTTTTGGACCCGGCAATGTCATCCCGGTTCCGTCTGACCGGGCCCCTGGGATCAGGACATAACCCGCTCGTTGTCCGGATCAAGCAGGGCGCGATAGCCCACCGCCTCGACCCGGATAGGGTAACGCTCTTCAAAGTATTCCAACACCAGTTCCCTACCTTCCTGGGCATAGGCATCGGGCAGGTAACCCAGCAGAATATTTTTAGCCAGTGATGGCCCCCAGACAATGCTGGTGTTATAAGATCGGCGACCATGGCTGTCCACCAGCACCTCGCCGGTGTCCGGGTCAAGGATGGGCCACTGCCCCACCGGGTAACGCAATACGCCGGCCGAATCCCGATGTTCGGTCATGGTCATTGTGCACAGATAGGCGGCCTGCCGGGGGAGTTCCCGCTGCTCCAGATAAGCCTGCTTGCCGTGGAAGTCGGCGTCCTTCACCTTGGGACGAGCCAGGCCAGCTTCGTACAGGTTGTACTCTGTCTCCAGGTCGGCATTCTGCAGGCGCAGGCTTTTTTCCAGCCGACGGCTGTTGGCGTAGGTTTCGATACCCACCGGAGTGACACCGGCGTCGTACAGCAGATCCCACATCTTCAACCCGTAACTGAACGGGAAGTAAAGCTCCCAGCCCTGCTCACCGACATAGGAAATCCGGAACGCCCATACCGGTACGCCCTGTACTTCAATCTCCCGGGCGGTGGCGAAAGGAAAGCTCTCATGGGACAGTTCATCCGGGTTGCTGACCAGCTTGGCGAGGGTTTCCCGAGCCTTGGGTCCCCACAGCCCGAGAGTGGCCAGACTGTCGGTACGGTCTTCGATGCGAATGTTCTGGAATCCGTGTTTGCGGGCCATGCGGGTCATCCAGCAATAGTCCCGGTGGCCCGTATCGCCACCACACACCACCCGATACTCTTCATCGGCCAGCCGGATGATGGTCAGGTCGGAATGCACGCCGCCGCGGGCATCCAGAAAGTGGGTATACACACCCTTGCCGAGAGGCGTAGTGCCCCCGACTTTCGCCACGGACAGAAATTCCAGCAAGCCTTCGGCGTCTGCGCCGGAAATGTCGAAGATGGCAAAATGGGACAGGTTGATCATGCCCACCGACTCGCTCAGTTCAAGCTGTTCGGCGTTGGACACCTCCCAGAAATGCCGGGCGTCCCATTCGTTCTCCCGCAAGGGAATACGATCCCGGTATTTGGACAGCAGAGTCGCTTCATTGGCGGCGTAGCCGTGGGCCCGCTCCCAGCCGGCCACTTCCATGAAGTAACCGCCCAGCTCCACTTCCCGCGGATAGAACGGGCTGGTGCGCATCTTGCGGCCGGTCTCGTAGGGCTCCCGGGGGTGAACCGCCGGGGTGTAGATCTTCTTGGCAATTTCATAGCACCGGCCGTACACATAGGCCGGGGTTTTCTGCAGCGGGTAGTGGCGGGCAATATCGACACTGTGAGGGTCCATGTCCGGGCTACCGTGGGTCATCCAGTCCGCCAGCAGCTTGCCGGCCCCCGGGCCGTCTTTCACCCACACCGCTTCACAGAACCACAGGTTACGCACCTCCGGGGACTCACCCATCAGCGACCCCCCATCGGGTGTGACTGACAGCAGACCGTTGAATGAATGTTTCTCCTCCCAGCCCAGTTCGCCCAGGATCGGCGTGAGTTCGATGGCCTTTTCGTAGGCTTCCATCACCTGGTCCAGGGTCAGGTCCCGCATGGACGGAGACATACGTGCCTCCTCGGGTTCGGCGATGGCACCGGGGTACACCAGTCTGGGATTGTCTGGCTCATAGTAGCCCCATTCGATCCGGCCACCTTCGGTGGTGGTGGGGTCGCCGGTATCCCGCACGTAGGCGGAGTTGCCCTGGTCCCGAAACAGGGGATAGACGATCTGCTTGCCGGTGCCTTTGAGCTCTTCATAAGGTCCGAAAAACAGCAGCGGGTGTTCCAGTGGCATCAGTGGCAGGGCAGCGTTGGCGGTGTAGGCTAACAATGGGCCCCAGATCCCCATGCACAGGACCACATACTCGGTTTCGATATAGCCTTTGTCGGTTTCAACACCCCGGACCTGGCCATCCTGCACGTCGATGCGGGTGGCGGGCGTATAAGCAAAAGCCTGCAACTTGCCGGTGGCGACCGCCTCCTCCACCAGGTCGCCGGCCACTTTCTGGGAGCGGGGTACCACCAGTCCGGCGTCCGGGTCCCACATGGCGCCCTGAATCTGGCTCTCATCCAGTAGCGGAAACAGTTCCTTGGCTTCGCTCGGGGAAATCATGCTGACATTGGTGCCAAACGCCTTGCCCGAGCCCACCTTGCGGCGCAGCTCGTCCATGCGTTCGTCGTCGTCTACCCGGGCAACTTCCATCCCGCCGCACTTCACGTAGTTGCCGCGTTTTTCATAGAAGTCCTGGCTGTATTTCGTTGTGTAGATATTCAGCTTGTCGTGGGAGGTGGTGAAACAGAAATCCGACGCGTGTGAGGTGGAGCCGATGTCCGTGGGGATCGCGGATTTCTCCAGGCCGACAATATCATCCCAGCCCTGTTCGATCAGGTGATGGACCACCGAGGATCCCACAATACCGCCCTGACCGATGATCACGACTTTCGCACGTTTCGGTAGTTGTGCCATTTTTGGCCTCCCGTTTTCTGCATCCTATGGCGCCCCGGACCGGACGCGCCCCGCCTGTTGTCAATGTGGTCCTGATTCCGTCCCCGGGGTGATTTCATTACGACATGCACTCGTCCAAAAACGGCACCGCAAATCCGCGAGCCGACCCGCTTACCCTCAGGCCCCCAGTGGCGCCTCGTTGAGCCATTTGCCAAACCAGACTTTACTTGCAGTATGAACCACCATGACGTTCAACAGATGACGTACCGCATTGCCATGGTCACCCTGGTGGCCATTGCGGTCGGTATCGCCGGGTCGCTGGCGGCCATCGGCTTTGTAGAGGCGGTGCACTGGCTGAACGATCTGCTGCTGATTTCCCCCTACGCACGGGTCCAGGCCGGGAACCAGCCGGGGCTGGTAGCGCTTGCCACCCTGGTGGTGCCGACACTCGGCGGGCTGCTGGTTGGCCTGGTGACCCGCTACCTGATTCGGGAACGGCGCGGGCTGGCACCGCCGGACGCCATACTGGCGGCCCAGACCCCGGGCCCCACACCGGGCTTTCGCAGCGGGCTGGCATCAACCCTGGCGGCCCTGCTGTCCCTGGGCAGTGGTGCCTCGGTAGGGCAATACGGACCGCTCGTGTATCTGGGGGCCATGTTCGGCAATCTGGTGGGCCGGCTGCGACTGAATCTCCGCCACCAGCGTTCCATCGCCATCGCCTGCGGTGTGGCGGCAGCCATCTCGACCGCGTTCAATGCCCCGATCGCGGGACTGGTCTTCGCCCACGAGGTCATTCTGCGGCATTACTCCCTGCGGGCCTTTGCGCCTGTTACCGTGGCGGCGGCCACGGGCTATATCATCGCCAACGTGATTTTCGACCGGCCGGCGCTGTTTCTGGTCGAGTTCTCCCGGGTTGAACACAGTTACGAGTTCCTGCTCTTTGCCCTGGAAGGCGTGCTGTGTGCCGGTCTGGCCTGGGTTTTTCTCAGGCTGCTCCGGCTCAGTTCCCGGGTCAGCCGGCGCTACATTGCTCCGGTATGGGCCCGCCCCGCCGTGGCCGGACTGCTGGTTGGCGTGGTGGCCCTGTGGATTCCGGAGATTCTGGGGATCGGGCAGGAAACCCTGCGCTTTGCCACCATTGAGAACGCTTTTGGAATCAGCGAGCTCACACTGATTGTCGTGGCCAAGCTGGTGCTGACGTCACTGTGCCTGGGCTTCGGATTTGTCGGCGGCGTGTTCAGTCCGGCCCTGCTGATCGGCATTTTGTTTGGGGCACTCTACGGTACGGTGCTGCCACACCTGGTTCCCGTCGCCTATTCAGGACCGGTGGTGTATGCCATTTGTGGGATGATGGCCCTGGCCAGTTCGGTGATTGGCGCACCGCTGACCACCATCCTGATCGTATTCGAGCTGACCCGTAACTACGACCTGACCATTGCTGCCATGGTCGCCGTAGTCTTCGCCAATGTGGTTTCCTACCGGGCGATCGGTCGTTCCCTGTTTGATCTGGAACTCCGGGCCCGGGGTTTTGACCTGACACTCGGACGGGACAAGGCCATCCTTGAGTCGCGCCCGATCCGCGATTACCTGTCCACCCGGTACACCACCGCCCAGGGTATGGAGTCCGTTGAGACGGTGCGCCAGCGGCTGGTCCGGGAGCAGCGGGCCGAAGCCATGGTTGTCGATAACAGAGGCATTCTGTTGGGTGTCATTCGCTTGCAGGCCATCATTAACAGCGCGCCGGACACCCCCATCCTGCGATTGGCGCTGCGGGACTTTACCCGCTTTGATGAGAAGACCTCGGTCTGGCAGTCCATGGAACTCCTCCGGGGGTTCCTGGGCGAGGCCGTGCCCCTGGTGTCCGGGGAAGGACAGTTACTGGGTGTCGTTCCCGAGGAGGCGGTGATTCGGGCCTACCTTGAGATCGTGCACGAACTGCGGGAGGAGGAAAATGAAGGGGCCTGACTTGTTGGTGATCCTGCTCTTCTCCTGCGTACTGCCCCCCCAGGGATGGGCAGCAGAACAGCCGGCACCTGACACCGAAGCCGAGCAACCGGAACCGGAGGTGCTGACCGTGGCCACATGGGGCGGGGCCTATGAGGATAGCCAGCGGCGCGCCTATTTCGAGCCCTTTACCCGGGCAACGGGCATTGCCATCGAGACCGTCCCCTATGACGGCGGCATCCGGCCCCTGAAACGGCATCTGGCCGGCGGCGAGGTGACCTGGGATGTGATCGACATGATCGAATCGGACGCCGACGTGGCCTGTGCACAGGAACTTTTGGAACCGATCGAGCCGGACATTCTGCTGCCAACGCCCGATGGTACGTCTGCGCAGGAGGATTTCATGAAAGGGGCCATCCAGCCCTGCTTCATCACCCATCTGGTATTTTCAACGGTGATTGCCTATAACGACGAGGCCTTTCCCGGCGAGAAACCAGACAGCGTTGAGGATTTCTTTGACCTGGAAACCTTTCCGGGCAAGCGCGCGCTGCGGCTGTCACCCACCGGGCTGTTTGAATGGGCGTTGCTGTCGCTGTCGGTGCCGCCGGAGCAGGTGTACGATTTGCTGAGCACGCCCCGGGGAATGGAACTGGCGTCCGAGCGGCTGGACTCCATTCGAGATTCCATCATCTGGTGGCAGAACGGCGAGGAGCCCGCCCTGCTGCTGGCCAGTGGCCAGGCCACCATGGCCACGGGTTACAACGGCCGATTCTTCCACGCGAGGGTGATGGACGATGTGCCCATTTCCGTGATCTGGGATGGCCAGCTGACCGGTTTCAACAGTTGGGCCATTCCCCGTGGTACCGCCCAGACAGAGCAGGCGCAGGCTTTTATTGCCTTTGCCACCCGCACGGACCGGATGGCCGCGCACGCCAATCTGATCAGCTACGGACCCACACGGGATTCCGCCCGCAAGCGCATTGGCCTGCACACCGATAACCGGGTGGCGATGCAGCCCCACATGCCGACGGCGCCGGGCCACATGGACCACGCCCTGATGCGGGACCACCGCTGGTATTCGAAAACCGTCGACCTGCGGGAGCGATGGTTCAAAGCCTGGCTGTCGGAGAAAGACGAAACGCCATAGGTCGGTGGTGCCGGTCTCAGTCGTTTCGCAATTCATCCATCACGGCGCTGGTGTTCGGGGTAACGCCCCGCCAGATCCGGAAAGACTCGGCCGCCTGTTCAACCAGCATGCCCAGCCCATCCATTACCCGGTTGGCGCCACGGTCCAGAGCCCACTGATTGAAAGTCGTGGTCTGCAGGGAGTACATCATGTCGTAGACGGCGGTCCCGTCCCTGATCACCGTTGCCGGCAGCGGTGGCAAATCACCCTGCAGGCTGGCACTGGTGCCGTTGATGATCAGGTCGAAGGGACCTTTGGCCTGCTCAAAGCCACAGGCGGCCAGCTGACAACCGCCGGCCTCGTCAGCAAAGAGCTTCACCAGGCCGTCGGCCTTGGCCACGGTCCGGTTGGCGATGGTCAGTGACGCCGGGGCTTCCGCCAGCAAGGGGCCCAGCACGCCGCGCACGGCACCACCGGCACCGAGTACCAGCACTCTGGCATCTTTCATGCGAATCCCCTGGTTGACCGTGAGGTCCCGCACCAGGCCACAGCCATCGGTGTTATCCGCCACCAGCAGGCCCTGATCATCCTGAAACAGGGTGTTCGCCGCGCCGGCCTTTTCCGCCCGGTCGGTGCGTTGGTTCGCCAGCCGCCAGGCCTGTTCCTTGAAGGGGACGGTTACGTTCAGCCCCTTGCCGCCGCGCTCGAAAAACTGCTGCACGGTGCCAGCAAAATCGTCCAGGGGTGCCTGGATGGCGGTGTATTCCAGCGCTTCACCGGTTTCGCTGGCAAACAGGCTGTGAATCCGGGGGGATTTGCTGTGGCTGATGGGGTGGCCCACCACTGCATAGAGATCATTGTTCATCGCTTACCTCCAGCCAGTCCCGGCCGGTCAGGAAGAACTCGGTCAGTTTCGCCTCTTCGGTGTTGGGCTCCGGAACCCGGGCATAATCCCAGCGCACCAGGGGCGGCAATGACATTAGGATAGACTCGGTCCGGCCACCGGACTGCAAACCAAACAGGGTACCCCGGTCATACACCAGGTTGAATTCCACGTAGCGCCCCCGCCGGTAGAGCTGGAAATCCCGCTCACGCTCACCGAAGGGCAGCGTCTTCCGACGCTGGACAATGGGTTCGTAGGCTTCGATGTAGCTGTCACCCACAGACCGCATTAGGGCAAAATCCTGCTCGAAATCACCGGTGTTGTGGTCGTCGAAAAACAAACCGCCAACTCCCCGGGGTTCATTCCGATGCTTGAGGAAAAAGTAATCATCGCACCAGGCCTTGAAGCGCGGATACAGGTCAGCACCAAAAGGTTCACAGGCGCCCTTGGCGATCCGGTGCCAGTGCACGCAGTCTTCCTCGAAGCCGTAGTACGGGGTCAGGTCGTAGCCGCCGCCGAACCAGTACACCGGCTCGCTGTGTTTCGGACGAGCAATGAAAAAGCGCACATTGGCGTGCGAGGTCGGCACATAGGGGTTATGGGGATGAATCACCAGCGACACGCCCATGGCTTCCCATGGAGCGCCCGCCAGATGCGGGCGATGGGCCGTGGCGGAAGCCGGCATAGTGTCGCCCATCACATGGGAGAAGTTGACCCCGCCTTTTTCAATCACTTTGCCATCGGAGATCACCCGGCTGATGCCACCACCGCCTTCCGGGCGATCCCAGGAATCCCGGATAAAACCGGCGCCTTCATCCACGGATTCGAGCCGGACACAGATGCGTTCCTGCAACCCCAGCAGATAGTCTTTAACGGCAGAACTGTCGGCGTGATGTGGCATGGGTTCTCCTAGCGAAGCTGTTGTCCCGAGACAATATCAATGATGCGGCTTGGCTTACGGTTGCCCCCCAACTGGCCGGGCACAACCCGGTCCAGCGCACCCGCGAAATACCGGTGTACCTGCCAGGGATAGCGGGCCGGTTCCCGCCCGGCGGGATTGCAGGACGTGGATACCAGCGGCATACCGGCGGCCTCGCACAGGGCCCGGACCACGGGATGATCGCTGACCCTCACCGCGATCGCACTGTGCTTACCACGAACCCACTCCGGGGTCTGCTGCAAGACATCCGGCAACAGGCAGGTAACCGGGCCGGGCCAGTGGCGGATGGCCTCCTGCTGCAGGTCCTCCGGTAAAGGATCGAGCAGAAAACGCACCTGATCAACCGAACTGGCGACCAGGATCATGCCTTTTTCCATCGGGCGGGCCTTCAGGTCGAGGATGCGCTCGACCGCCAGCTGGTCCCAGGGATCACATCCCAGGCCCCAGACCGCCTCGGTCGGGTAAGCGATCACGCCGCCCTGACGAATCGTCCGGCGGGCCAGGTGCAGTTGCCAGTCACTGAGGGGAGAGAAAGCAGCCATGTCTGTGTTCGTGAATCAATCCGGATTGTGGGTCTCGCACGCTTCACGACGTTCGCTGGTAACCTCCGGGTACGGTCGTGACCAGGCCCTGCAATTCCAGCAACAGTAACGACTGCATGAGCTGATCGGCAGACAGACCGGTCGTGAAGCTGAGTGCGTCTGTGGACTGCGGATCATACCCTAAAGCCTCAAAGACCGCGATTTCCCGATGTTCGAGGCCACTCAGGGGGTTAGCTTCGCCCGTCCCGTTTCCGAGAGGCGTGGACTGCTGCCAGCTGGCACCCAGCTCCGCGACAATATCCTCGACGCTCTCGACCAGCGCTGCGCCCTGTTTGATCAGATGATGACAGCCACGGGACACCGGGCTCTGCACCGGGCCGGGAATGGCAAACACCTCCCGGCCCTGCTCCATTGCCAGTCGTGCGGTAATCAGCGAGCCGCTCTTCAGACCGGCCTCCACCACCAACACGCCCCGGGCCAGGCCACTGATAATGCGGTTGCGTTGCGGAAAATGGGCCGGACGAGCGGGCGTCCCCGGCGGGTATTCGGAAACCAGCAAGCCGCGCTCCAGGATTCGGCGCGCCAGCGGCCGGTGCCGGCCGGGATAGAGGTTATCAAGCCCGCAACCAATCACCGCCAGGGTGGGGGCATTCACGTCCAGCGCCCCGGCATGGGCCGCACCGTCGACTCCCAGGGCCAGCCCACTGGTAACCAGCAGGGAGCACGCACTCAGTTCGGCGGCGAACCGTCGTGCCAGCGATAAACCCGACGGGGTCGCATTGCGGCTGCCAACAATCGCAATCTGTTCCCGCTGCAGCAACGACACGTCACCCAGGGCAAAGAGCACCCAGGGTGCATCGTGGATGTGTCTCAGAGGTTCCGGATAACAGGGGTCGGCGAAGGTAAGGATCTGAATGTTCTGCTTGCTGCACTGATCGAGGATCCACAGAACCTTGCTCACCACGGGGTCGCTTCGGTCGCGCCGCTGCCAGGCCTGAATGACGTTAACGGCTTTGGTTGGCAGGCCACAGGCACCCAGGGTTGCCCGAGTTACGGAGAGCAAATCGATCGGTGAGGGCCACTGCTCAAGGAGTTGCGCCCGGGATTTCGGCCCGACGCCGGGCAGGCAGGTTAATAACAGCCAGGAAGCAGAGTCCTGGTCAAAAGCGCCGGGCTTGGCATCCCGGCCCTTCGGGGAAGGGTGTCTGGTCACGGTATCGTCCTTGAATACAAAAAGGCCGGACCATCCTGGCCCGGCCGTGCACGGTCACAGAGGGTTCAGGTGATCAGGGATTGACTACCTTGTCACCAACCGAGAGCGCGCGGGTCGCCTGTAGAATCAGGCCATAGCTCATCTTCTCGTAGGCCTGGAACACCATCATCAGGCCGGCACGCTCGGAGGGCAGCTCGATGGTTTCGCCGGTGACCGGGTCACGCACCAGGTTGCCGGCCTTCAGCACCGCCATCACGTTGCCCGGCTCCAGACCATCGCGGGTACCGCGGTTAATCACCACCACATCGTACTGGCCGATCTGGGTAACACCACCGTCAACCCCGATCATCACACCTTCCACGTCCTGGCTCGGAGAACTGGGAGAGAAGCTGGTGGAAATCGGACGGTTCACGTTGGTCAGCAGACGGTCACCAATGCGCACTTCCTCGCTGGACTTGGTCAGATCAACGGTCAGGACCTCGCCGTTTTCGGCGCTCACATTACCGGCAGCGACACTGCGTGCTTCAAGACCCAGGAACTCGCCGGTTTCCGGATCAACATACTCCTTGCTGCGGCGGAACACGCCAACCTTGTCCGCCGGCTTGTCGCCGCGGGCGTAAATGCGGTCACCGGCACCGGTGATGATCCGGCTGTCTTCACCTTCCAGCACGTAAGGCGCGCCTTCCAGTTCTTCCGGAGACACGATTCGGGTGTCGGTCAGGAAGCTGCTGATGGCATCCAGCGGAATCGCCGGAATCGGGCTGGTCAGGGGCTCGGAACGCACTTCCGGTGACAGTTTGACCACGCCGTTATTGGACGCCACTTTGGTCACGCGGGGCTGGCCATCAATGTACACCAGCGCCAGGCGGTCGCCCGGGTAGATCAAATGAGGGTTCTCAACCTGCGGGTTCACGTGCCAGATTTCCGGCCAGTACCAGGGATTGTTCAGGAAACGGCCGGAAATATCCCAGAGGGTATCGCCCTTAACCACGGTGTAGCGTTCAGGATGGTCGGTTTTAAAGTCGGGGGCGGCCTGGGTCCAGGAGGCGAACAGCAGCATCGATGACGCCGCCAGTGAGTACAGCAGTTTCCTCATTGTATAAGTCCTTGATCGCGTGCCTTGAATCTTTGCATTTTTAGTGCGCAGTCTGGAGCCTGCAGCTTATTGGATTATTTCCCGATACTATAGAAGATGTACTGGGATTTGTGATGTTATCTTTTGTTCTTCGAGTAGATTCTATCCCGCCTGCGAAAGATTTTAACTATCAACTGATCAGTTTGTACTCAATCGACGAATTGTTGGATAATGGGCGCAATACGAAGAGCGCTCTGGCATCCACGGCTTTTAGTCGATTATGTGATCGAACGTACCATGTTTGCACTGCACACGGTCGCATTTTGGCGACTTGCTTCACGCGCTTGCAGAAATTTACAAAGTGACCGGGGCTTTTCTTGCGTTGCAGTCCCGGGCTAAAGCCCCAAAAGCTGAAGATACACCATGATTTTAGAGATTCTCGAATACCCGGACCCACGTCTGCGCACCATCGCCAAGCCGGTTGAAGACGTAACGGACGACATCCGCACGCTGATCGACGACATGTTCGAGACCATGTACGATGCGCCCGGCATCGGCCTGGCCGCTACGCAGGTGAACGTGCACAAGCAGATCATTGTCATGGATCTGTCTGAGGACAAAAGCGAGCCACGTGTCTTCATCAACCCGGAAGTCGAAGTTCTGGACGGCGACCCGGAAGCCATGCAGGAAGGCTGCCTGTCCGTACCCGGCTTCTACGAAGACGTTACCCGCATTGAGCATTGCATGATCCGGGCCCTGGACCGGGACGGAAAGCCGTTCGAACTGGAAGCCCGAGGCCTGCTGGCGGTGTGCATCCAGCATGAGATGGACCACCTGAACGGCAAATTGTTCGTGGATTACCTAAGCTCACTCAAGCGCAACCGGATTCGCAAGAAACTGGAAAAGCTCCACAAGAAGAGTGCCTGATCGAACTTGATCGGTTCTGGCCCTCGGGCTTGAATAAAACTATCGTGGACCGGGTTACAGACCCGGTCTTTTCGTTTTCAACTGAACAGAGACGTCAGCACCGTGCGACTTGTTTTTGCCGGCACCCCGGACTTCGCTGCCTCCGCCCTGAAAGCCCTGTTGGGCACTCCCCACACCATTGTTGGCGTGTACACCCAGCCTGATCGTCCTTCCGGTCGCGGCCGAAAGCTGATCCCCAGCCCGGTCAAACAGGTCGCACTGGACGCCGGCATTCCGGTCTTCCAGCCAGTCAGCCTGAAAACACCGGAGGCCCAGCAGGAACTGGAGGACCTCAAGCCGGATGCCATGATTGTCGCCGCCTACGGGCTGATCCTGCCCAAGGCCGTGCTGGAAATTCCGGTCCATGGTTGCATTAACATCCACGCCTCCATCCTGCCCCGCTGGCGCGGCGCAGCCCCCATCCAGCGAGCCATTGCCGCCGGCGACGAAGAAAGCGGTATTACCATCATGCAGATGGATGAAGGCCTGGATACCGGCGCCATGCTGCTGAAAGTCACCACGCCCATCGAATCCACGGACACCGGGGGCAGCCTCCACGACCGGCTCGCCGAACTGGGAGGCCAGGCCATTGTAAAAGCCATGGATGCCATGGAGCAGGGCGGTTTGACGGGCGAAGCCCAGGACGATGCCGACGCCTGTTACGCCCACAAACTGTCGAAAGAAGAAGGGCACATTGACTGGTCGCGGGACGCCTCGGCCATCGAACGGCTGATCCGCGCCTTCAATCCCTGGCCCGGCACCTTTACCGACCTGGGCGACCAGCGCATCCGGATTCACCAGGCCGAAGTACTGGCCGAGCAGTCCGATGAGCCGGCCGGCACCGTGATTCGCCGGGAACGAGACGGTATTGATGTGGCCTGCGGCACCGGTACTCTACGGATTACCCGCCTGCAATTGCCAGGTGCCCGGGCCCAGAGCGCCAACGACCTGATCAACGGCGGCAAGCAGTTACTGTTGCCCGGCGAGGAGCTGCGCTGAGATGGACACCCATGGCTTGCCCCTGCGCGCCGCAGCCGCCAACGTTCTACTGGCGGTTGAGAACGGGCACTCGCTGACCCAGTGCCTGCCCCCGGCGCTACAGCAACTGGCTCCGGAAGAAAGGCCCGCTCTGCAGGCCCTCTGTTTTGGCACCAGCCGCTGGTTTCACCGGTTAGACGGGGAACTGCAAACCCGGCTTAAAAAGCCCCTGCGCAAGCAGGATCGGGTTGTGCATCACCTGATGCTGATCGGCCTTTTCCAGCTTCGATTCAGCCAGCAGGCGACCTACGCCGTGCTGAATGAGTCCGTGGAAGCTTGCCGTGCCCTGGACAAGCCACACCTGACCGGCCTGGTCAACGGTGTACTGCGAGCCGCCGAACGGGAGGGCGCACCAGAGCCCGCGGACAATGCCAGCCGATTCAGCCACCCCGAATGGATGGTGGAAAAGCTGCGCCACAACTGGCCGGACGACTGGCAAGAGATCCTGGCCGCCAACAACGAACAGGCGCCGATGACCCTGCGAGTCAACGCCCGTCGTCTGACCCGCGATGCCTATCTGGATTTACTTGAAGAGGCGGGTATTGAGGCTGCACCAACACGCTTCGCGCCCCAAGGCATTCAACTGACTCAGCCGGTACCCGTGGATAAGTTGCCGTACTTTGCCGATGGCGCGGTCAGTGTTCAGGACGAGGCCGCCCAACTTTGCACCACCTTGCTGGACCTGGCACCGGGTCAACGGGTGCTGGATGCCTGCGCGGCCCCGGGCGGAAAAACCTGCGCCATCCTCGAAACCTGCGATGGTTTGAATGAGGTGGTTGCCATTGATGAGTCGGCCGAGCGTCTGCCCCGCGTGCAGGAAAATCTCGACCGCCTGGACCTGGATGCCACCCTGAAGCAGGCCGATGCCGCCAATACCGGGGAATGGTGGGATGGCAAACCGTTCGACCGGATTCTGCTGGATGTTCCCTGCAGCGCCAGTGGTGTGATTCGGCGTCATCCGGACATCAAGCTCCTGCGCCGGGAATCGGATATCAGCCCCCTGGCCGCGATTCAGCTGGGCCTGCTGGATGCCATGTGGGATATTCTTAAGCCCGGTGGGCGACTGGTGTATGCGACCTGTTCGGTATTTCCCCAGGAAAACCACCGTATAATTCAACGATTCCGCAAACAAAAAGACGGCGTCCAGCTTGTGGAGCCGGACGTTGCCTGGGGGCGGGACATGGGCTCGGGCCGGCAGTTGCTGCCCGACCCCGACAGCCATGATGGCTTCTTCTACGCTGTGCTGGAGAAACCCGACGCATGAAGATCCTGATCCTAGGTGCCGGCCAGGTGGGTGGCACACTGGCCGAGAACCTGGCCAACGAGGCCAACGACATCACCGTGATCGACAGCGACGGTGCCCGCCTGCGCGAGCTGCAGGACCGACTCGATATCCGAACCGTTCAGGGCAGGGCCTCCTACCCGAGTGTTCTGAGACAAGCCGGCGCTGCGGACGCAGACATGCTGATTGCCGTTACCAGCAGTGACGAAACCAACATGGTGGCCTGTCAGATTGCCAGCATCATGTTCAAGACCCCCACCAAGATCAGCCGGGTTCGTGCCGGAGCCTATCTGGCCCGCAACGAACTGTTTGGTGAAAACGGCTTCCCCATCGACGTCATGATCAGCCCGGAGCATCTGGTTACCCGGCACATTACCCGGTTGATCGAATACCCGGGCGCCCTGCAGGTGCTGGAATTTTCCAAGGGTCTGGCTCGACTGGTCGCCATCCGGGCGACCGAAGGTGGCCCGCTGGTTGGCCACGAACTGTCCTACCTGCGTACCCACATGCCCCGTATCGATACCCGTGTAGCGGCCATTTTCCGCAAGGACCGGCCGATCATGCCCCAGGGGGATACGGTGATTGAGGATGGCGACGAAGTGTTCTTCATTGCCGGCACCAACCACATCCGGTCGGTGATGAGCGAGCTCCAGCCACTGGTAAAAAACTACAAACGGATTTTCATCTGTGGCGGCGGTAACATCGGGCAACGACTGGCCCAGACCCTGGAAAACCGCTACCAGGTCAAGCTGCTGGAGCGGGATCACGAGCGCTGCGTGATGCTGTCGGAAAACCTGCGCAAGACTGTGGTTCTGGAAGGGAACGCGGCCAACAAGGACATCCTGCTGGAAGAAAGCATCGAGAACACCGATGTGTTCTGCGCGGTCACCAACGATGACGAAGCCAACATCATGGCCTCGTTGCTGGCCAAGCGGCTGGGTGCGCGCAAAGTCTTCACCCTGATCAACAACCCGGACTACGTTGACCTGATCCAGGGCGGCGATATCGATGTGGCCATTTCACCCCAGCAAACCACCATCGGCAGCCTGCTGACCCACGTGCGCCGGGGCGACGTTGTAAACGTTCACTCACTGCGCAGGGGCGCGGCCGAAGCCATTGAGGCCATCGCCCACGGCGATCACCGGTCGTCAAAGGTCGTCGGGCGTCGGTTGGACGAGATTTCCCTGCCCGAAGGCACCACCATCGGGGCGATCGTTCGCCATAACGAAGTGCTTATTGCTCATGACCACCTGCGGATTCAGCCGGATGACCACGTCATCCTGTTCCTGGTGGACAAATCACGGGTTCGGGATGTTGAAAAACTGTTCCAGGTCGGGCTCACCTTCTTCTAGTTGAAAATCAAAGTGCAGGACCCATCTTAGAAATCCCTTCCGCGCGAGCGTATAATGCGCCTTTTTTCAGAGTGCCCGAGGCTTTTCTGACCGGCGGGCGCCACACACAGACCGATCTATAGGCATTCGTCGTGACAGACAAGGCAACGAAAACGACTACTCCGGACATCAAGACCTTTCAGGGTCTGATCCTGGCTCTTCAGAATTTCTGGGCAAAGCACGGCTGCGTTGTGCTGCAACCCCTGGATATGGAAGTGGGCGCCGGTACCTTCCACCCGGCCACCTTCCTGCGGGCCATCGGCCCGGAAACCTGGAACGCCGCTTACGTTCAGCCCAGTCGTCGCCCGACCGATGGCCGATACGGTGAAAACCCCAACCGCCTGCAGCATTACTACCAGTTCCAGGTGGTTCTTAAGCCGTCTCCGGACAACATTCAGGAGCTGTACCTCGACTCCCTGAAGGCCCTGGGGCTGGACCCGCTGGTTCACGATATCCGCTTCGTCGAAGACAACTGGGAATCGCCCACACTGGGCGCCTGGGGACTGGGCTGGGAAATCTGGCTGAACGGTATGGAAGTCACCCAGTTCACCTACTTCCAGCAGGTCGGCGGCCTGGAATGCTATCCGGTCACCGGTGAGCTGACCTATGGCCTTGAGCGGATTGCCATGTATCTGCAGGGCGTGGACAGCGTCTACGATCTGGTCTGGACCGAAGGCCCCGAGGGCGTGGTCACCTACGGTGATGTGTTCCACCAGCAGGAAGTGGAAATGTCTACCTACAACTTCGAACACGCCGATACCGAATTCCTGTTCCACAGCTTCGATGTCCACGAGCGTGAAAGCGCCCGACTGATCGAAGCCGGTCTGGCCCTGCCCGCGTACGAGCAGGTTCTCAAGGCCTCCCACACCTTTAACCTGCTGGACGCCCGTCACGCGATCTCCGTGACCGAGCGTCAACGCTTTATCCTGCGCGTACGTACCCTGGCACGGGCCGTAGCCCAGGCTTACTTCGACAGCCGACGGCAGCTGGGCTTCCCGCTTGCCCCAGACAACCTCCGGCAGGAGGTTCTGGCCGCATCCGAGGCCGCCGATAACGCCGCCAAAAAGAAGAAGGGTAAGAAAGCGAAGCAAGCACAGCAGGAAAAGGGGAACGCATAATCATGGCAACTCAGGATTTTCTGGTCGAACTGGGTACGGAAGAACTGCCCCCGAAAGCACTCAAGCCGCTGTCTGATGCCTTCACTCAGGGTATCGCCAAGGGCCTGGAAGAAGCCGGCATCGAGTTTGGCAGGTTAGAAGCCTTCGCCGCGCCACGCCGGCTGGCGGTTCGGATCCGTGATCTGGCCGATGCCCAGCCGGACAAGCCGGTAGAAAAACGCGGTCCGGCGGTCAAAGCCGCCTTCGACGATGCCGGTAACCCGACACGGGCACTGACCGGTTTCGCCACCTCCCTGGGTGTGACCCCGGATGCCCTCGACACCCTGGAAACCGACAAGGGCGCCTGGGTGGTGTATCGCACGGTGGAGCAGGGCCGGGCCACCGAAGACCTGATGCCCGAGCTGGTGGAAAAATCCCTCGCGGCGCTGCCCATTCCCAAGCGCATGCGCTGGGGTGCCCACCGCACTGAATTTGTTCGCCCGGTGCACTGGGTGGTGATGCTGTTCGGCAACAAGGTCATTGATGCCGAAATCATGGGCCTGACCACCGGTAACCAGACCCGTGGTCACCGCTTCCACAGCCCGAAGACCCTGATCATCCCTACCCCCAGTGATTACGAAGTGGTGCTGAAGCAGGAAGGGTATGTGATTGCTGACTTCGCCGAGCGCCGGGATATGATCCGTGCGGGCGTGGCCCAGCTGGCCAAGAACGAAGCCGGTGGCACCGCGGTGATCGACGATGACCTGCTGGACGAGGTTACCGCACTGAACGAGTGGCCGGTTCCGCTGATGGGCCGTTTCGAGGAACGCTTCCTGGAAGTGCCGGCAGAAGCACTGGTTTCTTCCATGGAAGAGCACCAGAAGTACTTCCACGTGGTGGATGGCGATGGCCGGATCATGCCGTTGTTCATTACCGTGGCCAACATCGAGAGCAAAGACCCGGCGCAGGTCATTGAAGGCAATGAAAAAGTGATTCGTCCGCGCCTGTCGGACGCCGCTTTCTTCTACGAGACCGATCGCAAGACCAGGCTGGAAGAGCGTATCGACCAGCTCAAGCCGATCGTGTTCCAGGAAAAGCTCGGCAGCATCTACGACAAGTCGGTGCGTGTCGCTGCACTGGCCAGGAAAATTGCCGAAGCTATCGGTGGCGATCCTGCGAAGGCCGAGCGCGCCGCCATGCTCGCCAAGACCGACCTGGTCACCGAGATGGTTCTGGAGTTCACCGATCTGCAGGGCATCATGGGTCAGTACTACGCCATCAACGATGGTGAAGCCGAGGATGTAGCCAAGGCACTGAACGAGCAGTACATGCCGCGCCACGCCGGCGACGACCTGCCGACCACCCTGACAGGCTGTGCCGTGGCACTGGCCGATCGCCTGGATTCCCTGGTGGGCCTGTTTGGCATCAACCAGCCGCCGTCCGGTACCCGCGATCCCTTCGCCCTGCGTCGTGCGTCCCTGGGTGTTCTGCGCATCATCATTGAGCGCGAACTGCCATTGGACCTGCAGACCTGCTGCGAGTGGGCCGAGGACAACTTCACGGTGCTGACCGAGGGCAACACCGCCGCCTCGGTGGTGGATTACATGCTCGAGCGTTTCCGTGCCCACTACGAAGAGCAGGGCATTCGCGCCGAAGTCTACCTGGCGGTACACGCCCGTCGCCCGACTCGTCCGCTGGACTTCGACCGTCGGATCAAGGCGGTGGAAAGTTTCCGCCAGCTACCAGAGGCCGAAGCCCTGGCGGCGGCCAACAAGCGGGTGTCCAATATCCTGACCAAGCAGGGTGGGGATGCTGTCGGTGAATCCGTGGATGTCAGCCTGCTTCAGGATGCAACGGAAAAAGCCCTGGCCGAGCAGATCGACCAGCAAGCCGACACCGTGGTGCCCCTGTTCGAGCAGGGTGACTACGCCAGTGCCCTGCGTTCCCTGGCCAGCCTGCGCGAAACTGTGGATAACTTCTTCGATGAAGTGATGGTGATGGCGGACGACGAGGCGATCCGGAACAACCGGCTGGCGCTGCTGAACCGTCTGCGTAACCTGTTCCTGCGGGTGGCGGACATTTCCCTCCTGCCGTCCAACAGTTAAGCGCCAGGACGACCGGAGCAGTAGCAGCGCATGCTGATCATCCTGGATCGGGACGGGGTCATCAATCAGTACGATGGCAGTTACATCTGCTCGCCTGATGAATGGCACCCGATTCCCGGCAGCATTGAAGCGGTGGCCCGGCTGTGTCACGCCGGCCACCGCATCGCCATTGCCACCAACCAGTCCGGCATCGGCCGGGGCTACTACGACGTGGATACCCTGGACGCCATGCACGACAAGTTGGAAGGTCTGGTGGAGGCGGCCGGCGGCTGCATCGACCTGATTACCTACTGCCCCCACCATCCCGATGATTATTGCCGGTGCCGGAAGCCCCGGATCGGTCTGCTGGAACAGATCCGTACCCATTACCGTCTGGACTCGCTGAACGGCGCCATCATGGTGGGTGACAGTCGCAAGGATCTCGAGGCAGGTGTGTCGGCCGGGTGTGATGTGGCGCTGGTGAGGACCGGGAACGGCCTGGATACCGAGCGTCATCTGGCGGAACGCCCGATTCCCCGCGTCCAGGTCCCGGTCTTCGATAACCTCCGTAGTTTTGCCGATGCCCTTTTGGCGTCCGAGGGCTGGCAAAAGCAGATCGAATCCGTATAATACCGGCCGTTGATCGGCGTGTGGCGCAGCTTGGTAGCGCACTTCGTTCGGGACGAAGGGGTCGCAGGTTCGAATCCTGCCACGCCGACCACTATTCCCTCCCTTCTTTAGTTTTTCCGTTACCTGCTCTTCGTCAGGTTCCTTCTCACAGCATCGATTCGATGGGCATCAGTGAGAAAAAGATCACCATCATCCGTTTGAACGGGCCGCTCTCCGGATCATGGTCATGACGGACCACCTCGTCACCGTTACGCTCGATCCATTCCAGATCGCCATCGTCATCCAGCATCACTTCGTAAGCCACCATGGGTACCCGCTCATCGAAGTAGGTATCGAGCTGACCGGCCAGCTTTTCACTTTCGATCAGAAACCCCAGTTCGGTATTCAGGTTGGTGGATCTGGGATCGAAATTGAACGAGCCTACGAACAGGGTTTCACCATCAATGGCAAAGGTCTTGGCATGAAGGCTGGACGAGGAACTGCCGGATAGTCCCTGAGTGAGGCGTCGTTCAACCGATTCACGGTCCCCCTGGGGACGCATCTCATACAGCTCCACCCCCGCTTCCAGAAGGGGTTTTCGGTACTTGGCGTAACCGGCATGCACCATGGCTACGTCATTGGCCTGCAGTGAATTGGTCAGGATCCGCACATCCACCCCTCGCTCTTCCAGTTTCCGGAAGATATCCACACCCCGTTTGCCCGGCACAAAATAAGGGGACACCAGAGTCACCAGCTCGGCCGGCTCGCCCAGGGCAACCTTCAGCTGTTCACTGAGCAGATCTTCCTTATCCGCTTCCTGAAGTGCCTTGGACGGGTCGTCGCTCACCATGGTTACCGGTGCCCAGGTGAACGCCAGATCGCCGGTCAGCAGATTCTGTAAGAAGTTAGAGCGCTCCACGGCCTCGACATACTCGAGTGCCTCGTCACTGGCTTCCAGTGCCTGGGCATTGGACATGATTTCCCACAGCTGATCGTCCTCGGGTTCTGGCAGTATCAGGTTTGCCGGGTACGCTGAGTCCGATGCCCAGTAGATATCGAAATCCGATGACAACCGATCCACGATCGGACCCACCGCCAGCACATCCAGATCGGTGAACAGGGCACCTTCGCCAACCCCAAAGTATTCATCCGCGATGTTGCGGCCACCAATAATGGCCGCCTGGTTGTCGGCGGTGAACGATTTGTTATGCATGCGGTGGTTCAGGCGGGGAAAGGCGACAAAGTAATTCATCCATTTGGGGCTGCGGGTGACAAACGGGTTGAACAGCCGGACTTCAATGTTCGGATGGGCGTCCATACTGGCGAGCGCGTCGTCCAGATCACCAATCCCGTTGTCGTCCAGTAACAGGCGCACCCGAACCCCACGCTCGGCCGCCCGGTAAAGGGAGTAGAGCAACATGGTGCCGGTAATGTCGTTCTGCCAGATGTAATACTGAACATCCAGCGAGGCATCGGCGCCCTCGGCCAGAAGCACCCGGGCCGCAAAGGCATCGTAAGGGTCCGCCAGGGGCACGATGCCACTCAGCCCTTCGTTGTCTTCCAGCGCCGGGGCAATGGCACCGCCCAGCCGGGTATCCGAGGTGTACTGAAACGATAGGGCACTGCTGCCCGGGCGATCGGTCATCGCCGGGAGTGCACAGCCGGACACAACGGCAACAGCCATCAACAAGGCCAGAACAGGCATTGAGCGAAACACTGAATTATGGGGCACGGCACCTTTCCTCTGCACCGTTGACGCCGGCTGGCGACAAGGAATGATCTCCTGATTCACCTTTTCAAGTTAGTCCCTGCCAGCTGGTTTGTCATGGAGAGCCTGATCGACCACCTTTTGCATCAACAGGTTGTCGGACGCGTTCGTGGCCAAGGTTGGGGAGATAACTCAACGGGGAAAACCGGCACGAGGCGAGCTGATCCTGCTCGCCTCGCTCACTCCTCCAGATATCAATCATCAATGATGCCGGGGTCATATTCCGGGGTCAGACGGCGCCAGGCGCACGCCCGCAATCTTCCATTCTCCCCGGATTTTCACCATTCGATAGTAGCCATCCCAGTGAAGTCCGTTCGGCCCGCTGATTTTCACGGTCTGAATCTCAAAGGCGCCGTGTGGGATGCGTTTAACGAACTCGATGCCGCTCGCCCCATGGACCGCCGGATAATGCTTCCGAACCATGTCCACAAACTGGTCTGACGACTCGAATCGGCGCTTGATGCCTTCCGAGGCATACGTCCAGGCTCCCTCTTCATCGTCGTTGGCGAACGCTTCTATTTGCCGGATGATGGCGTCTCGAATCGCCACATCGGTTTCATCTTCGGCGTGCAGCAGAGTTGGCAGTAGTGTCCAGGCGCTGACGATCAGAAAGGGCAGTACCGACCAGCCTCGGTGTGCAGCTCGTGTGGTTTGCATGACCAAACCCTCCTCTAAGCAGCCTCACTTCAGTTTACGCCATCACCAATCATTCAGATCGTTTTCTGGTCAATTTTTGACCTGACAACGAATCACCGCCGTATAAGTCTTCATGGTTCAACCGCAAGCGGGAGACTCTCGATGCATATGAAGTTGAGTTCAATGAAAGCGTTGAAAAAGCAGACCATCGATATGTTAGAGATTGTGTCGATGGAGGGGCGTTACTACATGGCCCGGTTTTACGTGGGAGGGCACGGCTACGTGCTGACCGATGAAGAGGATCGGGTCATGATGTTTTCCGGCGCCTGCGCAGCCCGCGACGCGTTTCACGGCATGTCGGTCACCAAGACCGAAGTCATACCGCCGACCGGCACCGATGAGATGATCGGCATGCCGGTCACCACCTCCGAATCCATGCGAGTCCCCTTGTAGGTTGTAGGTCGCTGACCGAGTTGTTCGAAGCAATCAGAAGAGGGTCGCCATGACCCTCTTTTTTGTGCTCAGGCACAGCCGTTCAATGCGACCGCCCCCGCCCTGACGTTCAGATTTATTGGGTCGGATAACGGTCTGATTTTCTTCCCGATTGCGATACCCTGTATAGAGTCGCACGCAGGTTTTCCGCACAGGGAGTTTCATGGCCAACCACTCCGCCACCCAGCCTGGCTTCTACGCCATTCACGCCAACCACCTGGAAGACCTCCGCCGGGCGGTGGTCTTCCTGTGCCGGGAGCACCCATTACCACCCCTGGAGAGCGAAACCTTTCTGGTGCAAAGTAACGGGATCGCCCAGTGGCTGAAGCTGGCGCTGGCCGAGAAACGTTCCGAGGATGGCTCCGAAGGCGGGCTGGGCATTGCCGCCGGTATGGACTTCCTGTTCCCGGCCCGATTTATCTGGCAGGCCTACCGGGCGGTGCTACCCGAGGGTGAGGTACCGGAGCAATCTCCCTTTGATAAACAACGACTGTTGTGGCGCCTGTACCGGATGTTGCCAGACCTGGAAGGACAGGATTCGTCCTTTTCCCCCCTGGCGCGGTTCATGGATGGCCAGAACACCGCCCTTCGGATCTATCAATTGGCGGAAAAAATAGCGGACCTGTTTGACCAGTACCAGGTATTCCGTGCCGACTGGCTGGCCGCGTGGGAAGAGGGACGGGACATCACCATCTCCGCCCGGGGCGAAGAGCGCCCGCTGGAGCCGGAAACCCGCTGGCAGGCCGTTTTGTGGCGCTCCCTCGTGCAGGATACCGAAGGACTGTCACACACCAGCCGGTCCCGCATTCACACCCGGTTTGTGGACCTGGGCAGGCAACTGCCCGCGCCGTCCAACCCGGCCCGACTGCCCCGGCGCATTGTGGTGTTTGGCGTCTCCTCGTTGCCCCGCCAGGCCCTGGAGGCACTGTCTGTTCTCAGTCGGTTCACCCAGGTGGTGCTGTGCGTCCACAACCCCTGCCAGTTCTACTGGGCGGATATTGTCAGTGACCGGGACCTGTTGAACGCTCAGCGGAAAAGGGGAGCCAGGCATCCCACTCTGTCAGCGGTGACCGACCCGGAGCTGCTGCACCAGCACGCCAACCCCTTGCTGGCGGCCTGGGGCAAACAGGGCAGGGATTACATCCGCCTGCTGGATGAATTCGATAACCCGGAAGAATACCGGGGTCAGCTGGAGACGCCGGACCAGAAGATCGACATTTTCTCGGCCCACGGGGATCCGCAGAGCCCCCGGATCCTGCACCAGCTGCAGAACGACATCTATAACCTGACGCCCCTGCCGGACATCCGCGCGGAACATCGACGGCTGGATCCGGCCCGGGACCGCTCCCTGAGATTCCATGACGCCCACAGCCCGCAACGGGAAGTGGAAATCCTGCATGATCAGCTGCTGGCCGAGTTCAATGCCGACCCGAGCCTGCGCCCGCGGGATGTGATGGTGATGGTGCCGGACATCAACGTCTACGCACCCCACATCCAGGCGGTCTTCGGCCGCTATCAGCCTGGCAGCCGACGACACATCCCGTTCACCATCTCGGATCAGGGCCAGCGCCACCATGAACCGGTGCTGATCGCGCTGGAAACGCTGCTGTCTCTGCCCCGCAGTCGCTTCGGTGTCAGCGAGATCCTGAGCCTGCTGGAAGTGCCCTGCATCCGAACCCGCTTCCGGATCGAGGAAGCCGAGATTGCCCTGGTCCGGCGCTGGGTGGAAGGTGCCAACATCCGCTGGGGCCTGCACGGGCAGCATCGCGCCAGCCTGGATCTGCCAGCAGAGCTGGAACGCAATACCTGGCAGTCCGGATTGCGGGCCATGCTGCTGGGCTATGGTATGGGTGACGATGAAGCCTGGGCCGGTATCGAACCCTACGGCGAAGTGGCTGGCCTGCAAGCGGCCGTGGCCGGTCGTCTGGCGGAGTTTCTCGGATGCCTGGAAAGCCTCTGGTCAGCCCTTCAGGAAGACCGCTCAGCAGCAGCGTGGGAGCAGCAGGTCTCGGCTATGCTGGAAACTTTTTTCCAGGAAGCGGAAGGGCACGATCTGCTGCTGCTGAACCGTTTTCGCCGACAGGTCGAACAGTGGCTCGACGATACCGCTGCTGCCGGGCTGACGGCAGAACCACTGCCACTGGATATTGTCCGGGATGTGCTGCTCGCGGGTCTGGATGAAGGCGGCCTGAATCAGCGTTTCCTGGCCGGCAAAGTCAACTTCGCCACCCTCATGCCGATGCGTGCGATCCCCTTCCGCCACGTGTGCCTGCTGGGGATGAACGATGGCGATTACCCCCGCTCACGGCCGCCGGTGGATTTTGACCTGATGGCCAACGACTACCGCCCGGGGGATCGCTCCCGACGGGAAGACGACCGTTACCTGTTCCTGGAGGCGCTGCTGTCGGCCCGTGAACAGCTGTACGTCAGCTGGGTAGGGCGCAGTATCCGGGACGATTCCGAACGCCCGCCCTCGGTGCTGGTCAGCCAGCTGCGGGACCACATCGACGCCCTTTGGCACCCGGCAGGGGAAACCGGGACATCCGTGACCCGGGCGCTGACCACCCAACACCCTCTGCAACCCTTCAGCCGGGCGTATTTCCCGCTGGCCAATGAACAGGGTGGGCACGAGGAGAAGCCTGTCAGCCCCCTCAAGGCGATTCTGCAGGCGGGCAATCTGTTTACCTATGAGCGGGAGTGGCGCACCGCCCACGGTGTGCAGAACCGTACTGACACGTCGGGTCCCCTGCCTTACCAGAAGCCAGAAGAGCCCATCAGCCTGAACGATCTGGCCAACTTCCTGAAACGGCCGATCGAGACCTTCTACCAGCGGCGGCTGCAGGTGTTTTTCGACGAAGTGGCCGAGGAAGACACCGACAACGAAGCCTTTGACCTGACCGGTCTGGACCGCTGGCGACTGGACAACGAACTGATCCAGCAAGCGGTGCTGAAAGCCGGCTGCCATGAAGAACTGGACGCCCGGCTGGAACAGGCCCTGGCGCGGATGGCCCGGCGCGGCGACCTGGGTATGGGGGTAACCGAACACCGGCTGCGCAGTGAATTGAAGCCTCGCCTGCCCAATCTGTTCGATCGCTATCAACGGGAACTGGCCAACTGGCCTGCGGTGCTGGCCGAGCCGGAGGAATTCACCAGCACCTTTGAGAACGACGAGGGCGGGGTGAAGGCGGAAGTGGAGATTGCTGACCTGATTGCCGACCTGCGGCAAAACGAACGCGGCCAGCGGTGTCGTCTGGTAATCGCCGGTTCCAGTCTTCTTTCCGGTGCCGGGAGAACGGGCAAAATCCGCTACCCCAACCTGCTGAAAGACTGGGTGATTCACCTGGCCGGCCAGCTGTCAGACCGGCCGTTCGAAACCCGCATCCTCGGCAAGGAAGAAAACAACAGTTTCCGGTTCGAGCCGTTACCGCCTGAGACCGCCCGGCGCCATTTCCAGGCCCTGATCTCGGCCTGGATGGCGGCCACCACCCGGGCTTTGCCAGTGCACGCCGAAACCGCCTTTGCCTGGATTCCCTGGTTGCAGAAAGAAGATCCTGAGCGCGCCCGGTCCGAGGCAGAAGTGGCCTACCTCAATGCCCTTGAGCGGGATAGGGGATACCTGGCGGCCAGCTTTGATCACCCCGACGCCATTCTCGACAGCAGTGAATTCGAGCCCCTGGCCAGGGCCCTGTATATGCCGCTGTGGGAACACGCCAAGAAATCCAGCAAGGGGAAGGCATGAGCACAGAGACAAACCAGACGAGTCCGAACCTCGATCCCCTGACCCTGCCCCTGAACGGCAGTACCTTGATTGAGGCCAGTGCCGGTACCGGCAAAACCTTTACCATCGCCATCCTCTACGTACGCCTGGTACTGGGGCACGGCCAGGCAGCCGGCAACCCGCTGGCCAGCGGCATACTGCCGCCGAACCTGCTGGTGGTGACCTTTACCGACGCCGCCACCAAGGAACTGCGGGACCGTATCCGGGCCCGGCTGACCCAGGCCGCCGAGGTGTTTTCCGACGCCGGTGAGGTTCAGGAACCGACCGCGGAAACCAGGCTGCTGTACCAGCTTCGGGACAACAGCTATCCCGACCCGGACACCTGGCCGGAATGCCGAAAGAAACTGTTACTGGCGGCGGAATGGATGGACGAGGCCGCGGTGTCCACGATCCATGGATGGTGTAACCGGATGCTCAGCGAACACGCCTTTGACAGTGGCAGCCTGTTCAAGCTGACCCTGGAAACCGACCAGGGTGAATTGCTGGACGATGTGGTTCGGGATTACTGGCGAACATTCATTTACCCGCTGGACACAGGCCTGATGGACGAAGCCCTGCGGCACTGGAAAACCCCGCAAGACCTCAGGCAGTCGATCCGGGGACTGTTATCGGACGCGAACAAGCTGCCAGCACCCGCCGGCAACCCGGGCGAGGCCATTGATCGGCTGGTCCGGCAACGGCGCGAACGGTCCCAGGAACTGAAAGCTCTGCCCTGGCAGCAGTGGCAGGCAGAGGTAGTGCAGCTACTGGACGACCTGAATAAGGGCAAACGTCTGCACGGTGCCAGCAAGAATGCCATGGTCAAGGCCTGGGGGCTGCTCACCGGTTGGGCCGAATCCGGGGACGCGCTGCCCGATAAAATCGAGTCCGCCGGTTTCACCAATCAGACCCCGGACGGGTTGGCCGGCGTTCTGAAGGGCGAAGGACCGGTCCCGGAACATCCCGCCTTCGACGCCATCGCCGAGCTGAAGGACTTTGCCCGGGATTCCGGCAGTGCCCGGTCGGATATTCTCAAACACGCCAGTGTCTGGGTCGCCGATCGACTGGAATCGGAAAAACAGAAACGTTCCGAAATGGGCTTTGATGACCTGCTCACCCGGCTCGACACCGCCCTGCATGGCCCCCGGGGCGATCAGTTGGCGGCTACCATTCGCCGGCAGTTCCCGGTGGCCTTGATTGATGAGTTCCAGGATACCGACCCGACCCAGTACCGGATCTTCAACCGGATCTATCGGGTCGAGGACAACGACGCCGACACCTGCCTGCTGATGATCGGTGACCCGAAACAGGCGATTTACGGTTTCCGTGGGGCGGATATCTATACCTATCTGGAAGCGCGCCAGGGTGTTCAGGAGCGAACCTGGACCCTGGGGCGTAACTTCCGGTCCTCCGAAGCCATGGTGGCGGCGGTCAACCGGGTTTTCGACTACGCCGATCAGAACCGTTCCGACGGTGCGTTCCTGTTCGGCAGGGGCGACACCACGCCGCTGCCGTTTCAGGGCGTCGACGCACAGGGCACCAGGCGGCAGTGGTGCATTGATGGCGAGGCCCAGCCCAGCCTGAGCTTTTGGACGCTCGACAGTGACGAGGAAGACAAAAACGGTGCTCCCAAGCCTCTGGCCAAGGGACGAGCCACCGACCAGGTTGCCGAGACCTGTGCCAGTGAAGTGGCACGCGTGCTGAGCCTGGGGCAAGTGGGGCGGGCCGGATTTGCCCTGCATGAGGATCCGGAGGATCTGGAACCGGTCAAGCCACAGGACATTGCCATCCTGGTCAATAACCGCAACGAAGCCGCGGCGGTTCGTGACGCCCTGGGTCGTCGGCGAATCAAGAGCGTGTACCTGTCCGACCGGGATTCGGTCCTGCGGTCCAGGGAAGCCCAGGAAGTTCTGTGCTGGCTCAAGGCAGTTGCCGAGCCCGGGCAACTGTCGCTGGCCCGTGCCGCCCTGGCCACACCAACCCTCGCGCGCTCCTGGCGGGACCTGGACCGGCTGCTTACCGATGAAGTCGCTCTGGAACGGGAAATCAAGCGGTTCGAGCAATACCATCACCAGTGGCAGACCCAGGGTGTCCTGCCCATGCTCCGTAGCCTGCTCATGGACTTCGAGGTTCCCGCCCAGCTCCTGCAGCGGGCCGACGGTGAGCGAAGACTTACCGACATTCTGCACATCGCCGAGCTGCTGCAACAAGACAGCCTGCAGATGGACGGCGAGCACGCCCTGGTGCATCACTACACCCAGATCCTGCGAGCGGCCGACGAAGAGGACGAGCACCGGAGCCTGCGACTGGAAAGCGATGCGGGCCTGGTGAAGGTCATCACCGTGCACAAATCCAAGGGCCTCGAGTACCCACTGGTATTCCTGCCGTTCGGCACCGCCTTCCGGGCAGAAAGTGGCAGCCGGGCCTATGTTCGTTTTCACGACGAGCAGGGCACACTGGTGACGGCCTTTGATCCGTCTGCCGAACTTCTGGCCAGGGCCGACCGGGAACGGCTGGGGGAAGACATCCGCAAGCTCTACGTGGCCCTGACCCGTGCCCGCCATGCAACCTGGGTGGGTGTGGCAGCCATCAAGGACTGGACCGACAGTGGCCTGGGGTACCTGATCGGTGGCGATAACAACAAGGATCAGCCGCTCGCACAGTGCCTCGAACCCCTGGTTCAACCTGAGCCCGCCATCCAGTTGATGCCGTTACCGGAACCCAGCCACGGGGAATACACCGAGCAGGCGCCGGATGCCCTGGGCCCCGCGCTGGAGTCCCTGCGCGAGGCGCGGGAAGACTGGTGGATTGCCAGTTATTCCACTATCGAATACACCGGCCTGTCCGGCAGTGGCGTGGTGTTTGGTGGCGAGGTGGAAGATGCGGAGAGCCAGAACCTGCGTGAAGAAGGCAAGGTAGATAATGTCGATGCTCAACCGGCGATCTCCACCTACAGCCAGCACCACTTTCCCCGGGGAGCCGGAGCCGGGACCTTTCTGCACGAACTTTTGGAATGGTGCTGCGAACAGGGTTTTGCCGTTGTGGCGCGTGATCCGGAAAACTTTCGTCAGTACGTGACCCGTCGCTGTACCACCCGGGGCTGGGGTGAATGGGCCGACTCCCTGAGTCAATGGATGCTGGAGCTGATCCAGACGCCCCTGCCACTCGATCGCACCACCGATACCCGGGCCGCCCTGACGGATCTGGGCACGGTGCGGCCGGAACTGGAGTTCTGGTTTGAAAGCCGGAACGTCTCGATCAGGCGCCTGGACCAACTTGCCACCGAGAACACCCTGGACGGTGCCGACCGCCCACGGGCGGAAGAGAACCGGTTTAACGGCATGGTGAAGGGATTTATTGATCTGGTGTTTGAACACGAGGGGCGGTATTACGTGCTGGATTACAAATCCAACCATCTGGGTGAGGACGACAACGCCTATACCCAGCAGGCCATGGGCCAGGCCATTCTCGACAAGCGTTACGACCTGCAATACCTGCTGTACCTGCTGGCCCTGCACCGGTTGCTGAAGGACCGATTGAAAGACTACAGCTACGACGAGCATATGGGAGGCGCGGTTTACCTGTTCCTGCGGGGATACCGGGGACCGACCTCGGGCGCCTTTGTGGATAAGCCACCAAGACAACTGATCGAAGCGTTGGATACCCTGTTCGATGGCGGGACAAGAAAAGGGGAGGTGGCCGCATGAGCCCGAAGCGACCGTCTGATCTGCAGTTTGCGCTCGATCTGGACACCGACAGTCCCGACACCTCTGCACCAGAGCAGTCCGAACCACAGACCCTCCTGGGGGACTCAGAGGCCATGATGGGCCTGCTGGCGCAATGGCGAGGAAATGACTGGCTGCAACCACTGGATGTGGAGTTCGCCCGGTTTCTCCGGCAGTCATCCACGGAGCAGGGGGAACCGCTGGATCCCATCGTCATTCTGCTGGCCGCACTGGTATCCCACCAGGTCGGTCGCGGGCATGTGTGTATCGACCTGCATGCCCTGCTGAGCGCCCCCCGAAGCACCCTGGCACTACCGCCGGAAGACGGCCACCGAACCGACGGCGCTGAAGCCTGTCTGATGCCGGAGGACATCCTCAGCGAGCTGTCGGTGGAAACCTGCATGGCCGCTCTGAATGGATCTTCTACCGTTAGTAATGGCTCACTGACTACACCATTGATCTTGTCGGGAACCAAGCTCTACCTTCGCCGTTTATGGCGTTGCGAGCAGCAGATTGCCGAAGGGATCAACGCCCGGTTATCCGCCCCCACCGAGCTCACGGAGGTCAATTCGGAACCTGCCAGAATGCTCGCGACAACCCTGTCGCGGCTGTTCAGGCAGAATCCCGACGGCGGGGTGGACTATCAGAAGCTGGCCTGTGCCCTGGCGGCCAGAAACCGGTTTGCGGTGATTACCGGTGGCCCGGGTACCGGCAAAACCACCACGGTCGTGAAGCTGCTGGCAGCCCTTCAGGCGATCGCAGGTGCCAGGGTCAACAATGGGCAGGCTCGCCGGGTCTTCCGGATTCGCCTGGCAGCCCCCACCGGTAAGGCGGCGGCGCGGCTGAATGAGTCGATCAGTAAAGCGGTCGAGGAGCTGCCGTGGGATGAACTATCCGGCTCCCTGCAAAAGGATGATATTCCCACCAGGGTCACTACCCTGCATCGACTGCTCGGCAGCCGGCCTGACTCCCGCCGCTTTCGTCATGATCGGGAGAATCCGCTGATAGCGGATATTCTGGTGATCGACGAAGCCTCCATGGTGGATGTGGATATGATGGCGTCGGTGTTTGACGCTCTGCCCGAACACGCCCAACTGATCCTGCTGGGGGATAAAGATCAGCTGGCGTCGGTGGATGCCGGTGCGGTGTTGGGGGAACTGTGCCAGCGCGCTTTCGAGGGCCACTACAGCGCGGAGACAGCCCAGTGGCTCAGGGAGGTAACGGGCTACGAGTTACCGGAGGATCTGCAGCAGGGGGATGGACGGGGCCTGGACCAGGCGGTTGCCATGCTGCGCAGGAGTTACCGGTTCGAGGAAAACAGTGGCATCAAGGCGCTGGCCGACGCGGTGAACAACAGCGCGTTGAGTGACGACTTGCTGCACAAGTGTCGTGACAAGTCGTTCAACGATCTCGCCTGGCCGGGCCCGGATACGCCGGTAAAACTGCCTGCAGATCTGCAACAGCTGATCGCCAATCACGCGGTGACGGGCAGTCCCGAGTGTTTTCAGAATGCCGGTAAAGACCGCCAGGTCCGGGGCACCGAGGTCAGGCCCCCGGTAGGCTATGGCCATTATCTTCAGTTGATGAACGATCATAATCTCAACGCCCGGAACCCACGCTCGGACTGGGACCAGCTGGCCCGGCAGGTTCTGGAAGCCTTCGCGGATTTTCAGATTCTGTGCGCAGTACGACAGGGGCCCTGGGGCGTGGATGGCCTGAATGAGCTGGTGGTTGAGCATTTCTCGGGCAAGGGCCTGATCAGAACCGGTGAGGGCCCGTGGTACAACGGCCGTCCGGTCATGGTAACCGGCAACGATTACAATCTGGGCCTTATGAACGGCGATGTGGGCATCACCTTCCGGGTGCCTTGGGGCGAGGACGCCAAACCCATGCCGATGGTCGCCTTCCCGGCCTCTGACGGCTCCGGCGAGATCCGCTGGATATCCTCCAGCCGGCTCCAGCAATTCGAAACGGTGTTTGCCATGACCGTGCACAAATCCCAGGGCTCGGAGTTCACCCACACCTGCCTGGTGTTGCCGGACCGGCTCAGCCCGGTGATGACCCGGGAACTGGTGTACACCGGCATTACCCGCGCTAAACACTGGTTCAGCCTGATTACCGGCGATCCCCGGGTACTCCGCGACAGTGTTCAGCAACGGGTGGTCAGGGCCTCTGGCCTGGCCGGGTTACTGGGGCAGGACTGACGCTGGCTCAGTCCGACTGGTGCTGTTGATGCCACATCCGGGCGTATTCGCCATTCAGTGCCAGCAGGGACAGGTGATCCCCACTTTCAACGATCCGTCCGCCGGACAGAACAAGGATGGTGTCGGCGTCGCGGATGGTTGACAGACGGTGGGCGATCACCAGCGTGGTTCGCTGGCGACTGACTTCCCGCAAAGCCCCCAGAATGGCGTGTTCGGACAGGGAATCGAGGGAAGACGTCGCCTCATCCAGAATCAGCAGGGGCGGGTTTTTCAGGATCACCCGGGCAATGGCAACCCGTTGCTTCTCGCCACCGGACAGCTTCAGACCACGCTCGCCGACACGGGTTTCGTAGCCGTCGGGCAGGCTGTGGATAAACCCTTCCAGATTGGCCATCCGGGCCGCTTCGTACACTTCCGCCTCGGTGGCGTCTGGACGGCCATACGCCAGGTTCTGATACAGAGTGTCGTTGAACAGCACCGTGTCTTGGGGTACCACCCCGATCGCGGCTCTCAGGCTGTCCTGGGTCACCTCCCGGATGTCCTGGTTATCGATCCGGATACTACCCTGGTCTACATCGAAAAATCGGAACACCAGGCGGGCGAGGGTAGACTTGCCGGCGCCGCTCGGGCCAACCACGGCCACCTTATGGCCGGCGGGAATCCGGAAGTTCACGTCAGTCAGAATGGCCCGGTCCGGACGGTAGGCAAAGAAAACCCGATCAAACGCCAGTTCCCCCTGGGCCACCGTCAGGGGCTTGGCACCGGGTGCATCCACAATGGCGGGTTTATCGGCTAACAGGCCGAAGAGGCGCTCCACGTTTACCAGCGCCTGACGGATTTCCCGGTAGACGAACCCCAGGGCATTCAGGGGAATAAACAACTGAATCAGGTAGGCATTGATCATGGTGAGATCCCCCAGGGTGATCTCGCCGGCAGCCACCTCACGCACCGCCATGGCCATCAGGCCGATCAGGGCCAGGCCGATGATCAGCGCCTGACCGGTATTCAACGCCGCCAGTGACAGCCGGTTCTTCAGCCGGGCACTTTCCCATTGCTCCAGATCCCGGTCGTAGCGCTCGGCCTCGTAGCCTTCGTTATTGAAGTATTTGACCGTCTCATAGTTCAACAGACTGTCCACCGCCCGGGTGTTGGACTGGTTATCCCGGTCATTCGCTTCCCGGACAAACCGGGTGCGCCACTCGGTCACTTTGACGGAAAACAGCACATACACCACCACGGCCACCAGTATGGCCACCACGTAGCTGGCACTGAACACCACGAGGAGGATGGCCGCCACCATGAGGATTTCCAGCAGGGTGGGAACAATGTTGAACAGGGTAAACCTCAGCAGGAAGCTGATGCCGTTGGTGCCCCGCTCAATATCCCGGGCCAGGGCGCCGGTTTTCCGGTCCAGATGGTAGGCCAGCTCCCGTTCATGCAAATGCTCGAACACCCGCAGGGAGACCCGCCGCATGGCCCGCTCCGCGACCCGGGCGAAAACCGCATCCCGGAGTTCACCGAACAGGGTGGAGCCGAACCGGAGCATGCCGTAAGCCACGACCAGTGCAACGGGAACCCACAGCAGGAGTTCCTCAGGCCGGGTCTGATCGAGGTAATCAACGATGTATTTGAGCGCAACCGGGGTGGCGACCGTCGCCACTTTGGCGAGCACCAGCAGGCCAAGCGCCAGAATCACACGGCCCCGGTATTCCATCAGGTAGGGCCACAAACGGGCAATCAGGCTCCAGTCGGGCTTGTGGTTGGCGGGGTAGTCATGGTCGGCAAATGAGCGCAAGGGCGTCTTCCTTGAGAGTGGGGCAGCCAGAGAGCGTTGCCAGTGGCCGCTGGGAAAGCCGAAGGGAAGAGTCTACCCGAAATTTTCCGCCCCAGCTGCACAGCGCTCAGCCACCGCGATTCAAGGCGGAAGACGATCAGCTATGCAATGTGCTGGTTTGTTGTTCCTTGCGGGAATCCCTACACTGATGAATGAATCTTCAAAAGACGAAGCCATGGAGGAGACGGGACTGTGAGCAACAAAGAACTGCAAGCCCTCAAAAAGCACTATGTGGCCGCCGGGGCCGCCAGTGCCAGTGACCAGTTTGCCGATCACGCCAGTAACGCGGAAATCTGGGATGCCGATGGTAACCGGCTGATTGATTTCGCGGGCGGCATCGGGGTGCTCAACATTGGACACCGTCACCCGAAAGTGGTGGCCGCGGTCAAGGCCCAGCTCGACAAACTGATGCATACCTGCCAGACCGTCATGCCCTATGAGGGCTATGTAAAGCTGGCAGAGCGCCTCAGCGGCGTGGTTCCGGTCCGGGGCCATGGCAAGGTGATGCTGGCGAACTCCGGTGCTGAGGCTCTGGAGAACGCGGTAAAAATTGCGCGGGCGGCCACGGGAAAAACCAACGTCATCTGTTTCGACGGGGGTTATCACGGCCGGACCTTCTACACCATGGCCATGAATGGCAAGGCTGCGCCCTACCAGACCGACTTCGGCCCTATGCCGGGCTCGGTGTACCGCGCGCCTTTCCCGGTGCCCTATCACGGGGTGTCCGAGGAAGAGGCCCTCCGTGGGCTCAGGATGACCATGAAAGCCGACTCCCCCGCTGCCAATACCGCTGCCATCATTCTGGAGCCGGTACTGGGTGAGGGTGGTTTCTACCCGGCGCCGCCGAGCTTCCTGAAAGAAATCCGGAAGATCTGCGACGATAACGACATCCTGATGATTGTCGACGAAGTTCAGAGCGGTTTCGGCCGCACCGGCAAGATGTTCGCGATCGAGCACAGTGGTGTGGAACCGGACATCATGACCATGGCCAAGAGCATGGCCGATGGTATGCCCATCTCCGCCATCGTCGGCACCGCCGAGTATATGGATGCCTCCGGCCCGAACTCCCTGGGTGGGACCTATACCGGCAGCCCCACGGCCTGTGCGGCAGCCCTGGCGGTATTCGATGTGTTCAAGGAAGAGAATATTCTGGATAAGGCCAATGAGCTCGGCAACAAACTGAGCCAGCGGTTCAGCCAGTGGCAGGAACAATTCGAGCATGTGGACAACATTCGCAATCTGGGCCCGATGGCCGCCTTCGAACTGGTGGAAAGCAAATCCAGCCGGACACCCATGCCACAGCTGGCCGCAAGCATTACCCAGAAGGCCAAGGAGAAGGGGCTGATCCTGCTCAGCTGTGGCATGTACGGCAATACCCTTCGCTTCCTGATGCCAGTGACCATTGAGGACCGGGTGCTGGAAGAGGGTTTGAATATCGTTGAAGAGTGCCTGAAGGAAGCCGGCGCCTGATGTAAACGAGCCTTAATCGCCGGCGGTGTGAACCATTTACGGGGTCCGCCGCCGGTTTCGCCTTCGGTCCCCCTGCCAATTATCGTATACTGGCCCAACAGCCCCTGCGTAGCAGGGATGTTCCTGCTCAAGCAATCCGACGGGCCGCTCGATATGAACACTCCGAATACCTCCGGTCGTCCAGACCACAAACCTCGCCCCTTTATCGATTTACTGGTCAGTATCGTCATCCCTTCCGTGATCCTGATGAAATTCAGTGGGGATGAACACCTGGGCAGCGTCAACGCGCTGATCATCGGCCTGGCCTTTCCGCTGGGTTGGGGTCTGTTTGAACTGGTGCGCTACGGGAAGAAAAACTTTATCGCCGTGCTGGGTCTGATCAGTGTGGGTCTAACCGGCGGTATCGGTCTGCTGGAGCTGGATGCGGGTTGGCTGGCCATTAAGGAAGCGGCCATTCCTGCGCTGATCGGTCTGGCGGTCCTGGTGTCGTCCTGGACCAAATACCCGCTGGTACGCACGCTGTTGTATAACCCCAACGTTCTGGATGTGGATAAGATCCATCGTGCGCTGGAGGAGAAGGGCAATGTGGCAGAATTTGAGAGTCGTCTGCTGAAGGCCACCTATTTCTTTGCCGGTACGTTTCTGTTTTCCTCGATCATGAACTACATCATCGCCAAGTGGATCGTGGTCAGTCCCTCCGGTACCCAGGCCTTTAATGAGGAATTGGGCCAGATGACGCTGGTCAGTTACCCGATGATTGCGATTCCGTCGATGATCATGATGCTGCTGATTTTCTATTACCTGTGGCGGACCATTCGAAGACTCACCGGTTTCAAGCTGGAGGAAGTCATGGCGCCTCACTTGCTGGACGAGGACAAGTCGAAAAACTGTTCAGCCTCGAACGATTAGATTCCGGGCGAAAAGACCGAGCCAGTCACAATAAAAAAGGGGCGCAGGATAAAACCTGCGCCCCTTTTTCACACCTGTTCGTTGAGTGAAATCAAACGTCCAGGTTGGTCACTTCCAGTGCGTTGGTCTGGATAAAGTCCCGACGCGGTTCGACCTCATCACCCATCAGGGTGGTAAAGATCTGGTCCGCAGCAATGGCATCCTCAATGGTGACCTTCATCATTCGGCGGGTTTCCGGATCCATGGTGGTCTCCCACAGCTGCTCCGGGTTCATCTCACCCAATCCCTTGTAGCGCTGAATGTTCAGACCGCGCTGGGCCTCTTTCATCAGCCACGCCAGTGCGCCCTCAAAGGACAGCACCGCCTGTTTGCGTTCGCCACGCTGCACATAGGCACCGTCCTCGATCAGACCGTCCAGAGTCTCACCCATGCGGGCGATGGCGGCGTAGGACGAGGATTCGAAGAAGTCGTGGTTAAACACGTAGTCGGTTGGAATACCGTGCACGTGAATGGTCACTTTCGGCAGGTACAAACCGCGCTCTTCGTCCCGACTGACCGAGAATACGTACTTGGTACCGGTACGGGTGTCCAGATCCAGACCTTCGCCCAGGCGAGCCACCCAACGAGCCACCGCAGCTTCTTCCTTCAGGTGTTCGGGCTTCAGTGTCACGTTGCTCACCATCTGCTCCAGAACCTTGGCCGGGTAGGCACGGGACAGGCGCTCGATCATCGCCATAACAGCCTGATAGTCCTTCACCATGGTTTCCAGCGCGGAATCCTTGATCGCCGGTGCGTCCGGGTTTACGAACAGCTGGGCGCCTTCCAGAGCGGTCTGGGTGAGGTAGGCTTCTTTGGCCTTCTCGTCCTTCAGATACTCTTCCTGCTTGCCACGCTTAACCTTGTACAGGGGAGGCATGGCAATGAACACGTGGCCACGTTCGATGATTTCCCGCATCTGGCGGAACAGGAACGTCAGCAGGAGTGTGCGGATGTGGGATCCGTCCACGTCGGCATCGGTCATGATGATGATGGAGTGGTAACGGAGCTTGTCCGGGTTGAACTCTTCGCGGCCAATGCCGCAGCCCAGGGCTGTAATCAACGTGCCGACCTCGGCGGAGGACAGCATTTTGTCGAAGCGGGCTTTCTCCACGTTCAGGATCTTACCCTTGAGCGGGAGGATTGCCTGAGTCTTGCGGTCCCGGCCCTGTTTGGCGCTGCCGCCGGCCGAGTCACCCTCCACAATGTACAGCTCAGACAGGGCAGGATCTTTTTCCTGACAATCGGCGAGCTTGCCGGGCAGCCCGGCAATGTCCAGCGCGCCCTTGCGGCGGGTCATATCCCTGGCCTTGCGCGCGGCTTCACGGGCCCGAGCAGCTTCGATCATCTTGTTGACGATGGTCTTGGCTTCATTGGGTTGTTCCTGCAGGTACTCGGAGAAGCTCTGGTACAGTTCCTGTTCCACCGCCGTTTTAACTTCAGAGGACACCAGTTTGTCCTTGGTCTGGGAGGAGAACTTCGGATCCGGTACCTTCACGCTGATAATGGCGGTCAGGCCTTCACGGGCATCGTCACCGGAGGTGGCCACTTTAGCCTTCTTGCCCAGACCCTCGTGCTCGATGTAATTGTTCATGGAGCGCGTCAGGGCCGCCCGGAAGCCGGCGAGGTGAGTACCACCGTCCCGCTGGGGAATGTTGTTGGTAAAGCAGAAGATATTTTCCTGGAAGGCGTCGTTCCACTGCATGGCCACTTCCACAGAAATACCATCCTCACGATCCATGTTGAAGTGGAAAACCCGGTTCAGCGGCGTTTTATTGGTGTTCAGGTGCTCTACGAAGGCCTTCAAACCACCTTCATACTCGAAAACTTCTTCCTTGCCAGAACGCTCGTCGGTCAGGCGGATACGAACACCACTGTTCAGGAACGCCAGCTCACGCAGGCGTTTCGCCAGAATATCGTAGTGGAACTCGATCTGGGTAAAGGTTTCGGGAGACGGGACAAAGTGCACACTGGTACCGGAGGCGTCAGTTTCTCCGACGGCTGTCAGCGGGGCATTGGGAACACCGTGGGTGTAACTTTGCTCGTACACGGTTTTGTCACGGCGAATGGTCAGGGTCAGGGTAGAGGAGAGGGCATTAACCACAGAGACCCCAACGCCGTGCAGACCGCCGGAAACCTTGTAGGAGTTATCGTCGAACTTACCGCCGGCGTGCAGCACGGTCATGATCACTTCGGCTGCCGATACACCTTCCTCCTCGTGCATATCCACTGGGATACCACGACCGTTATCTTTAACCGTGATGGACTCGTCCGGGTGAATAATGACGCCAATTTCGGAACAGTAGCCGGCCAGAGCCTCATCGATGGAGTTGTCCACCAATTCGAAAACCATGTGGTGGAGGCCCGTGCCATCGTCGGTATCACCAATGTACATGCCGGGGCGCTTGCGCACCGCATCCAGTCCTTTCAAGACCTTGATGCTGGAGGAATTGTAATTCGATTCGCTCATTAGAGACTCCTGAAGGGTGTACCGGTTTAATCAGCCGGAGGGAATCAGCCCTCGGACCAGAGTTTGCCCGGCATTATTCTTCTATCAAGTTGCCATGTTCCACGTGGAACATTCGATATTCCGGTGCCATGCCACGCCCCCATAAATGATCGACGGACGGTCGCTGGATAGAGGTGATAAACACCTGACAACCCAACGCCTGCAGTCGTTGCGCCAGCATGGCTTGATGCTCGTCATCCAGTTCGGCGTTAATGTCGTCCAGCAAGAACGTAACTTGCTTGCCCTTTTCCGCCAAAACCATCCCCTGGGCAATCTTCATAAGAATGACCAGGGTTTTCTGCTGTCCTCGGGAGAAGGTCTCCGATACCGGACGGCCCTGAAACTTGATGCGGACATCCGCTCGATTAGGACCGTACAGGGTATGCCCCATCTTAAGTTCCTGTTCCCGGTGGCCGGCCAGAACATCGGCCAGAGACTGGGAAACATCCCAGCCCGCGTACAGGTCCACTTTCAGTCCTTCGGTCCAGCTGACCTCCAACTCCCGGATCAGGTGATCGAAGGCCGTCCGAAACTGCGTAAAAGTCTCATGCCTGGCGGACGTCAGACGCTCACTGACCGCCGCATACTGGGCATCCCAGACCTTTAACAAGCCGTCGTCGAGTCTACCATTTCTGAGCATTTTATTCCGCTGTGACGTGACTCTTTGGCACTGTTGCCAGGCCGAAGCAAAAGAAGGTTCCACGTGGAACACTGCCCAGTCGATAAACTGTCGCCGTTTGCCCGGCGCTCCGGCCACCACGTCAAACACACCAGGATCAATCACCGAGACCGGCAGGTGCCTGGCCATTGCCGACAGGCTACGAACACTTTCACCGTCTACCCGAAGCGCCGTCTCTTTCTGACTGATGTCTCTGGACAAACCAACGCGATGGGCAAGCTCCTCCGAAGCCTGGTCTGAGTCAGCGTTCAACCTGCCCTGATCCAGCCCACCAAAGACAGTGAATTTCTGCTCGCCATGGCGGGCCACCGCCTGATGCCGATTTACCCGGAAAGAGCGGCCCAGGCCAAGATACCCGATTGCCTCGAGCACGCTGGTTTTACCGCTTCCGTTGGCACCGAATAAAAGATTAAACGAGGGAGAAAAGCGCACCGCCTCCGGAGACAAATTCCGGAAATTCTGAGTTTGAAGTTTGACTAGCGCCATAAATTGGAAGACTCAGACCAGGCAAGCCTGCAGGATGGAACACGCAATAAAAAAAAGGGCAGCGAACCGTTCGTCGATTCGCTGCCCTAGTGTACAAAAGCCACTTACCGAAGGCGACTGCCTCAGTGCAACATATTCAGTCGCTCGTCCATAAACACGTCCATCTCCGGCGCAAGAATGTGCACGTAGCGGTCGAAATACAAGAACTGTTTCAGCAGCAGGGCAAACTCCCGGGGGAAATGCAGACCGTGGCTTTCCCCGATCTTCACCATATCCATCAGAATATGGTTCACGTCGTCCTCCGCCTGCTCCATTTCATAAGGCACCTGGTCCGGTACCATCTTGTCCATTTGCTGGTACAACCGACGAAGGTCCGCCGCGAGCTCACTGACCTGAACCGTTTCCCGGGTGACGCCGATCCGAATCATCGCATCCGCCATGCCTTCAAAATTCCCCACCATCACCGACGAAATGAAATCACTCACGGCCTGCCAGGTATCCGGTTTGATTCGCCCGACGATACCGAAGTCGATAAAGCCAACCCGACCGTCTTTCAGAACCATCAGATTTCCGGCGTGCACGTCCGCATGGAAAAACTCGCACTGGGTCAGACTGGAAAACCAGGTATTCATCGCCGTAATCAGGGTGCGCTCCGGATCACGGGCATAGCCCCGGATACTCTCCAGATCCGTCAGCGGTACGCCATGGAAGCGCTCCATGGTCAGGACCCGGCGGGTACTGCAATGCTCGTACACCAGCGGTACCGTCGCGTCCTCATTGTGGGTATCGTGCAGGAAGTTCCGGAACACCTTCAGGTTGTTCGCTTCCTTGATGAAATCGCACTCTTCCATCATGGTTCGCTGAATTTCTTCCACAATCCCGGACAGCGACGTCCACGACAGTTTTGGCGCCAGAGTCTCCAGAATCTTTGCCGAGGCATACAGGAAATTGAGGTCGGTGAGCAGAATGTTTTCCACACCGGGCTTCTGCACCTTGATCACCACATCTTCGCCTGTTACCAATCGGGCTGCGTGGACCTGGGCAATCGACGCTGATGCCAGCGCGACTGGATCAATGTGGGAATACACCTGATCCAAAGGCCTGTCCAACTCCTCCCGAATGATCTTCTTGATCACGCTGAACGGCAGGTTCGGAGTTTTATCCAGACAGTACTGAAACTCCTCAACGTATTCCTTCGGGAAAAACGTGGGCGAGCTGGCAATAAACTGTCCCAGCTTGATATAGGTCGCCCCCAGGGATTCGAACGTCTGCCGAACCAGCCGCGGGGTAGGGGGGCGTTCGCCCCGAACCCAGTCGACACCCGTGCGTCCGAGCACGGACAGGGTTTGCCCTATCCTCAGTGCGCCTTTGATTCCATTCGTTACGGTGCCCATCAGCTAACGTCCTCCTAGAGCCTCATCGGCATGACAACATACAGACAACGATTGTCTGTCTGCGATTCAATCAGTGCGCTGCTGTTGGGGTTCGACAGGGTGATCTTCACCTGCTCCTCATCCAGCGCGTTCATTACGTCTACCAGATAGCCTACGTTAAAACCGATCTGCAGGGATTCGCCCTGGTACTCCACCGGCAGCGCGTCTTCGGCCTGTTCCTGGTCCGGGTTGTTGGCGAATACCTGCAACTGATTCGATGACAGGTTGAGCCGAACACCCCGAATATTCTCGTGGGACAGGATACCTGCCCGCTGAAGGGTGTTCTTCAGCACCGACCGGTCCGCCATGACAATTTTGTCGCCACCCCGTGGAATGACCCGGTTGTAGTCGGGAAACTTGCCTTCGATCAGCTTGGACGTAAAGGTGTAGGCACCCACGGTCGCCCGCAAATGATTCTCACCAATCACCAGGGTCACCGGGTTTTCCACATCATCCAGCAAACGGGCCAGTTCCAGCACACCTTTGCGGGGCACGATCACCTGTCGCAATTCGGGACAACCGGTGGCCATTTCCTGATGCGCCATCGCCAGGCGATGCCCATCGGTGGCTACCGTGCGCACATGGCCCTGATCCACTTCCAGCAACAAACCATTCAGGTAATAGCGAACGTCCTGCTGGGCCATGGCAAATGCGGTGGCATCCAGCATCCGGCCCAGTTCCTTCTGCGGCAATTCCAGACGAAAGCTTTCGTCCTCATCTTCCACGTTCGGGAAATGCTCTGCCGGCAATGTGGACAGTGTGAAGTGGCTCGGGCCGCTGCGTACGTGCAACCGATCCCCTTCCAGTCCCAGCTCGATGGGCGTTTCCTCGCTCAGTGCGCGGCAGATATCGGCCAGCTTGCGAGCCGGCACGGTGATCCTGCCCGGCTGGTCCACGTGCACCGGCGTGACACGTCCAATAAGCTCCACTTCCATATTGGTACCGGTCAGCGTCAGGGTATTGTCTTCGGCCACCAGCAACACATTGGACAGCACCGGCATGGTCTGCTTCTTTTCCACAACCCCGGCAATGCTTTGCAGAGGAGTCAGGAGGGATTCACGGCTGATCGTCAGTTTCATGGCACTCAGCTTTGTTGTCGGTTTAAAGAAAGAAGGTTTATTCCAAACACGACCACCGGCATCAGGTGGTCAGCAATCGCATAAAATTCTGGTAGTCCTCCCGGATCCCCGGGTCGGTTTCCTGCAGTTCGACAATCTTCTTGCAGGCGTGCAGCACCGTGGTATGGTCCCGGCCGCCAAAAGCATCGCCGATTTCCGGCAGGCTGTGATTCGTCAGTTCCTTGGCCAATGCCATCGCCACCTGCCGGGGGCGCGTGACCGTCCGGGTCCGTCGCTTTGACAACAGATCCGCTACCTTGATCTTGTAATACTCAGCCACCGTGCGCTGGATGTTATCGATACTCACCTGCTTTTCATGCAGGGCCAGCAGATCCTTGAGGCTCTCCCGGATGAACGGAGGGGTGATCTCCGAGCCAGTGAAGTGAGCATTCGCTATCACCAGACGAAGCGCCCCCTCTAGCTCTCGAACATTCGACCGGATTTTCTGGGCAATAAAGAAAGCCGCTTCGCTGGACAGTTTCACGTTCGACTGATCGGCCTTCTTCATCAGAATCGCCACCCGCGTTTCCAGCTCCGGCGGTTCCACCATCACCGTCAGTCCCCAGCCGAACCGGGATTTCAGTCGTTCTTCCATGTCCACGATTTCTTTCGGGAACCGGTCGCAGGTGACGATCACCTGTTGCCCGCCCTCGAGCAGCGCATTAAAGGTGTGGAAAAACTCCTCCTGGGACCGTTCCTTGCGGGCGAAGAACTGTATATCGTCGATCAACAGTGCATCCACCGACCGGTAGTAGCGCTTGAATTCGTTGATTGCGTTCAGCTGCAGGGCCTTGACCATATCCGCCACAAATCGCTCTGAACGCAGGTAGGCCACTTTCGCACGGGGATTCTTGCGGACGATCTCGTTACCAATGGCATGCATCAAATGGGTTTTACCCAGGCCCACGCCACCGTAGAGAAACAACGGGTTGTAAGCGCCCCCGGGGTTTTCCGCCACCTGCATGGAGGCCGCTCTTGCCAGCTGGTTGGACTTACCCTCGACAAACGTTTCAAAGGTAAAGCCTTCATTAAGATAACTCTGGTGCTTGATGTCACCTTCCACCTGCACCGACCGGCGCTCCGTGTCGGCTGGCCTGGCCGCAGGCGCTGTGGTGGCTGTTGCGGCCACGCCTTTTTCTTCTTCCGTCAGTCGGCCGCCACTTTCTTCCTGCACTTTCCTTTTTTCTGGCTGTGGCGCCTGCGACCTCGCGACCGGTTCCCCCGCCTTGGGCGCAGACCCCACCTTCAAGGTCACTCTCGGCGCCTGGCCCCCACCGATATCCTTTAATACTTCTTCTATACGGCGCAGGTATTTTTCGTTCACCCAATCCATCACAAAGCGGTTTGGGGCAAACAGCATCAACTGCCCGTCCCGCTGATCGGATTGCAGCGGTCTCAGCCAGGTATTGAACTGTTGTGCCGGAAACTCGTCCCGGAGTATTTCAAGACATTGATGCCACATACGGTTTGGCACGTTGGCCAGCTCCAAAGTTCTACAACGGCACTCGTCGAAACGACCTTTCTTCATTTCAACAGGCGGACTGCGGATTTTACCCTGACACCCTCTTCAGTAAAAGGCTCACTCGCACTTCATGAACACCCTGTGGAAACTTTTTATAAGGTTTTTCATTTTGTTACGCACTTACCTACAGGCTTGTGTACAGAAAATTTCTTTCTTTGCAGTTACCCACACCCTTGTGTGTATACCCTGGGTTCAAGCTCGTGATGAGTACAGGGACAACCAGTGGGATAACTCCACCGAATCCCGGAAAGCCACTTTGTCCACATTTCCTATCAACGATGTCCACAGACCTTAAGGCCGTTTTTCAAGCCCCTTATCATCGCGCCATCACGCTGACCTTAAAGTGTTTTTCTTGGTTATCAACAGAAAACGGATACCCTAATAACAGTAATAAATATCTTTTAAAGAAATTCTAAAAAGACTTATTAACTCTTATTAGTCATTCGCCTGTTCCAGAATTCTCAGCCGTCCGCGTTTTCACGTAATACCCGAACGCTCAGAAGCATTGAATTCCAGACCGTATTTGCATAGAATGCCGCTCCTGTTTTGGCTGTACATTTTCCAGCCAGTTTGGAACTCCCAATTTACGAACTGTGAGATCATCACCATGAAAAGAACGTTTCAACCGAGCGTCCTGAAGCGTAAGCGCGTTCACGGCTTCCGTGCCCGTATGGCAACTGCCAATGGCCGCAAGGTAATTGCCCGTCGTCGCGCCAAGGGTCGCGCACGCCTGTCTGCGTAATCCCGTTCGCCTCATGAAGGCTTTGAGTTTCCCGAAATCACACCGTCTGCTACGACCAGCTGATTACGGCAAAGTCTTCAATGACGTGCAGATCAAGGTTCCTCATCGGAATTTTCTGATCCTGGCCACGCCGAACCAACTCGGCCACGCCAGGATCGGCTTGATCTTCTCCAAGAAGAACCTGAAGCTCGCCGTCCAGAGAAACCGGATCAAGCGTCAGGTCAGGGAAAGTTTTCGCCAGCAGCACCATCTGCCGGAAATGGATATAGTTCTTCTGGGCCGTCAGGGACTCAAAGACCTGGATAATCGGGCGATTCAGAAGGCACTGAGCGACCTCTGGCGACGACTGAACAAAAAGCATCAGCTCTCTCAGACGACCGAGGCTCCCCCTGCCGATCTCTCAGATAGGAGATAGGGTCAATGCGCAAACTCCTGCTCTTACCCATTCGCTTCTATCAGTACGCCATCAGCCCCATGATGGCTAGCCATTGCCGACACTACCCAACCTGTTCACAATACGCCGTCGAAGCCATTACGCATCACGGTGCCCTGAAAGGCCTTTTGCTTGCGACCAAACGATTGTCGCGATGCCATCCCTGGTCTGAAGGCGGTTACGATCCGGTACCTGGCACAGAACCACAACCTGAAGCATCGTGTGACCGACACGAGCTTGGGCCCAAGGCTCATTCACCAACTACTATCCGAACCAGACATTAATTTTATGGATATTCAACGCTTTGTCTTGTACGCCGGACTCGCCATCGTCAGTTACCTGATGGTGCTTTCCTGGAACGAGGATTATGGTCAGCCGGTAGAAACGGCCCAGGTCAGTGAAACCGCCTCCATCGAAGGTGGCACCGATGGCATGGTGCTTCCCCAGGAAGGCTCCGGCTCCAACACCGGCGAAGAGTTCTCGGTACCAGGAACCTCCAGTGATGAGCAGGCACCAGCTGCCAGCGATTCGGACGTAGCCAACCGGTTCATCACCGTTGAAACCGATGTGTTGAAACTGACCATCGATCGTGTGGGCGGCAATCTGGTTCGCAGTTCCCTGCTCAACTACGACGAATCACTGAATAAGCCCAAGCCGCTGGAACTCTTAACCAGCACCGAGTTCCGCACCTATGTGCTGGAAAGCGGTCTGATCGGCCGTCAGGGGCCGGACAGCCGTTCCAGTGGTTCAGCTCCGGTCTATCAGGCCAGTACCGATGCCTTTACCCTTTCTGAGGGTGAAGATCAGCTGACCGTGGATCTGAAACTGACCACCGAGCAGGGCGTCAACCTGACCAAGCGTTACATCTTCGAACGGGACAGCTATCAGGTGGACATCCGCTACCTGATCGACAACCAGTCCAGCGAATCCTGGCAGGCCAATTTCACCGGCAAGATTGTTCGTGATCAGGCCCCGGACCCCACCAGTCAGAACACCATGGGCATTCAGGCCTTCCTGGGGCTGGTCGTCAGCACTCCGGAAGATCCCTATGAAAAGATCGATTTGAGTGATCTGTCTGAAACACCTGTGAACCAACAGGTCACCAACGGCTGGATGGCCTTTTTGCAGCATTACTTCCTGACTGCCTGGGTGCCGGACCGCGACCAGCTTGCTCAGTTCCAGACTACCCGTCGGGGCTCTTTGCACGTGATGGGCTTCGTTTATCCGGCAACCAAGGTTGCCCCGGGTGAGAGCGCTGAAGTGGGTGCTCAGGCCTATGTCGGTCCCAAGATCATCGATCGTCTGGAAGCCATGGCTCCAAACCTGGACCGTACGGTGGACTTCGGCTGGCTGTTCTTTATCTCCCAGCCCCTGTTCATCATCCTGGACTGGTTCCACAGCCTCGTTGGTAACTGGGGTGTGGCGATTATCCTGTTGACCATTCTGGTCAAAGCTGTGTTCTTCCACCTGTCCGCCACCAGCTACCGGTCCATGGCCAAGATGCGTGCGGTTGCGCCCCAGCTGACCCGCCTGAAGGAACTGTACGGTGACGATCGCCAGCGCATGTCCCAGGAGATGATGGCACTGTACAAGCGGGAAAAGATCAATCCGCTCGGTGGCTGTCTGCCGATCCTGGTCCAGATGCCGGTGTTCATTGCCCTGTACTGGGTACTGTTCGAAAGCGTTCAGTTGCGCCACGCGCCGTTCATGCTGTGGATTCAGGATCTGTCCCAGATGGATCCGTACTTCATCCTGCCGATCCTGATGGGCGCCAGCATGTTCCTGCAAATGCACCTGAACCCAACACCACCGGATCCCATGCAGGCCAAGATCATGAAGATGATGCCGTTCATCTTTACCGTGTTCTTCCTCTGGTTCCCGGCCGGTCTGGTTCTCTACTGGCTGGTCAACAACATCCTGTCCATTGCCCAGCAGTGGTACATTACCCGCCAGATTGAAGCGCAAGTGGCAGGCAAAAACCGGTAAACGGTTTATCCTGATCCAGACAGAGGCTCCTTCGGGAGCCTCTTTGGTTTTGCCAGAAAGGAACACCCATGACCTCATCGTTCGATACCATTGCCGCCATTGCCACAGCCCCCGGACAGGCTGGTGTGGGTATCGTCCGGGTCTCGGGCCCGGCCGCCGGGAAGATCGCTCAGCGCATACTGGGCTATGAGCCCAGGCCCCGTTACGCCCATTACGGACCCTTCCTGGATTGCGAAGGCGAGCTGATCGATGAGGGCATCGGCCTGTTTTTCCCCAACCCGAATTCGTTCACCGGGGAGGATGTGTTCGAACTTCAGGGTCACGGTGGAACCGTCATTCTGGATCTTCTGCTCAGGGAGGTGTGCGACCTGGGAGCTCGGCTGGCCCGTCCTGGCGAGTTCTCGGAGCGGGCATTCCTGAACGACAAGCTGGATCTGGCCCAGGCGGAGGCCATTGCCGACCTGATTGAAAGCAGTTCCGAGCAGGCTGCCCGCTGCGCCGTACGTTCCATGCAGGGGGTGTTTTCCCAGCGGGTCAACGATCTGGTGGATGCGGTCACGCACTTGCGTATCTACGTCGAGGCGGCAATCGACTTTCCCGAAGAGGAGATCGATTTTCTTGCCGATGGTAAGGTTGCGGCCGATTTGCAAGGTCTGCTCGAGCAGCTGGAGACGATTCTGGCCGAGGCCCAGCAGGGCACTATCCTGCGGGATGGCATGAAGGTAGTGATCGCCGGCCGGCCCAATGCCGGGAAATCCAGCTTGCTTAATGCGCTGGCCGGACGCGAGGCGGCGATTGTCACCGCCATCGAAGGCACCACCCGGGATGTGCTGCGGGAACATATCCACATCGATGGCATGCCCCTGCACATCATCGATACCGCGGGTCTGCGGGACAGCCCTGATGAGGTGGAACGTATCGGCATCGAGCGGGCCTGGGAAGAAATCCGCCAGGCCGACCGCATCCTGCTGATGGTGGATGCGACCACCACCCCGGAAACCGAACCTCACGAGATCTGGCCGGACTTCATTGACCAGTTGCCGGCAAATGCGCCGGTATCGGTGATTCGTAACAAGGTCGACCTGTCTGACGAGCCGGTGGGCATCAGCGCCGCGCCCCATCATTCCGCACCGGTAATCCGGCTGTCGGCGAAATCCGCCGAAGGGCTGGAAGTACTGCGGGACCACCTGAAGCAGTGCATGGGCTTTGCCAGTACCACCGAGGGTGGCTTCCTGGCCCGGCGCCGGCATCTGGATGCCCTTGAGCGCGCCAGAGAGCTCCTGGTACAGGGACAAAATCAGTTGGAAGGGTACGGAGCAGGGGAGTTGCTTGCCGAGGATCTACGGGCGGCTCAGGATGCGCTGGGAGAAATCACCGGTCACCTGTCGCCGGATGAACTTCTGGGCAAGATCTTCAGCAGTTTCTGTATCGGGAAGTAGCGGGTCCTCATTCGTAGAGGCTTCTTCCCATTACGAAAACTAACAATTTATCTCTGCCACAGCGCAGCAGCCTAGGTAAACTCCCTCGGATTTTCCGGAGCCTACCGTGGTTTCCGACGCTCATGTTTTACTGGTTAAGGAGATAACCTGTGCAAAAGATCATCGCTTTCTTCGTTGCCGTGCTGGGTTTTACCAGCGTTTCAGTTCCTGCCCTGGCGACTGAAAAACTGTATATCTACACCGAGAATTTTCCTCCCTACAACATGAGTTCCACCGGGCGGGCCTTCGAGCATACCGGTGAAGGAATTGATGGCCTGTGTACCGAGTTGGTGAAGGCAGTTCTTGACGCGTCTGAACTGGATTATGTCATCAAGCTGCGCAACTGGGACTACGGTTACAACCGGGCATTGAGCAAGAAGAACCATGGTATTTACTGCACCACGTATACCGAAAACCGTGCGCCTGAGTTCCAGTGGGTTGGACCGCTGACCAGTAACCTGTGGACCGTTTTTGCACCGGCCGGCTCGGATCTGGAGATTGATAGCCTGGAGGACACCAAAGACATGCTTTATGCCGGGTATCGGGGGGATGTCATGACCGAGTACCTGCTGGAGCGTGGCTATCAGGTCTCTGAAATGGAAAGTGACGACGTGAACCCCAAGCGCCTGGAGTTGGGACAGGTAGACCTCTGGATTGCGGATCGTCTGGCGGGTCCTTACTTTGCGTCACAGCAGAATGTGGAAGGACTGGTGCCCGTTTACTCGTTCAATAACACGGAACTGTACCTTGCCATGAATCTGGAAACCCCCGATGAGGTCATGGATAAGCTGAATGAAGGGCTTGAAACCATCAAGCGTAATGGTTTGTACGAGGCGCTTCAGACCAAATACGGGCTCTGACAGAGCACTCCGTTGTCTGCACCAGGGGGAAGCCGATCGCTTCCCCCTGGTCATGAACAAGGTGCCTAAACCAGCCGCCTGCTTTTGTCGGTCTCAGCGGGTGCAGGCCATATCGCCCGCCTCGAGTTGCATCATCGTATTCGCTGGCGCGAGCATGGTGGTGGCATGGCCCTGCGCCCTCGGCAACAGGCGCTGATAGTAGAATTCCGCCGTCGCCAGCTTGGCCCGGTAGAAGGCCTCGCTCTCCTCGCCACCGGTGTCCAGCTTTGCCACCGCCACTGCTGCCTGTCGGGCCCAGATGTAGGCCATGGTCACGTAGCCGCTGTACATCAGGAAGTCGGTGGCCGCCGAGCTGACCACATCCCGGTCCTTGCGCGCGGCCAGCATGACTCTGACCGTGAGCCAGTTCCACTGGCCTGTCAGTTTTAGCAGCTCCAGTGCCATCGGGCGGAGCTGACTGTTGGTCAGGTGTTTGCGGGCGAAGTTGGCGACCTTCAGGGTGAATTCCCGGACGGCGCCGCCTCTGGTCATCAGCAGGACCTTCCGGCCAAGGAGATCCAGCGCCTGGATGCCGGTGGTGCCCTCGTACAGGGTGGCAATGCGGGTATCCCGGACAATCTGTTCCATGCCGTGTTCGCGGATGTAGCCGTGGCCGCCGAACACCTGCATACCCAGATTGGCCGCCTCATTTCCCAGTTCCGTGAGGAAGCCTTTCAGGATCGGGGTGAGGAAGCCCAGCTTGTCATCGTACTTATCCACAGCCTCCTGATCCCCGCGCACATGGCCATCGACCATGTGGTCGGCCAGCCGGGCCGCGTAATACAGCATGGCCCGGCCGCCCTCGGCAATGGCCTTCTGAGTCATCAACATACGGCGCACATCGGCATGGTAAATCAGGGCATCGGCCACCTGCTCCGGTTCCTTCTTGCCGGACAGCGCCCGCATGGAGCGGCGTTCCCGGGCATAGTCCAGTGCCCATTGATAAGACAGCTCGGCGGGCCCGACACCCTGGATGGCGGTGCCGATGCGCGCGGTGTTCATAAACGTGAACATGCATTCCAGGCCCTGGTTCTCCGGGCCGATCAGATAGCCCGTCGCATGGTCGAAGTTCAGCACACAGGTGGCTGACGCCTTGATGCCCATTTTTTTCTCGAGCCCGCCGCAGGTCACACCGTTCCGCTCTCCGACACCACCGTCCGGGGTGGGCAGGAACTTGGGCACGATAAACAGGCTGATACCCCGGGTGCCCTTGGGCGCATCCGGCAGGCGCGCCAGTACGATGTGAATAATGTTCTCGGTGAGGTCATGATCCCCGGAGGAGATGAAAATCTTGGTGCCGGTCAGCTGGTAGCTGCCGTCGGTCTGGGGCTCGGCTCTGGTCTTAACCTGGCCCAGGTCGGTGCCGCACTGAGGCTCGGTCAGGCACATGGTGCCGCTCCAGCGGCCCTCAACCAGGGGTTCCAGATAGGTCTGCTGCTGCTCGTCACTGCCGTGCAGAAACAGCGTATTCATGGCCCCGAGCGACAGGCCCGGGTACATAGAAAACGACCAGTTGGCGGTGCCCATCATTTCCTGCTTGAACAGGCCCATGGAGGCGGGTAGTCCCTGGCCGCCAAACTCCTCCGGAGCGGACAGGCCCTGCCAGCCCCCGCTGGCGTATTGCTGGTAGGCGTCCCGGAAGCCGTTGGGGGTTCTGACCTCACCATCCTCCAGCCGGCAGCCTTCCTCATCGCCGGTCTGATAGAGCGGACTGAGCACTTCCTCGCAGAACCGGCCACACTCATTCAGTACCGCGTCGACAATGTCTGGGGTGGCGTTGGAGCCGGTGCTCAGGGTGCGATAGTGGCCGGGGTAATCGAACACTTCGTTGAGCAGGAATTTCATATCGCGCAGTGGTGCTTTGTAACTGGGCATACCGGATCCTCGCTGGTCAGCATCTCGGAGAGGCGCGGGGCTTGCTGCCTCCAATAGCGCAGGTTTTACGGCATTCCAGAAGTACTGCCATTGACGAAAACCGCTCGGACCACTGTCAAAAGAGCGAATTGGCCGAAATGACGGATCAGGATCCAGGCCATCTCGTTGCTGATCGGTGACCGGCGAAGAGGCGTATGAGTTGGAGGGCCAAGGCCGTTTATCCACAGACCAATACGAGTGTAAAAGTCATGCAAATTCCGATTGATAGGGGCCACTCATCTGGCCTGATTCGCCATCTGTGGTTACTGTGTTGTGTCTGGATCCTGACGGGCTGCGCCGGACCTTCCCTGGAGGATTACGACACCCGGGAACCGACACTGGTTCCCAGTGAATTTTTCACCGGTAATCTTTCCGCCCGTGGTGTGGTCAAGGATTTCTCCGGTGAGGTCATCCGCACCTTCGACGCCGACATCAAAGCCAGCTGGACCGAGGATGGCACCGGTACCCTGGATGAAGTGTTCCGCTTCGACGACGGTGAGGTGCAAACCCGGGTCTGGACCCTGACACCGGTCGAGGACGGGTACCGCGCCACCGCCGGTGACGTGGTGGAGCCGGGCCTGATGCGCTGGCAGGGTAATGCGATCCATATGAATTATGTGCTTCAGGTGGCCTATGGCGATGGTACTCTGGATGTACGAATGGACGACTGGATGTACCTGGTGACTCCGGACACCCTGATAAACCAGACCACCATGAGCAAGTGGGGCATTGATGTGGGCGAGGTGGTACTGGTTATCCAGAAGCGCCCCTGACACGACGGAAAACAACGGAATCTTATGGGCAAACAATGGCTGGTTGCGCTGGTATTGGTGGGTGTCGGGGCTGGTGCTCTGTTCACCTTCGAACGGCTTGGTACGCACACTGCGGTCGACAGCCAGCGGGAACGGCCTGCAAGAGTAGTGAATACTCGCTTACCGGAGACAGACACGGTTCGGGACTTGGTGAAGTCGGTCGGGAGTCTCAGCGCCCTGAGGGCCGTTGAATTGACGGCCGAGGTGAGCGGGCGCGTGGTCTCGCTCAACCTGACTCCCGGAGCCCGTGTCGCGCAAGGTGACGTGCTGGTGCAGCTCGATGATCGCCAGGCCAGGGCCGACCTACGGGTGATCGAAGCGCGTCTGGCCGAAGCCCGCCGGCAGCTGGAGCGGGCCCGCAGTCTGCGCGCCAACAACAGTATTTCCCAGTCCCAGGTGGATGAACTGGCCACCACTGTCCGGATCGCCGATGCCGAGCGTGAAGCGGCGCTGGTGCGGCTGGAGAACCATCGCATACGGGCACCATTCGCGGGTGTGGTTGGTCTGAGTGACCTGTCCGAGGGCGCCTACATCGCGGTCGGCGCGATCCTGACCACGCTGGATGAGATTGACCGTATGGAACTGAAGTTTTCCATCCCGGAACGATTCCTGGCTGATCTTCGGGTCGGGCTGCCGGTCGAAGGTGTCGCCCCGGCGTATCCGGACCAGCCCTTCCGCGGTGAGCTGGCGAAGCTGGGGACCCGGGTCGACCCGGTCAGCCGGACCCTGCCGGTCCGTGCGCTGATCGATAATCCGGAGGGGCGGTTGCGGCCGGGCCAGTTCATGTCGGCAACCGTCACCCTGCAGGAGCGCGAGGCTCTGGTGATTCCGGAGCAGGCGGTGATGGTGCGGGGGGACGAGCAATACGTGTTTGTTGCCGAGGATGGTGTGGCCCGACGAGTATCGGTAGGCATCGGTGCCCGGATGCCGGGCAGGGTAGAGATCACCCGTGGGCTGGGTCCGCAGGATGCCGTGGTCGTCACCGGTCAGGACCGGCTCAGCAGCGGTGAACGGATTCGGGTGGTCGACGACCAGAATGCGATACCGGACAACCGGTTCGCCGGTGCGCTGGAGTCTTCCTGACCATGGTGTTGTCGGATATTTCCATCAAACGCCCGGTGTTTGCCACCGTCGTCAGCCTGCTGATTGTGGTGTTCGGCGTGGCGGCGCTCCTGGGCCTGCCGGTGCGTGAGTATCCGGACATCGATCCGCCCGTGGTGTCCATTGCCACCAATTACCCCGGTGCCGCCGCGGAGGTGGTCGACACCCAGGTAACCCAGGTCATTGAAGGTGCCATCAGTGGCATCGAGGGTATCCGTTCCATTGAATCCTCCACCGAGCAGGGGGAGTCCCGGACCAGTGTGGAGTTTTCCACAAGCCGGGATGTGGATATTGCTGCCAATGACGTCCGCGACGCGGTTGCCCGGGTGGCTGACCAGTTGCCCGACGAAGCCGAGACACCGACCGTCAGCAAGGCGGACTCCGACGCCCGTCCGGTGCTGTGGGTCACCCTGCGCAGTGACGTGTGGGACAGTGCCGAACTCACCGATTTCGCCGACCGGGTGCTGGTGGACCGGTTATCGGTGCTGGAAGGCGTGGCGGATGTGATCATCGGTGGGGAACGACGCTACGCCATCCGGCTCTGGCTGGATCTCGAACGCATGGCCGCCCGCGACATCACGGTGGCCGAGGTCGAACAGGCCCTGCGCAGCAACAACGTGGAATTTCCGGCGGGCTCGGTGGATTCCGCCAACCGAACGTTTACGGTGCGTGCCGACGGCCGGTTATCCACGGTGGGGGAATTCCGTTCCCTGGTGCTGCGGCGGGATGACGCCGGACTGCTCAGGCTGGGGGACGTGGCGGAAGTCCGGATGGGGGTGGAATCCGACATTACCCGGTTGCGTGCCAACGGGCAGACCGCCGTCGGTCTGGGCATTATCCGGCAGTCAAAATCCAACATCGTGGCGGTGTCGGATGCCGTGCAGGCTGAACTCGATACCATACGCAGCACTCTGCCGCCGGAAGTCACCCTGACCAGCAGTTACGACGAGTCCATTTTCATCCGGGCCTCCACCCGGGAGGTCCTGACCACCCTGGCCATTGCCGTGTCGCTGGTGGTGCTGGTGATCTTCGTCTTCCTTCGGTCCTGGCGGGCGACCCTGATCCCGGCGGTGACCATTCCCGTGGCGGTGATCGGTGCCTTTATCGGGCTCGGTTTTCTGGGCTTCTCGATCAACGTGCTCACCCTGTTGGCGGTGATCCTCGCCATCGGTCTGGTGGTGGACGATGCCATTGTCATGCTGGAGAACATTCAGCGCCGGATTGATCAGGGTGAGCCGGCGTTGCTGGCCTCGTACCGGGGCGCCCGGCAAGTAGCGTTCGCGGTGGTTGCCACCACGCTCACGCTGGTAGCGGTGTTCGTGCCGATCTCGTTCATGGGCGGTAACGTGGGGCGCCTGTTTGCCGAGTTCGGCTTCACCCTGGCGGCCGCGGTGGTGGTCTCCAGCCTGGTGGCACTGACTTTGACTCCCATGCTGTGCTCAAAGTGGCTGCGCCACAGCCCGGAAACCGACGAAGGGCATCGCCTGTGGGCTGCCTCGGAACGGGTGTTCAATGGCCTGACCCGGGGCTACGAACGGTTGCTGGGCGCCTCCCTGCGTCTGCCGGGCTTATTGATTGGCCTGGGGCTGGTGGGCACCCTGATTTCGGCACTGGTCTACCCGAAGCTGGCCCAGGAATTGGCGCCGACCGAAGATCGGGGCATCATCATCCTGCCGACCAGTGCGCCCCGTGGCTCGACGGTGGAATATACCGACCACTACGTGCGCCAGGTTGAGCAGGTCCTGATGCCCTATCTGGAAAGCGAGGCCGCGGACCGGCTGCTGGCCATCGTTGGTTTTCGCAACGAGGAAGATAATGCGTTTCTGATTATGGGGCTGACGCCCTGGGAGCAGCGAAGCCAGAAACAGCAAACCATCACCAACGAATTGCGTGTGAAACTAGGCCAGGTGTCCGGTATCCGGACGGTGGCGGTGAATCCTGCCGGGCTGGGACGGCGTGGTTTTGGCCAGCCCCTGGAGTTTGTGATTGCCGGGCCGGATTACGACTCGGTTCAGGCCTGGGGTGAGGAAATACTGGAACGGGCCAGGGAAAACCCGAATCTGCTCAATCCGGATATTGATTTCGAACTCACCCGGCCAGAACTTAGGGTGTCCATTGACCGTGAGCGGGCGGCGGATCTGGGCATTACCGTGCAGGATGTGGGGACCACCCTGCAGACCTTGCTGGCGTCCCGCAGTGTCACCACCTACGTCGACCGGGGGCAGGAATACGACGTGATTCTGCAGGCGGCGGACCGTGACCGTGCCACCCCGGAGCACCTTGGGCAGATCTTCATGCGCACCCGGGACGACGGCGAACTGATTCCGCTGCAGGCGCTGGTGAACGTCGAGGAAGCGGGTACCAATCCGGACCTGAAACGCATCGACCGGTTACCCGCGGTGGTGCTCAGTGCGTCCCTGGCCGACGGCTACGACCTGGGCTCGGCGCTGAATTATCTCAATAATCTGGCTGTGGATAACCTGCCGCCGGAGGCCCGGACCAGCTACCAGGGTCTGGCCCGGGAATTTGAGGAATCCTCAGCGGCGGTGTATGTGACTTTTGGTCTGGCCTTTCTGGTGGTGTTTCTGGTGCTGGCTGCCCAGTTTGAAAGCTGGATTCATCCACTGATCATCATGCTGTCGGTCCCGCTGGCGGTCACCGGCGCTCTGTTGGCGCTCTGGTGGTCTGGCATCAGCCTGAATATCTACAGCCAGATTGGCATCATCATGCTGCTCGGTCTGATGGCCAAGAATGGCATTCTGATTGTCGAGTTCGCCAACCAGCTTCGTGACCGTGGCTACGATATCCGGGAGGCGATTCTCAAGGGCGCCAGCCTTCGCTTCCGGCCAGTGCTGATGACCACCATATCGACGGTATTCGGTGCGGTGCCCCTGGTGCTGGCGTCCGGCGCCGGCGCCGAGAGCAGGGCGTCCATTGGCATGGTCATTCTGGGTGGCCTGGTGTTCGCCACCACCTTGACGCTGTTTTTGATCCCGGTGCTCTACAACCTGCTGGCCCGCTTCACCCGCCCAACCCGTGCCATTGAGCAGGAGCTGGATCGCCTGGCCTCCGGTTCTTCGGGAGGCGCTGGCACGGCGTCTGCTCCGCAGGGCAGGGCAGAAAATTTCTGATTCTTCGGCCAGTCAGGATCCCCTTTACAGGGTGGCGGGAAACGCTATGGCAAAGGTCGCCTACTCGGGCTAGGTTACTCATGGTAATGGTCTCTGAACCTGCTGGGCGTTACTGCTTTCCGTGCCTCAGCAACCGCCCGGTACAGAGCGTTGTCCTGCTTCGGGTTTCCGCCCCGACGCAGTGCAAGAAAGCAAACGGCTTGTGGATAAGTGCATCAAAAGGACGCCTATGGCAAAGCACAGTCAGTTCCGGTTGTTGGCCGAGCGACGTTTCCTGCCCTTTTACCTCACTCAGTTTTCCGGGGCGTTTAACGACAACCTGTACAAGAATGCCTTGCTGCTGTTGATAACGTTCAGCGCGGGCGGTGTGATGGGGATGTCCGTCAATCTGGTGGTTAACCTGGCGGCCTTTCTGTTCATCCTGCCGTTTTTCCTGTTTTCCGGCATTGCCGGCCAGCTTGCAGACCATTATGAAAAGTCCCGTATTATCCGCTGGGTCAAGCTGGCAGAGATCCTGATCATGGGGCTGGCCGCCGCCGGTCTCTGGTTTGGCTGGTATGAGTTGTTGTTGGTGTTGCTGTTTCTGATGGGCACCCAGTCCACGTTCTTTGGACCGGTAAAATACGCGATTCTTCCACAGGTTCTGTCCGACGATGAGCTGGTGGGCGGCAATGGTCTGGTGAGCATGGGTACCTTTGTCGCCATCCTCCTCGGTACCATTGCGGCAGGCTTGTTGATGACGCTGGAAGCTCCGGCGCGCTATACAGCGGTGGGCGTTGTGGTCATGGCGGTTCTCGGGTATCTGGCGGCCCGAAAGGTACCACCGACTCACGACCGGCATTTCGCGGTGACGGTGCGTCTTCGTCCGGTGGTGGAGACCTGGAGGTTGATAATATTGGCGGCACAGCGTCGTCAGGTTCTGCTGGCCATCCTCGCCATTTCCTGGTTCTGGTTCCTCGGCGCGGCCTACCTCACCCAGTTTCCGAATTTTTCCCGGGTTCATCTGGGTGGGGACGAGACCGTGGTCACCCTCCTTCTTGCACTGTTCACGATCGGCATTTCCGTGGGGGCGTCCCTGTGCGAGCGATTGACCCGGCACAGGGTGTCCCTCAAGCCCGTGCCCTGGGGGGCGCTGGGATTGAGCCTGTTTGGTATCGACCTGTTCTTTGCTGTGCCGGATTTCCCGGAGTCTTCGATCTGGCTGACGTTCCTGACCAACCCAACCTATCTCCGGGTGCTGATCGACCTGATCGGAGTGGGTATCTCCGGGGGGCTGTTTATTGTGCCCCTGTATGCGTTTATCCAGCATGAAACGCCCGCTCACCAGCGGGCACGAATCATCGCCGCGTTGAACGTGATCAATGCGCTGTTTATGGTGATCAGCGCATTGGCGGGTATGGTGGTACTGGGGATTTCAAATGTGGATATCCCGGGTTTTCTGTTGTCTCTATCTCTACTTAATGGCGTCGTTCTGGCGCTGGTTACCTATCTGCGTACCCGAGAGTTTTCGGTTTCTGTGGATAAATAGTTGAACAACCTTCGTATAATTCGTGGATTAAAATAAAAAAATGTCTATATAACAATTGTTTGACGTTGTTTTACATGTTCCGTAAGCGTCTTTTTACTTGTGGATATTTTTTTGAAAACTCTTCTGAACAGGTTTCTACAAGGCGCTGAAAAGCTGTGGGTTTCGGCAAATCCCTACGGTTGTCCGCATGATAACTGGCAGTTTCTGGGCGCGTTTCGGTCTGTACCACTTCCACCGGTCGTTCACGGTGGTTAAAATTTGCACATTCACACTGCATTTTGACAGGCGAGACGTTATACTCGCCGCCCTGTTTTTATCCCCCTGATTTCTGAGGTGAACTGTGGATTTTCCGACCCGTTTCGATGTCATTGTCATTGGTGGCGGTCATGCCGGTACCGAGGCCGCTCTGGCGGCAGCGCGCATGGGCTCACAGACCCTGCTGCTGACGCACAACATTGAGACCTTGGGGCAGATGTCCTGTAACCCGGCCATCGGGGGTATTGGCAAAAGTCACCTGGTGAAGGAAATCGATGCCCTCGGCGGCATCATGGCGAAAGCGACCGACCAGGCGGGAATCCAGTTCCGCGTCCTGAACAGTCGCAAAGGGCCCGCCGTCAGGGCTACCCGAGCCCAGGCGGATCGAGTCCTCTACAAGGCCGCAGTGCGTCATGCGCTGGAGAATCAACCCAACCTGACACTGTTCCAGCAGGCAGCAGATGACCTGATTGTGGAAAACGACGTGGTGACCGGTGTGGTCACCCAGACCGGCATTCGATTCCGCGCACCCAGCGTTGTGCTGACCACCGGCACGTTCCTGGGTGGCGTTATCCACATTGGCATGCAGCATCACGCCGGCGGGCGTGCGGGTGATGCGCCTGCCAACGCTCTGGCGGCGCGCCTGCGGGAGCTTCCCTTCAATGTGGGTCGTCTGAAAACTGGTACACCCCCGCGTATCGATGCCCGCTCGGTGGATTTCTCCGTGATGGACGAGCAGTGGGGCGATAACCCGACACCTGTCATGTCGTTTGTGGGCAGCCGGGATGACCATCCGGAACAGATCTGCTGTTATGTGACCCGCACGACGGAACGGACCCACGACATCATCCGCAGCGGCTTTGATCGTTCGCCCATGTTCGCCGGCAACATCGAGGGCGTCGGGCCACGCTATTGCCCGTCCATCGAGGACAAGGTCAATCGCTTTGCCGACAAGGACTCGCACCAGATTTTCGTCGAGCCGGAAGGCCTGACCACGAATGAGCTGTACCCGAATGGAATTTCCACCAGCCTGCCGTTCGATATCCAGCTGGCAGCGGTGCGCTCCATCCCGGGTTTTGAGAATGCTCACATTACGCGCCCGGGGTATGCGATCGAGTATGACTACCTGAACCCGCAGGATCTCCGCCATACCCTGGAAACCAAGTTCATCGGTGGCCTGTACTTTGCGGGCCAGATCAATGGCACCACCGGCTACGAAGAAGCCGGTGCCCAGGGCTTGTTGGCCGGTATTAATGCGGCTCTAAGAGCGCAGGAAAAAGACGAGTGGTACCCGCGCCGGGATGAGGCGTATTTGGGGGTTCTGGTAGACGACCTAATCACCATGGGCACCAGCGAGCCGTACCGCATGTTCACCAGCCGGGCTGAGTATCGCCTTATTCTGCGGGAAGACAACGCCGATCTGCGTCTGACCGATGTCGGCCGCAAACTGGGTCTGGTGGACGATGACCGCTGGCAGAAGTTCAACGACAAGCGTGAGGCTATTGCCCAGGAGCGGACTCGTCTGGAGTCGACCCGGATTCATCCGAACACCGACGCGGGGGAGCGGGCCAATGGCTTCCTGAAGCAGCCGCTGAATCGGGACCAGTCGCTGGCGGAGCTGTTGCGCCGTCCGGAAATCGACTACAGCCACATTGCCGACATTGGGGCGGAACGGGTGAGTGATGCCAACGTTGCCGATCAGGTGGAAATCGAGATCAAGTACGAGGGGTACATTTCCCGCCAGGCGGATGAGATCGAGCGTCTGCGCCGGAACGAAAATACCCGTCTGCCAGTCGATCTGGATTACGACCAGATTGGTGGCCTGTCCAATGAAATCAAGCAGAAACTCCAGGCCGTGCGCCCGGAAACCGTCGCCCAGGCGTCCCGGATTCAGGGCGTGACCCCGGCTGCGGTCAGCCAGATTCTGGTGCATCTCAAGAAGCGTGATCTACTGAAGAAGCAGAGTGCCTGAGCCGCGCCTATGACCAATTCACTCTGGCAGCGCCAGCTCAGCGATGGGCTGGCGACCATGACTATCTCCCTCAGCGAAGGCCAGCAGGAACAGTTGCTGGCCTTTCTGGCTTTGCTCAACAAGTGGAACCGGGCCTACAACCTGACCGCCGTCCGTAATGAGACGGAAATGGTGTCGCGACAACTGCTCGACAGCCTGAGCATCCTGCCCTGGGTACAGACCGATCACCTGCTCGATGTGGGCGCCGGCGGTGGTTTGCCGGGTATTCCGCTGGCGATCGCTCTGCCGGATAAACAGTTCACCTTGCTCGACAGCAACGGTAAGAAGACCCGTTTCCTCAACCAGTGTGTTCTGGAGCTGGGTCTGAACAATGTGTCGGTCATCCATGGTCGCGCTGAGGATTGCCAGCCTGAGCAGCCTTTCACTCAGATCAGCAGTCGGGCGTTCACGGCATTGGAAAACCTGGTGGACTGGTGTGGTAGCTTGTTGGCGAAAGAGGGCGAGTTTCTTGCCATGAAAGGCCAGTTTCCGGATGATGAAGTGGCTGCCCTTCCTGCCGGTTGGCAGGTAAAATCCCGTCATACCCTGGCGGTTCCCGGAGCAGACGGTGAACGCCACCTTCTGGTGGTTGGCCGGGCATAGCAATTCCAGACATCCCCAAACAGGAGACCAGACATGGCGCGCGTGATCGCAGTGACCAACCAGAAAGGCGGCGTGGGAAAAACCACCACCTGTGTCAACCTTGCTGCGTCTCTGGCTGCCATAAAGCGCCGGGTTCTGCTGGTGGATATGGATCCGCAGGGCAACGCCACCATGGGCAGTGGGGTGGATAAAAACGCCCTCAAGCTCTCTGGTTACGATGTGCTGACCAAGCGAGCATCGGCTGCAGAGGTGGTCTTTCTGGCCGAGGCATCGGGGTTCAAGCTGCTACCGGCCAATGGGGATTTGACCGCGGCCGAAGTTGAACTGATGAATGAAATCGGTCGTGAGCACCGCCTTCGCCTGGCTCTGAACAGCGTTCGTGATGACTACGACTACATCCTGATCGACTGCCCGCCGTCACTGAGCCTGCTCACGGTCAACGCCCTGTCGGCTGCGGACTCGGTACTGATCCCGATGCAGTGCGAGTACTACGCACTGGAGGGGCTGGCCGCACTGATGAACACCGTCGAGCAGATCCAGGAAACCGTCAACCCGGAGCTGGAGATCGAAGGTCTATTACGCACCATGTACGACCCCCGAAACAGCCTGACCCTGGATGTTTCTGCCCAGCTGAATGAGTATTTCGGTGACAAGGTCTATCGTGCCGTTATTCCCAGAAACGTACGTCTCGCCGAAGCGCCCAGTTATGGCATGCCGGCCCTGAAATACGATCGCGCCTCGAAAGGGGCCGTGGCTTATCTGGCCTTGGCTGGCGAAATGGTGCGCCGGCATGGCGCAAAAAAGACATCTGAGCCGGTTGCGGTGTAACATACCGTCCTGTCATTGACTGACATCGATCGAATTACAACAGGAAGAATGACTGACACCATGGCGGCGAAGAAAAGAGGATTGGGTGAGCGTGGACTTGGCGCCCTGCTGGCGGGTTCCAAGGTGAATCTGGATCAGGAAGTGGCCGAACACGACGGTGAACTGCGTGAAGTACCCATCGATCTGATTCAGCGCGGACGCTACCAGCCCCGCCGGGACATGGATCCGACCGCGTTGCAGGAACTGGCCGACTCCATTCGACAGCAAGGGGTCATGCAACCGGTGGTCATTCGTCCGATCGGTGAAGGCCGCTATGAACTGATTGCCGGTGAACGTCGCTGGCGCGCTACCCAGATGGCGGATCTCGAGCGCATTCCGGCCATCATCCGCGATGTACCGGATGAAGCGGCCATCGCCATGGCGCTGATTGAGAATATTCAGCGCGAAAACCTGAATGTTATTGAAGAAGCCTTCGCCCTCCAGCGCCTGCAGGACGAATTCGGATTGACCCAGGCGCAGGTGGCCGAAGCCGTGGGCAAGTCCCGCACCACCATCACCAACCTGCTCCGTTTGATCAGTTTGACCGAAGACGTGCGATTGATGCTTGAGCACGGCGATCTGGAGATGGGCCACGGTCGTGCCATGCTGACCCTGCCCCCGGAGCAACAGATGCAGGTGGCCAAGCAGGTGGTCGCCAAGTCTCTTTCGGTTCGCCAGACAGAGGCCCTTGTTCGTCGAATCCAGCAGGAAAAACCCGGTGACCAGAAGCGGGAGCCGGCTGCCTTGGATCCCAATATCCGGGCCTTGCAGGATGACCTCGCTGAGCGCCTTGGCGCCCGGGTCTCCATTGCGCACGGTCAGCGTGGTAAGGGCAAGCTGGTGATCGAATACAGTTCTCTGGACGAACTCGACGGAATATTGGGCCATATCAAGTAATTTGTGACCAGGGCATCGTTTTCGGTGCCATTTTGTAGCGCTGAATCGAACGGCTACACAACATGTAGTGGTCCTTCATCGTTTGTTCGCCTATTTGTGTCCCAACGCCTGAAATCCCTCTGCTCAAGCAGTTTTGCGCCACCTAACCGGCCCCGCGTTTTGTTGATTCACATCACTTGAACACATATAATCTCCGCGCTCGTATCGGTGTGGTTGTCTACTTTTTGAACTGCAACGGGTAAATGCACCGTATTCCCGGGAAGAAAATGACGAAACCAGCTCCACGCGGTTTACACCGCCCACCGATTGCACGGTGGTTTTTTTTACAAGGTGTAGTGTTGGTGGTGGTTAGCCTGGCGTTTCTTGGTTTGCGCGGTCAGGTATCGTGGTATTCAGCGCTTTTGGGTGGCACCATTTTTTTGCTGTCCAACGGTTATTTCGCGCTCAAGGCATTCCGCTACTCCGGCGCGCGGTCTGCCAAACAGATCATGAATTCTTTTTACAAGGGTGAGGCCGGCAAGCTCATCCTTTGCGCCGTTGGTTTCACAATGGTGTTCAAATGGATTCAGCCGCTCGACATCGCGGCACTCTTTTTAACATTTGCGATCATGCTGGTTACCAATTGGTTTACGCCAATGCTGGTGGGCAGCAAAACGCAGCAAAGCTAACTGGACCTGGGAACCCGTTATGGCAGGAAGTGCATCCGAATACATAAAGCATCACCTCCAGAACCTGACCTACGGCAAACTGCCAGCCGGCTATGAGCGGGCTGACGGAACCGTACTCGAAGAATCAACCTGGACACTCGCCCACACCGGGCAAGAAGCCTCTGACATGGGCTTCTGGGCTCTTCATATCGACTCACTTGGCTGGGCCATTGGTCTGGGCGTTCTGTTCCTTTTCCTGTTCCGCATGGCCGCCAAGCGCGCGACATCCGGCCAGCCGGGCGGATTGCAGAACTTCGTGGAAGTCATGGTCGAATTCGTTGATAACAGCGTAAAAGAGACGTTCCACGGGAAAAACAAGGTTATTGCGCCTTTGGCACTGACCATCTTCTGCTGGGTTTTCCTGATGAACCTGATGGACCTGGTGCCGGTAGACTTCCTGCCGCAGCTGTTCCATATGATGGGCCTTGAGTACATGAAGGTGGTACCGACCACGGATGTGAACGTGACTCTGGGTATGTCCCTGTCCGTGTTCGCTCTGATCATCTACTACAGCCTGAAAGTGAAGGGCGTGGGTGGCTTCCTGGGCGAATTGACCCTGCACCCGTTCTCTTCTGACAACCTGTTCCTGAAGATCCTGCTGGTTCCGGTAAACCTGCTGCTGGAAGGCGTGAGTCTGATCGCCAAGCCGATCTCCCTGGCTCTGCGTCTGTTCGGTAACCTGTATGCCGGCGAGCTGATCTTCATCCTGATTGCGCTGCTGCCGTTGTGGGCGCAGTGGACACTGTCTGTACCCTGGGCGATCTTCCACATTCTGGTCATCACCCTGCAGGCATTCATCTTCATGATGTTGACGATCGTGTACCTGAGCATGGCTCACGAAGACAGTCACTGATCGGACACCATTGAGACGTAGTTTTTAAACCCTAACCCCTTAAATTGAAACTTAACTGAAACTAGGAGTTATCATGGAAACTGTAGTTGGAATGACCGCTATTGCTGTTGCACTGCTGATCGGCCTGGGCGCCCTGGGTACTGCAATCGGCTTTGGTATCCTCGGTGGAAAATTCCTGGAAGGCGCTGCGCGTCAGCCGGAAATGACCCCGATGCTGCAGGTTAAAATGTTCATCGTTGCTGGTCTGCTTGACGCCGTAACCATGATCGGTGTTGGTATCGCTCTGTTCTTCACTTTCGCCAACCCGTTTGTCGGCCAGATCGCCGGTTAATTGAGTCTGTCACCGGGGCCCCGACCCCGGTCAATGATTCTGAACGAAACAGGCGAGAGGTGAAGACGTGAACATTAATTTGACGATGATTGGTCAAGCCATCGCGTTCTTTATCTTTGTCGTCTTCTGCATGAAATACGTGTGGCCGCCGATTATGGCCGCACTGCAGGAGCGTCAAAAGAAGATCGCTGACGGCCTGGCTGCTTCTGATCGTGCCGCGCGCGACCTGGAACTGGCTCAGGAGAAGTCTGCCCAGGAACTGCGTGAAGCCAAGCAGCAAGCAGCAGCCCTGATTGAAGAGGCCAACAAGCGTGCCGCCCAGATTGTGGAAGCTTCCAAAGACGAAGCCCGCAAGGAAGGCGATAAGCTGATTGAGCAGGCCAAGGCCGAAATTGAGCAGGAGCGCAATCAGGCTCGTGACGCTCTGCGTGCAGAAGTTGCCGCAATTGCTGTCGCCGGTGCTGAGAAAATCCTGGAAACCTCTGTCGATGCCTCCAAGCACAACGAAATGTTGGAAAAACTGGCGGCAGAACTGTAAACGACGAGGTTCATCATGGCAGAACTGAGAACGCTGGCCCGACCCTACGCTAAAGCAGCATTTTCCGCCGCTCAGGAGCTGAATCAGCTCGCCGAGTGGGACAAGGTGCTGACCGTGGCTGGTCAGGTCACTGCGAATGCAGACATTCGACGGCTTCTCGCAAATCCGGGTCTCGAAGAGCAGAAGAAAGCGGAACTCATCCTGGAGGTTGCCGGCGAAGAGGCGACCGATCAGGTTCGCAATTTCTTCTCGGTGCTCGCTGGAAACCAGCGTCTGGCGCTTCTTCCGGAGATTGCAGTGCTCTTCAACACGTACCGGGCTGACCTGGAGCGCACTGTTGACATTGACGTCACCTCAGCATTTGAGCTGACGGACGAACAGCAACAGAAGCTCGCCCAGGCACTGTCCGAGAAACTCGAGCGGAAAGTGTCACTCGCAGCGTCGTTGGACAAGTCTCTGATTGGTGGCGCCGTCATTCGCACTGGCGATCTGGTCATCGACGCATCTGTACGCGGAAAGCTGAAAAAGCTGGTCGAGACTCTGGGCTCCTGATTTCAGCACAAGGTTTGAGGATATTGGCATGCAGCAACTGAATCCATCCGAGATCAGTGACATCATTAAGAAGAGAATCGAAAAGCTCGATATCTCTTCCGAAGCAAAGAACGAAGGTACGATCCTGTCCGTTTCTGACGGCATCGTACTGATCCACGGTCTTGCCGACGTAATGTACGGTGAGATGATTGAATTCGCTAACGGCACTTACGGTATGGCTCTGAACCTGGAGCGTGATTCCGTAGGTGCGGTTGTTCTGGGTGACTACGAGGATCTGGCCGAAGGTCAGAAGGTTCGTTGCACCGGTCGCATCCTGGAAGTACCGGTTGGTCCGGAACTGCTGGGCCGCGTTGTCGACGGTCTGGGTAACCCGATCGACGGCAAGGGCGATCTGGGCACTGACCTGACTTCTCCGGTTGAGAAGGTTGCTCCGGGCGTTATCGCTCGTCAGTCCGTTGATGAGCCGGTACAGACCGGTCTGAAAGCGATCGACACCATGGTTCCCATCGGTCGTGGTCAGCGTGAGCTGATCATCGGTGACCGCCAGATCGGTAAGACTGCGGTTGCCATCGACGCGATCATCAACCAGAAGAACACGGGCGTAAAGTGTATCTACGTTGCCGTAGGTCAGAAGCAGTCTTCTATCGCTGCGGTAGTACGTAAGCTGGAAGAGCACGGCGCTATGGACCACACCATCGTGGTTGCTGCGGGTGCTGCTGATCCTGCAGCGATGCAGTTCCTGGCTCCGTACGCCGGTACTGCGATGGGTGAATACTTCCGTGACCGCGGTGAAGACGCCCTGATCGTATACGATGATCTGTCCAAGCAGGCTGTAGCCTACCGTCAGATCTCTCTGTTGCTGCGTCGTCCGCCAGGCCGTGAAGCCTACCCGGGTGACGTATTCTACCTGCACTCACGTCTGCTGGAGCGCGCTTCCCGCGTTAACGCCGACTACGTTGAGCAGCTCACTAACGGTGAAGTGAAAGGTAAGACCGGTTCTTTGACCGCGCTGCCGATCATTGAGACCCAGGCCGGTGACGTATCTGCGTTCGTACCGACCAACGTAATCTCCATCACCGACGGTCAGATCTTCCTGGAAACCAACCTGTTCAACTCCGGTATCCGTCCGGCGATGAACGCAGGTATCTCTGTATCCCGTGTTGGTGGTGCAGCCCAGACCAAGATCATGAAAAAGCTCGGCGGTAACATCCGTCTGGCCCTGGCTCAGTACCGGGAACTGGCCGCGTTTGCCCAGTTCGCTTCCGACCTTGACGAAGCAACCCGTAAGCAGCTCGAGCACGGTCAGCGTGTTACCGAACTCATGAAGCAGAACCAGTACAGCCCGCTGTCCGTGGCTGAGATGGGTACGGTTCTGTTTGCAGCCAACGAAGGCTTCTTGGACGACGTTGATGTCGAGAAAGTGGTTAAGTTCGAAGCGCAGCTCCTGGACTGGATGCGTTCCGAGCAGAAAGAACTGCTGGACAAGATCAACGTTAAGGGCGATTTCAACGACGAAATCGCTGCCGGCCTGAAAGCTGCACTGGAGAAATTCAAGACCACTCAGAGCTGGTAAGAAAGCAGGCCTGCAACCCCGGTTGCAGGCCAGTTTCGTAGCAACGAGTGTCTAACTTGAGAAGGCAGTGAGTTATGGCCGTCGGCAAAGAAATACGTAACCAGATATCAAGCATCAAGAGCACGCAGAAGATCACCAGCGCCATGGAAATGGTTGCGGCGAGTAAGATGCGTAAAGCTCAGGATCGCATGCAGGCAACTCGTCCGTATGCCGATAAGATGCGTCAGATGATCGGGCACATTGCCAAGGCGAATGCTCAGTACAAGCACCCGTTTATGGTGGAGCGTGACGTTAAGCGCGTCGGCTACATCGTGGTGTCAACTGATCGTGGCCTCTGTGGTGGTCTGAACATCAACCTGTTCAAAGCGCTTGTCCGCGAAATGAAAGCGTGGAACGAGAAAGGCGTGGAGGCTGATCTTTGTGCGATCGGTCAGAAAGGCGCGTCCTTTTTCCGGAGCTATGGCGGCAATGTCGTTGCGGCATTGACCCACCTGGGTGACAACCCAAGCTCAGACAAGCTCATCGGCAACGTCAAGGTTATGCTGGACGCGTTCTCAGAAGGCAAGATCGATCGTCTGTATCTTGTTTCCAACGAGTTTGTGAACACCATGACCCAGAGCCCGAAGGTGGAGCAACTACTGCCCCTGCCTCCGAGCGAAGACGACGAAATCAAGAACCAGTGGGATTACATCTACGAGCCGGACGCCAGGCAGATTCTTGAAGGCCTGATGCCGAGATTCATCGAGTCCCAGGTTTACCAGGGCGTGGTTGAAAATCTGGCTTGTGAGCAGGCTGCACGGATGATTGCCATGAAGAGCGCTACCGATAACGCTGGCAGCATCATTGACGAGCTTCAGTTGGCGTACAACAAAGCCCGTCAGGCAGCGATCACCCAAGAGATTTCGGAGATTGTGAGCGGCGCGGCATCGGTCTGATCCCGCCCACGATCCAACTGGTTTTATTGACTATTAAGATAACGAGGAACCGAGCATGAGTAGCGGACAAATCGTTCAGATCATTGGCGCGGTTATCGACGTGGAATTTCCACGTGACTCCGTGCCAAAAGTATATGACGCACTGCTGCTTGAAGGTGGCGACACAACTCTGGAAGTCCAGCAGCAGCTGGGTGACGGCGTTGTACGTACCATCGCCATGGGCAGCACCGAAGGCCTCAAGCGTGGCCTGACCGCAACCAACACCAACGCACCTATCTCCGTACCGGTCGGTACCCAGACTCTGGGCCGTATCATGGACGTTCTGGGTCGTCCCATCGACGAGCAGGGCGACATCGGTGAGGAAGAGCGCTGGGCTATCCACCGTAAAGCACCGGGCTATGCGGATCAGTCTGCTTCTGCGGACCTGCTGGAAACCGGTATCAAGGTTATTGACCTGATCTGCCCGTTCGCCAAGGGTGGTAAGGTTGGCCTGTTCGGTGGTGCCGGTGTAGGTAAAACCGTAAACATGATGGAGCTGATCAACAACATCGCGAAAGAGCACTCCGGTCTCTCCGTATTCGCGGGTGTTGGTGAGCGTACCCGGGAAGGTAACGACTTCTACTACGAAATGAAGGAGTCTAACGTTCTGGATAAAGTGGCCATGGTTTACGGCCAGATGAACGAGCCCCCCGGAAACCGTCTGCGTGTCGCTCTGACCGGCCTGACCATGGCTGAGAAGTTCCGTGACGAAGGCCGTGACGTACTGTTGTTCGTTGACAACATCTACCGTTACACCCTGGCGGGTACCGAGGTATCTGCACTGTTGGGCCGTATGCCTTCCGCGGTAGGTTACCAGCCGACCCTGGCCCAGGAGATGGGTGAGCTGCAGGAGCGTATTACCTCCACCAAGACCGGTTCCATCACCTCCATCCAGGCGGTATACGTACCGGCGGACGACCTGACTGACCCGTCTCCGGCGACGACGTTCTCCCACCTGGACGCGACCGTAGTACTGAGCCGTGACATCGCCTCCAAGGGTATCTACCCGGCGATCGATCCGCTGGACTCCACCTCTCGTCAGCTGGACCCGCTGATCATCGGTCAGGAGCACTACGAAGTTGCCCGTGGCGTGCAGACCAACCTGCAGCGTTACAAGGAACTGAAAGACATCATCGCCATCCTGGGTATGGACGAGCTGTCAGAAGAAGACAAGCTGACTGTAGCCCGTGCCCGTAAGATCGAGCGTTTTCTGTCCCAGCCGTTCCACGTTGCTGAAGTATTCACCGGTTCTCCCGGTAAGTACGTGTCCCTGAAGGAGACCATCAGCAGCTTTAAGGGCATCCTCAACGGCGACTATGACGACATGCCTGAGCAGGCGTTCTACATGGTTGGCGGCATCGAGGAAGCGGTCGAGAAAGCGAAGGAAATGAAGAGCAAAGGCGAGTAAAATCAGCCTTAGCACCGATTTTCCGGATCGATCAAAGAGGCAACTGACATGGGTATGACCGTGCATTGTGACGTGGTAAGTGCCGAAACAAAGATCTATTCCGGATTGGTTGAAATGCTGATCGCAGCGGGCTCTGAAGGTGACCTGGGTATTGCCCCGGGTCACACTCCGCTGCTGACAGAGCTGAAGCCAGGTCCTATTCGGATTATCAAGCAGGGCGGTGAAGAAGAGATTCTTTACGTGTCTGGCGGGTATCTGGAAGTTCAGCCCAATCTGGTAACTTTGTTGGCGGACACAGCGGTTCGTGCAAAAGATGTGGACGAAGCGGCTGCACTCGAGGCTCAGAAAGAAGCCGAGAAGGCACTTGCCAACAAAACCGGTGAATTCGAATACTCCCGTGCCGCTGCAGAGTTGGCCGAAGCTGTGGCACAGCTTCGCACCATCCAGCAGCTGCGGAACAAAATGCGCTAAGCGTTTTGATTTCGGAGTAACCGAAGACAAAAGCCGCACCCTGAAACACTGTATTACCGTTTTATCAGCGGACTTTACAGTGGACCAGGAAGCGGCTTTTTTTATTTTGAGAGCAACAGGAAAGACTGGAGGCACGTTTGTCCACCAAGCCCTTACACGTAGTGATTCTGGCAGCCGGCCAGGGTTCGAGAATGAAATCGGCCCTACCGAAGGTACTCCATGCAGTCGCTGGTAAACCCATGCTCCACCATGTGATTGAAACGGCAGAAAAGCTTGGCGCGGACAAGATTCATACGGTAATCGGGCACGGAGCGGAAAAGGTTCGCGAAGCTTCTGACGGACGCAATGTTCACTGGGCCGTTCAGGAAGAGCAGCTGGGTACCGGTCATGCGGTCGCTCAGGTGTTGCCCGAATTGCCGGACAACGCGCGTGTGCTTGTTCTGTATGGCGATGTGCCTCTGATTAAAGAAGAAACTCTGGCCCCGATGGTCGCTACGCTGGATGAACAGACGCTGGGCCTGCTGACGGTCACGCTGGACGATCCCCAGGGTTATGGCCGTATCGTTCGCGATGAATTGGGTAAGGTTGTAGAAATTGTTGAGCAAAAGGATGCCAGCGCTGAGCAACAGGCCATCCAGGAAGTCAATACCGGTATCCTTGCAGTGTCTGCCCGGCATCTCAAATCCTGGCTTCCAAGCCTTTCCAATGCCAATGCCCAGGGCGAATACTACCTCACCGATATCATCGCCATGGCGGTTCAGAATGGCCTTGACGTGTCGGTTTCCCAGCCCGCCAATGAGTTTGAAGTGCAGGGGGTGAATAACCGTCTGCAACTCTCGGAGCTCGAGCGCTGGTATCAGCGCAAAGAAGCGGAGCGGTTAATGACTGAAGGTGCCACCCTGGCTGATCCAACCCGAGTCGATGTGCGGGGCGAACTGACTATTGGCAACGACATCCTGATCGATATCAACGTGGTGTTCGAAGGCCTGGTGGAACTGGGTAACGATGTGTCTATCGGTCCCAACTGTGTCATCAAGGATGCTCGAATCGCCGAGGGCGCCAGCATCAAGGCAAACAGTGTGATCGAAGGTGCCAGCGTTGGCGCCAATGCGGAGATCGGACCGTTTGCCAGGCTCCGTCCGGGTACCGAACTGGCCGCCGGAACCAAGGTCGGTAACTTCGTTGAAACGAAAAAGGCCATTGTGGGTGAGGGCAGCAAGATCAATCACCTCAGTTACGTGGGGGATGCCTCACTGGGTCGTAATGTGAATGTGGGTGCAGGCACCATCACGTGCAATTATGATGGTGTTAACAAGCATCAGACGATCATCGGCGACGGTGTGTTTGTTGGTTCAAACACCTCGCTCGTAGCGCCCGTAGAAGTAGCAACTGACGCGACCATCGGGGCGGGCTCCACCATCACGCGAAATGTGGCTGATGGTGAGCTGGCCGTCGCACGGGGGCGCCAGAAAAATATTTCGGGCTGGGAACGTCCGACCAAAGATTAAACAGGTTCTTAAAGACAGGTGAAAGCAGCATGTGTGGCATTGTAGGGGCAGTTTCGGAAAGGGACGTTCAGGGAATTCTGCTGGAGGGTCTGCGCCGCTTGGAATACCGCGGCTATGATTCTGCTGGCATGGCGGTCGTCGATGGCGAGAATTCCGTCCAGCGTGCCCGGGAAGTGGGCAAGGTTGCCTCCCTTGCGGACGCTGTCGAGTCAAACCCACTAACCGGTCATGTCGGTATTGCCCACACCCGTTGGGCGACCCACGGTGAACCCTCGAAACTCAATGCCCATCCCCACATGTCCGGCGACCGCCTGGCCATAGTCCACAATGGGATCATCGAGAACTACCAGGAACTCCGTGAGGAGCTGAAGGCTGAAGGCTTTGAGTTCACCTCGCAGACCGATACGGAAGTGGTGGTTCACCTCATCGAGAAACACTATCGGCAGCTCGGCAAGGTTTACGACTCTGTAAAAGCAGCCATCAGCCGCCTGCGTGGTGCGTATGCGCTCGCCGTTGTTCATTCTGACGAGCCAGACCATCTGGTGGTTTGTCGTGAGGGCAGCCCGCTGGTGATTGGCGTTGGCATTGGTGAGAATTTTATCGCCTCCGATCAGTTGGCTTTGCTGCCGGTAACAGACCGGTTTATTTTCCTCGAGGAAGGCGATATTGCGGATATCCGTAGGGAAGGCGTGACCATCCACGATCGCGAGGGCACGCCGGTCGAGCGCAAGGTTACGCGATTCGAGCATGGTGCAGACTCTGCCGATAAAGGCGAGTACCGGCATTACATGCTGAAAGAAATTTACGAACAGCCGAAAGTGATCAAGGCCACCATGGAAGGCCGAATCACCGATAGTCGGGTACTGGAACAAGCCCTTGGCACCGAGGCGGCCAACTTGTTGAAGGACGTCAACCACGTCCAGATCATTGCCTGTGGCACCAGTTATCATGCCGGTATGGTCGCTCGTTACTGGATCGAAGAACTGGCTGGGGTTGCCTGTTCTGTCGAAGTGGCTTCTGAATTCCGCTACCGCAAGCATGTCATTCAGAAAGACACGCTGTTCCTCTGTATTTCCCAGTCCGGTGAAACGGCCGATACCCTCGCGGCCCTGCGTCAGGCCAAAAAGGCGGGATTCCGAGCTGCCCTGGCTATCTGCAACGTGCCAGGCAGTTCCCTGGTGCGGGAATCCGATCTGGTCATCATGACGCAGGCCGGGCCGGAAATTGGCGTAGCGTCCACCAAGGCATTCACGACCCAGTTAACAGCCCTGCTGATCTTTACCGTGGCACTGGCCCGTCATAATGGACTCTCTGCCGAGCGGGAGGCGGAAATCGTAAAGGCCATCCACGAGTTGCCCGGACAGGTTGAAAATGTACTGGCTCTGGATGGTGAGATCGCCGAGTTGTCCAAGGCCTTCATGGACAAGCATCACAGCCTTTTCCTGGGGCGGGGCTCCCAGTTCCCGGTTGCCCTTGAAGGGGCTCTGAAGCTAAAGGAGATTTCCTACATTCATGCGGAGGCGTACCCTGCCGGCGAACTGAAGCATGGGCCTCTGGCGCTGGTTGACAACGAAATGCCGGTTGTCACTGTGGCACCGAACAATGAACTGCTGGAAAAGCTCAAGTCCAACCTCGAAGAAGTCAGGGCCCGCGGTGGAGAACTGTTTGTCTTTGCCGACAAGGATGCTGAGGTTCAGGAAGAGGAAAACATCCATGTGATGCAGATTCCTCCTGTGCACGAGATCACGGCGCCGATTGTCTACACCGTCCCGCTTCAGTTGCTGTCCTACCATGTGGCGGTATTGAAAGGTACGGATGTGGATCAGCCACGGAACCTAGCCAAGAGTGTGACGGTAGAATAAGGTCAATCTTCGGTTAGTGCCGAGTTATTTTCCCTCTGAGATTTCGAATCTGTTGCCCGGCAGGGATGGCCGGGCTTAATCAACAAGGAGCGTTGTGATGTTTCAACTGAATACCATCAAAAACAGTTTGCTGGCTTTTGGCCTGTTGTGGGGGACTTCGTCTTCCGCTGCACCACTCTCGAGTCAGGATGTCGAACGATTCTCCCATTGGTAGTTCCCTCGACTACTGGCCAGTGGCTCACCGGTGAAGTGAGCCTCAACCGCCTTCGATCTGGCTGTTTCTGATTGTCTGCGGAGATACCCTGGTCATCCCCGGACCTGATGATGTCTCTTTCACTCTCCAGACCGCTGGACTCACCGATAAAGTCACACACCATTTTCGGATTCCCGGTTCCACTCGACCAGTCCCCAGGGGTTGGGAATCCCTGCCACAAAACTCTCGAACTGATCTTCGACCATACGCCAAACCGCCACAGTTAGAGGTCCCCTTCCTACAGTGCTCATGCATCAGCTGTGTGCGTGACGGTTTGACAGTGAACTGCGAGCTTGTGTGTTTATTTTGTAGTGACTTGTACTAACCGGATCTCTACCTATGGAAACTATCTGCTATGATGCGCGCGCCTGTTTAACTACCCACTAGTGATTTCGTCATGCCATCCACCGTTCTGGGCGGGTTTACCGCTAATTTTCTGGGCAATGCCCCCGGCTGGTACAAACAGCTGATCATCCTTTTTCTTATTATTAACCCGCTGGTTGTCTGGACCCTTGGCCCTGGTGTTGCCGGTTGGGTGCTCGTTGGCGAGTTCATCTTCACCCTCGCCATGGCACTGAAGTGCTATCCGCTATTGCCCGGTGGACTGCTGGCCGTTGAATCCCTGCTGATCGGCATGACCTCTCCGGATGCGGTGTATCACGAGGTGCTGGCCAACTTCCCGGTTATCCTGCTGCTGATGTTCATGGTGGCGGGTATCTACTTTATGAAAGACCTGTTGCTGGTCACGTTTACCCAGATTCTGGTGGGTGTCCGTTCCAAGTCGGCGTTGTCGCTGTTGTTCTGTACCGCGGCGGCAGTCCTGTCAGCGTTCCTGGACGCCCTGACGGTAACAGCGGTGATCATCAGTGTGGCGGTGGGTTTCTATTCCGTTTACCACAAGGTGGCTTCCGGCAAGGGGTATCACCACAACGACCACAATGCACAGAGCGATGAGCATGTGATTGAGCTGCACCGTGAAGACCTGGAGAACTTCCGGGCTTTCCTCCGCAGCCTGCTGATGCACGGTGCTATTGGTACCGCCCTGGGTGGTGTTGCCACCATGGTGGGCGAGCCCCAGAACCTGTTGATTGCCAAAGTGGTTGGCTGGAACTTTGCTGATTTCTTCCAGGCCATGCTGCCGGTCAGTTTCCCGGTATTGCTGGCCGGCCTGGCAACCTGCTGGGCGTTGGAAAAGCTTCGCTGGTTTGGCTATGGCACCCGTTTACCGAAGCCGGTCCGCCGAGTACTCGAAGAGTTTGCTGAAAACGAGCGCACCAAGCGCACCAAGGCGGATCAGGCAGCCCTCTGGGTCCAGGCCCTGGCGGCTGTGGTACTGGTTATTGGTCTTGCCTTCCATCTGGCAGAAGTGGGTCTGATCGGCCTGCTGGTCATTATCCTGATTACCTCGTTCACCGGGGTGACCGACGAGCACCAGATTGGTAAGGCGTTCCAGGAGTCATTGCCGTTCACCTCCCTGTTGGTGGTGTTCTTCGCCATCGTAGCCGTGATCCACGAACAGCACCTGTTCAAGCCAATCATCGATCTGGTGCTGAGTCTGCCGGAAGATGTTCAGCCGGGCTGGTTCTTTATTGCCAACGGCGTGCTGTCGATGATCAGTGACAACGTGTTCGTCGCGACGGTGTATATCAGCGAAGTGAAGCAGGCACTGGAAGCGGGAGTTATCAGCGAGCAGCATTTCCGTAACCTGGCGGTGGCGATCAACACCGGAACCAATCTGCCGAGCGTGGCGACGCCAAATGGTCAGGCGGCCTTCCTGTTCCTGCTCACATCGGCAATTGCACCCCTGGTTCGGTTGTCCTACGGCCGGATGGTGGTCATGGCATTTCCCTACACCCTGGTGATGGGCGGCGTTGGCCTGTTTGCGGTGGTGAGCCAGATCTGACGTCGAAGCTCACAGTTTTCAGCGGTTATTGGTGCACAAAAATTCAAGTCTGGTACTCTTGGTCGCATCCAATAACAACCAGATGTTCATGAATAACCGCTGTAACTTCTCTCCTCTGCGGAAGTCTTTCCGGCACTTTATTCTGTGCTTGGGATTGTTCGCCTCCCTTATCTCGGGCACCGCATTGGCTGCTCAAGCGGGAGGTAATTCCAAATTGCTCCGCATTGCCTATGTGGAGTTTCCGCCTCTCACCTATCGTTCTCCGCAAGGAGAACCGGCTGGAATTTTTATCAACATTACCCGGCGCTTGGTAGAGCAAGCGGGTTACGTTCCGGAATTTGTTTATCTGCCCACATCCCGTGCCTATCTCTACCTGAAAAATGGCGAGATTGATGTCTGGCCTGGGATGACCAACATCCCCAGCCTAAAAGGGCAAATCCTTGAAAGCTGGGCAAGTCCATTCAGTTTTTTTCTCTGTGCGTGGAGCTTGAGCAATAACGAACCGTTGACCCACTTTGATGAACTAAAGGGTAAAACGGTCATAGTGATTTCTGGATATACCTATAACGGGTTGCTTGGATGGCTTAAGGCGGCTGAAGGTATCCGGGTTACCGAAGCGCCGAATCACAGAGCGGCTGTTGAGATGCTCAAGTTGAAAAGAGGCGATTACCTGCTGGATTACCGTTCACCTGTCCGCGACATACTGTCAGAGGAGGAGAAGCAACTGTTCACTGAAGTGCACGTGCGGCGAAGAAGCGGGGCCTGGTTGTTCTCACTGGCCAACCCCCGTGCTGCCATCCTGCGTGAGGTATTCGATGATGCCTACATGCAGCTGTTTGAACAGGGGGTGGTACCTCCCGTGCAAGACAAAAGTCCGGGACCGGTCATGCCCGGATTCCCGGAGCAGTTTCTGTAACACGTAATCCCGAATTCCCGGTTTCCGAAAGGAACTTCTGCTGCTGAGCGTTTGGCGCGTTCCACGAATCCCGCTTTTTCTTCTTAAAACTCTACCGCGACATAAATCCTGGCCGGGTAGTCCGGCCACAAGCCCCACGTTATTAAACTGATTGTCACAGTTGTCGGAAAGATTTGAGGCGTCTGGGCTGAGGATTTCATTCCAGAGCAACGACAGTGAAGGAAAAATCGTGCGTAAACACTTGGAAAATATATAAAAATCATGTGTGTATTTAAAGTAAACATATGTTTACACAATTAACAAAGTTTAAGGAGTATCGGCAGGCCATACTGAACTTGGTTCAGTGGAAGAATGGTTTATGTCCAACAGCGTACTAACACCGGCAAGGCATGCAGATAAACGCTCCGAAGAGCGGAAGACTCCTGAGTTTGTCGAGGCTCCAGCCTTTGATCGGGTGCCGGCGAATTCCAGCCCCCGTGTAGACGGGAACCCAAGTGCCAACAAGGTTTCGGCTGAATTGGCCCGTAAATGGCTAGCTTGGCAGTGCCGGATGGTGACAGGCCTTATCCGCGGCGCACTCTACTTGCCGGAAAACTCCAAGCGTCTGGGTGCGGCTGTTTCCTGGTGGCCCGAGAAGGGTGAGGGGGAATCTCTTCTGGTGGATGCCGCTGCCCAGGCACTGGCGGGCAATCGAAGCGTGGTTCGCTCCCAGCAGCATTACGGGCCAGACAAACAGCGGGTTTGTGAATTAATCGCCACTCCGTTCTTTGTTGATAATAAGCCGGTAGCCGTCGTCGCAGTTCTGATCTCGCCTCGCTCTGTGGCCCAACAGAAAGCAGTATTGCAGTTGCTCCAGTGGGGTGGCCTGTGGATGAAAACGCTGGTGCAGCAGCATTCAATCGCACAGCGAGAAGCAGGTACTTTTGCCTTAAGGGCGATGACCGCTATTCTCCGACATCCCTCCTCCCATACAGCGGCGATTGAGACAGTCAATCAGCTCGCGAATCAATTCCGCTGCGAACGAGTCAGTATCGGTTTTCGTCAGGGGCTGCCTGTCCGCCTTCAGGCGATGTCTCATATGGCCAGCTTTGATCCACGGACCCAGATGGTGCGAAGAACAGAAGCGGCCATGGAAGAGGCTGTGGACCAAGGCATTGCCATGATATGGCCCACCATTCCGGGTCAGAACTCGGTGGTCTCCAGGGCCCATGCCGAATTGGCGAATCAGCCGCAAAGTGTCGCTGTTTGCACAATCCCGTTACGAGGGCGATCAAAGGTTATCGGGGCTGTGACGCTGGAACGCGATCTGAAGGACCCCTTTGACGAGGAAACGGTCGCTTTGTGTCAGTCCCTGGTCGCTGTCGTCGGCCCCGCGTTGGAGTCGAAAATTCAGGATGAGCGTTCCTTCTGGTTGAAAGGCATTGAAGCATTCAAGGAATCAGCCGCAAGTGTCTTTGGCACATCATTCATGAGGTTAAAGGTGGTGATGCTGACGGCACTGGTGTTGTTCGGTGCCTTGTCATTGGTGGACGGAACTTACGAGATGACTTCGCCGGCCAGCATCGAAGGTGCCGTTCGTCAGGTCCTGGTGTCGCCACAAGACGGCTATGTGAAAAGCGCTGGGGTCCGGGCGGGTGATGTGGTCACGGAAGGCCAGTCGATAGCCTTGCTGGATGATCGCGATCTGCAGCTTGAACGTCAAAAATGGCAGAGCGAGTACAACAAACTCCAAACCGAGTATCAGGAAGCGCTGGCCGAGAGCGAGCGGGTTACGCTCAGTGTCTTGCGTGCCCAGCTTGACCAGGTGAACGCTGAAATCCAACTGGTCGAAGAGCGGATAAAACGAACACAACTGCGCGCGCCTTTCGATGGTGTCGTGGTCACTGGTGACTTGAGCCAATCGGTCGGGGCGCCGGTTGAGACTGGCGAGGTGCTGTATGAAGTTGCGCCGCTGGAGAGTTATCGAGTGGTGTTGGAAGTGGATGAGCGGGATATGGCGGGCGTGGAAAAAGGCAAGACGGGGCGTCTGATCATCTCGGCGCTACCTGAAACCACCTTTGACCTTGTCATTGATCAAGTCGTGCCGGTAGCGGTCTCCAGTGATTCACGAAACTTTTTCCGGGTCGAAGCCTCGCTGGAACAGCCTGCACCTATGCTGCGCCCGGGAATGCGGGGTGTGGCCAAGGTGGATATGGGACAACGCAGTTTGCTGTGGATCTGGACTCACTCGATCGTTGATCGAGTCCGTCTCTGGTTCTGGGCGGCCTGAGGGGAGAACGACAAATGACCGTGGCATCCCAAAATCCCCATTGGCCTTTACTTGCCGGGTTGCGGCCCAGGCTGCGTCAGCACGTAAGAACCCACTCCCAGCAATACCGTGGTGAACGCTGGTACCTGTTGCGCGATCAATCCAACAGTCGTCATCTCCGTTTCAGCGCACCGGCTTATGAGTTTGTTGGTCGACTCGACGGCGAACTCACGGTGGAAGAAATCCACCACAGGATAAGGATCGTTCTGGGTGAGGATGCGCCGACCCAGGATGACATCGTGCTGATTCTGACGCAGTTGTTCGCGATGGATCTTCTGCGCAGTGAATTGCCGGCCGAGGCCAAGGAATTCTTTAACCGTTTTCAGGATGAGCGCCGTCTTCGCAGGCAACGAGCCTTCATGAACCCCTTGGCGATCCGGATTCCGTTGCTGGATCCCGACACGATTCTGAATCGCCTCATGCCGTGGATTCGCCCGGTGTTTTCCAGAGCCGGAGTGGTCGTCTGGATACTCCTGGTTGGTTTAGCTGGCCTTCTGGGTCTGACAAATATTCCCGAAATCAGCGCATCGGTAAACCGGGATATCCTGTTACCGGCCAACCTTGTTCTGATGCTGCTGACCTTTGTGGTTATCAAAATAGTGCATGAGTTTGCCCACGCCTTTACGGTGAAAATGTGGGGGGGCGAAGTGCATGAAATGGGGATAACACTTCTGGTTTTTGCGCCGGTGCCGTATGTGGACGCCTCTGCAGCGTGGGAGATACGTGACAAGTACAAACGGGCACTGGTCGGCGCGGTAGGTGTACTGGTCGAGTTATTCATCGCTGCACTGGCGCTGTTCGTATGGCTGGCCGTTGAGCCTGGTCTGGTGCGCGACGTCGCGTTCAACGCAATGTTGATTGGTACTGTCTCGACCCTTCTGTTCAACGCCAACCCGCTGTTGCGATTCGATGGTTATTACGTACTGCAGGATCTGGCTGAAATTCCCAATCTCTATGCCCGCTCAAGCCGCTACTACCTGTATCTGATTCAGCGTTATCTGTTTGGTATTGAATCCGCTCGTTCCCCAGTGACGGCCGCCGGCGAGTCAGTCTGGTTTGCTGTGTATGGGCTGGCGGCCTTTATCTATCGGTTGTTCATTCTTGCCGTCATCGTGCTGTTTCTGGTGGAAGAATACCTGTTTATCGGGGTTGCCCTGGGCGCCTGGGCGATGGGGACGCAAATTGTTCTGCCGCTCTATCGTGGTACCCGTTTTCTGATCGAAGGGCCGTCGCTGGCGGGTCGGCGTAAACGGGCTACGGGAGTTTCCGCACTAACGATCGGTGGTGTGAGCGCCATTCTGTTACTCGTGCCGGTATCACTCACCAGTCAGGCACAAGGCGTTGTCTGGGTTACCGAGCAGGCCCTGGTCTATAGCGGTGCAGAAGGGTTGGTGGAAGAGGTGTTGGTGGAACCCGGAACGCCTGTCGAGGCCAATACACCTCTGGTTCGCATGAGCGCCTTTTCACTGGAAGCTCAAATTTCAAAACTGGATGCGCGCCGCCGGGAGTTGGAAATTCGCATTGCCGCCGAGCGTTTGAATCAGCGCGTGAAATCGAAATTGCTTGATTCAGAGCTTCGTTGGGTTGAAGCCGAGCTGGCGATGCTGAAAACACAGCAGGACTCCCTGATCGTGCGTAGCCAGGTCGCCGGTGTGTTTGTGCTGCCTGACGAAAGTAGGTTCGTCGGACGTCACCTGCGAAAAGGTGAGCTGATCGGTTATGTGATCAGCCCGGAGCGCCTGATCGTGAGGGCGGTCGTGCCGCAATCGAAGATAGGCCTGGTGCGAGAAAAGGTCTCGCAAGTTGAGGTCCGGGTTGCCGAACGGTTGAGTGAGACGGTGCAGGTTCATGTCAGTCGAGAGACGCCGGCCGGCAGCACGGTGTTGCCCAGCAGAGCCCTGGGTACTGCCGGCGGCGGGGCCATCGCGGTAAAGAAGACCGATAGCGGGGGAACCTCTGCCGCAGAAGAGGTGTTTCATGTAGATCTGTCATTGCCCGAGGGTTTCAATGTGGCCGGGGTGGGAGAGCGCGCCTACGTGCGCTTTGATCATGGCGCTGAGCCTCTGGCCAGCCAATGGTTGCGCAGTGGTCGCCAGCTGCTGTTGAGCAGGCTCGATTTCTGACCCTACAAGTATTCAGCAGGAGAGAATAAGAATGAAAATAAAAGCACGGGTCTCGCTCCTGTTCGCTCTGATAACGAATGCAGTCGTCAGCGTTCAGGCAAACGAGCATCCACGGGAAGAAGCTGGTCACGCCATTCCCATCCAGGACTGTGTCATGCAGCCCAGTGAAATTGTCGATGTGGGCAGCGCCATACCCGGCGTTGTTGATGCCATCCACGTTTATCGCAGTGACCGGGTAGAAAAAGGCACCGTCATTGTCGAGCTTGAATCGAGTGTGGAACGGGCCTCTCTGGAGCTGGCCCGGATTCGAGCCGGTATGGATACGGCCATAGAGTTACACCAGGAACGTGCCGAATTTGGTTCGCTGACTGAAAAGCGTATGCGGGAACTGTTACGTAAATCCGCCATCTCCCAGCACGATGTGGATCAGTCGAAAACCGAAGCGCGCATTGCGGAACTGCAGGTCAGGCAACAGCAGGATGAGAAGGCCCTTGCAGAGCTTGAATATCACCGGGCAAAAATGATCCTGATGCAGCGCAGTATCCGCAGCCCCGTCGCGGGCGTGGTCATGGAACGCTTCAAATCGGTGGGTGAGTTTGTGGAAAACGATCCTCTGGTTCGTGTTGCTCAATTAGATCCCCTGCATGTGGAGGTCATCGTGCCGGTGGATTATTGGGAGCAGATCTCGCCGGGTATGGAGGCGGAGGTGAGCACGGGCTATGGGACCTCAGCCGAATACCGTGCAACGGTTGAGCGAGTCGATCGTGTTGCTGATGCTGCCAGCGGCACCTTCGGTGTTCGCTTAAGCCTGCCCAATCCCGATTATCAAATCCCTGCCGGCCTACGGTGTCAGTTGAGCTTTTTACCGCCGTCTCTGGATGAGCCCGAACAGGTTGCCGAGGCTGCGGAGAGTGGGGCTCCCGTCGAGGTCGCTGACGAGTATCCGCCAGAAAGCTGTTACAGCATCGGCCCCGTCGAAGACGAAGCCACTGCTCAAGGGCTTGCCGAAAGGCTTGAACAAGCAACAGAAAAGTTGCAGTTACGCTCGGTCAGTAACAACGTAACGGCAGGCTATCAGGTGCTCGCGGTGGAGCCCTCCAACTCTCAGGACGCTGACGAATTACTGGCCCGCCTTGATCAAGCAGGCATTACCGACCGATTCGTTCTGGCCGGGGGCGAGCATAAGGGCCGTGTAGGTCTGGGGTACTTTAGTAAGCGAGCGTTCGCAGAGAAACGTCAGGATGCGCTTGGTCTGTTGGGCTTCGAAACGGAGCTTCTGCCGGACAGAAAAGACGTCCAGGAATATTGGCTGGAAATGGCTGTGTCCGGCAAAACCGATCTATCCGACCAGTTACAAAATACGGTCGCAGCCCTTGATTCGACAGCCACCTTCAAGCCGATGGCTTGTTACCCGGAATTGGCCGAGCGCTGAGTTCAGTGTTGACGGAAAGGGGTCTCAGATGGAGTTAGGCACCTGATGGATAAAAAACAAAAAAAACGCGGCGCCCCACTCATCGAGGCTCTTGAGCCACGGATGCTGTTCTCGGCGGATATGTTTGCCGGGGCCGCTGATAATCCGGCTACCGACGATTCCCTGGCCACGTTGCTGGACGACACGGCCGCAGTGCTTGAAAAACAGCGTGCCCAGCTGGCAAAAGAACAGACCCAAAGCGAACCCTCGGAGCTAAGCCCCCAGGATCAAGAAGTAACTTCGCCTGCGACGGAGACCTCTGTTCGTACCGAGTTGGTCTTTGTGGATACCGATACGCCCGACTACCAGCAACTGGTCGATGGCATGCTCTCTGAGAGCGATGACGATCGCCGGTTGGAAGTCATCCTGCTCGACAATAACCGCGATGGCATCGAACAGATAACCGCAACGTTGCAGGATTATCAGGCGGTAGACGCCATCCACATTATTTCTCACGGTTCTGATGGCGCCGTTGATCTGGGCAGCGGTCAGCTCAGTAACGAGAATCTGCTTTCCTATCAAGGCCAGCTGCAATCCTGGGCAGAGTACCTGGATTCCGACGCAGACATTCTTTTCTATGGCTGTGACCTGGCAGCGTCCGAGTCCGGTAAAGGCCTGATCAATGAAATCAGCGAATTGACCCAGGCCGACGTTGCGGCCTCCGATGACTTGACCGGTCACCAAAGCCTTGGCGGCGACTGGGATCTGGAATATCAGGCCGGTGACATCGAAGCGACCGTCGCCATCAGCGAAAGTCAGCAGAGCCAGTGGCAGAACATTCTGCCGACATTGAACGGTGCGAACGATTTACAAACCATTGACGAAGACCCGGTCAGTAATAACGGCACCCTGGTTACCGACCTCATCGCGGGCCAGATCACCCATCCCCCCGGCCCCGGCGGTGGGGTTGATGGCATCGCAGTCATTGCCGTCGACGACAGCAACGGTACCTGGGAGTACACCACCGACGGCGGCACCAACTGGATCGCCTTTGGCGCGGTAGACAGTTCAGCGGCTCGTCTGCTGGCAGCCGACGCCAACACCTCGGTGCGCTTCGTGCCAGATGCGGACTGGAACGGTACGGTTACCGACGGCATCACCTTTCAAGCCTGGGATCAGACCTCCGGCACGGCCGGTGGCACGATGGATTTGAGCACCACCTTTGTCCTGGATTCCTTTGAGAACGGCTATAGCGGCAACAATGGCAGTGTCAACTGGAGTGACTCTTGGCAGACTACTGGCGCCAATATCTCCATTAGCAGCGCGGGCTCGGTGGTCGATGGTTCGTACCTGCAGATTGGCCTGAACAATGGTACCTCCATTGAGCGCGAGGTCGATCTAAGCGGAGCGACCTCGGCAACGTTGAGTTTTACCTATGAGGAGAGCTACAACGTCGAAACCGGCACGGTTATCCTTGAGATATTCGACGGCGCCAACTGGAACCCACTGCAGACATACTACATCAATCAAGACAACTACGTGGGAAACGTGGGGTCTTTCGAATCCTTTGATATCAGCGCCTATGCTGCGGCCAACACGACGATCCGCTTTAAAGTAGACGCACCGGCAACCGGTGCACTGATGTACATCGACGATGTCAGGATCGATTTTACCACCTCCGGGACCGCCGGAAGCTCCGCGTTCAGCGCCGAGTCAGCCAGTAGCAGTGTCACCGTGAACCCGGTCAACGATGCCCCCATCGACCTGACAACCACATCCAACACTCAGGGCGGGATCAGCCTCAATGAGGACGGTGGTAACGATACGTATCTTGTCGCCGACAGTGGACTGCCAAGCCCGCTTAGCCAGTTCACGGTAGAGGTGCAGTTTGAAGGCAAGAACACCTCTCCCGATCACGAGACGGCTTTTATTTCCTACAACACGGGATCCGGGGATGTGCTCAGCATCCAAACGGTGTCATCAACGGACACGAATAACCCGAACGCGCTTGAGCTCGATATCGGCACCGGTACTCCAGTGTATTCGGATGCTATTGATTACAACGCGGCCCTGATGGATGGGCAGAGCCACACCCTGTCTGTGAGCTGGGACAACACCGCCGGAGACTGGAGCGTATACATCGATGGCGTGTTGGTAGACAGCGGCACCGGATTATCGGCAGGCGATACGATTCCGACGGGCGGAACCTTGATGTTCGGTCAGGAGCAGGACGGCGCCGGCGGCAGCGGCAGTTTGGATCCGCTCCAGCACTTTAACGGCACGCTGTATGATGTTCGGCTCTTCGATGATGTGCGCACAGCCACGGAAGTGGCGACGCACTACTCCGAGACGCTGCCCAGTAACGAACCTGGCCTGGTTGCGAACTGGATATTCGACAATCTGTCCGACAGTGGCGGGGTCATCGATAGCGTCGGCGGTAACAACCTGACCGTGGGGCACGCCAGCGGCGCAGGGTTCACACCGAGCAACCCGGAACTGATCCTTTCCGTGCTGGATACTGATGTCAACGGAACCGTGGTCGGTACGCTGTCGACCATTGATCCAGACATTGGTGACAGCTTTACTTACACGCTTCTCGATAACGCCGGTGGCCGTTTCGACATTGATCCGGTCAGCGGAGAGATCACGGTTCTGGATGCCTCCCTGATCGATTACCAGACCGCGACATCACATGCCATTACGGTCCAGGTCACTGATTCAGGTGGGCTGACCTACAGTGAAATCTTCACTATTGAAGTCGTTGACGACACCAATGCCGCGCCTACCGGTTCCGCCCTGGAAGATACGGCGCTGTCATATACGGAGAATGATGGAGCGGTCGCGATCACTTCCACGCTGGCTATCACCGATGCAGATGACACGAACATTCAATCGGCCGTCGTGCAAATTACCGCAGGATACATCAGTGGCGAAGACGTCCTTGGTTTCACGGATCAAAACGGCATTACCGGTTCCTTCGACGCTGCCACTGGAACCTTGACGCTGACCGGCAGTGCCACGTTGGGGCAATATGAAACGGCACTCCGCTCAATCACCTATAACAACACCAGCGAGAATCCGGACACAACGACTCGTACGGTAAGCTTCACCGTCAATGATGGTAATGCCAACAGCAATACCCAGGCGCGTGATATCGCCATCACGTCGGTCAATGATGCGCCGACGGTGGGCACCAATGCGGCAGCAACAGTGGCCGAGGGTGGCCAGGTAACCATCACCTCGGCGATGCTTAGCGGAGCTGATCCCGACGATGCGGGGGCCGAACTGACTTATACGGTCACCAGCGGGCCGACCAATGGCCAACTGGAACTGACGACCAATCCCGGCGTGGCGATCTCCTCGTTTACTCAGGATGACATCGACAACAACCGCCTGATCTTCGTCCACGATGGATCGCAGGTGACCACGGACGCGTTTGGTTTCTCCCTGGCCGATGGTGGTGAAGACGGAGCGGCGTCAGCCACGGATACGTTCAATTTCAACGTGACCAACGTCAACGACGCACCGACGGCGGCGAACAATACCATCACGACCAACGAAGACACCGTCTATACCTTTACGACAGCTGATTTTAAATTCAGTGACATCGACGGCGATGCACTGGCCAGCGTTCAGATTACTTCTTTAGAAAGTGCCGGATCTTTGCAGCTCAACGGTGTGGACGTCACCCTGAACCAGGTGATCACGAAGGCCGATATCGATGCGGGTAACCTGACTTTTACCCCGGTGGCTGATGCCAACGGTACCGGCTACGACAGCTTCGGTTTTTCTGTTAACGATGGCACGGCCGATTCGGCCTCAAGTTACACCATGACCGTGGACGTCATGGCACAAAACGATGCACCGACCACCTCGCCGGTCACGCTGGCACCGATTGCTGAAGACAGCGGTGCGCGCACCATCACCCAGGCCGAGTTGCTGGGCAATGCCAGTGATGCCGACGGCGATTCGCTCACCGCAACCGGGCTGGCCATCACCAGTGGCAATGGTCTTCTGACCGACAACGGTGACGGCACCTGGACCTACACCCCGGCCCCCAACGACGATACCTCGGTCAGCTTCAGCTACAGCATCACCGATGGGTCCGCCACCGTCGCCGGCAGTGCCACACTGGACATCACCCCGGTCAACGATGCACCGGTGAACACGGTCCCCGGTGCTCAAACGGTCAATGAAGATACGTCTCTGGCCATCAGCGGCATCAGTGTCACCGACGCCGATAATAATCTCTCCACCGTTCAGTTGACCGTCAACAATGGCACCGTGAATGTCACCCTGTCCGGCGCGGCCACGATCTCGGCAGGAGCCAACGACTCGGGTGACCTGACGCTCTCTGGTTCCTTGGCTGACATCAACGCCACCCTGGCATCACTGGCGTACCAGGGCAATCTCGACGTCAATGGCAGCGACACGCTGACGGTCCTGTCCACGGACAGCAACGGCGCGTCCGATAGCGATACCGTGGCCATCACCGTCAACCCGATCAACGACACGGCAGTGTTCAGCGGCGATACCTCGGGCAGTGGCGATGAAGACACGGTGATCAGTGGCAGCCTGAGTGTCGCGGATACCGCCGATGGCATGACCAGCCCGAATTACACGGTCACCACCGACGGTGTGAATGGCACGGCCAGCATTGATGCCGCCGGCAACTGGACCTACACGCCCTCCGCCAACTGGAGCGGCAGTGACAGCTTCACGGTCTCCGTGACCGATGACGACGGTCATGTCGAGAGCCAGGTGATCAGCGTCACCGTCAACCCGGTGGGCGACCTGACGGCCCAGGACGACAGCTTCGGTGTGGACGAAGACACCCCCCTGAGCGGCACGGTCGCGGACAATGACAGCACCACCAGTGGTGGGACGCTGAGCTATGCGCTGGCCACCGACGTCAGCAACGGCAGCCTGACGCTCAACACCGACGGCAGCTTCACCTACACGCCG